>NZ_CP033460.1:672962-1009443 GCF_003718735.1 Staphylococcus debuckii | reverse complement strand
CAAAAAGTCGCAGAGCATTCTAGCTTTTAATGTTCTGGAAAGTTGATTAAATTGTCGCATGCTTTTCACCCTCCTCTGATAATTAATTTGTACATATTATTTTAATAAGTTGCAGTAAAATTTAAAAAAACAGTTAACTTCATTATATACAATTATCCCTAAAATAATACTTTTATTCTAAGTTAAGTATTTATACTTCTAACACTTGCTAAAAATCTAAAAATAAAAAAAGCATTTGAAACGATTCGATTTATCGCTTCAAATGCTTTTCATTCATTTAATAATACGTTTAGTCTGCAAATTTTTTCAATACAAGAACTGCATTATGTCCGCCAAATCCAAGACTGTTACTCATTGCATAAGTAATATCTAAATCTTGAGCTTCATTCGGTACAAAATCTAAATCGCATTCTGGATCTGGAGTTACCGCATGAATTGTCGGTGCAACTTTGCTGTCGCGAATTGAAAGTGCTGAGAAGATAGCTTCTAAACCACCTGTAGCCCCTAATAAATGACCTGTCATTGATTTAGTTGAGCTGACTTTCAAGCTGTTTGCAGCATCGCCGAAAGTATTTTTAATTGCCAATACTTCATTTAAGTCACCCACTGGCGTACTTGTACCATGAGCATTTAAATATTGGACATCTTTAGGTTGAATACCTGCATCATCCATAGCTGCTTGCATTGCGCGAGAACCACCTTCGCCTTCAGGAGCTGGAGCAGTAATATGGTAAGCGTCACCTGTTGAACCATAACCTACAATTTCCGCATAAATTTCTGCACCACGTGCTTGAGCAGATTCTAATGATTCAATCACTAATACGCCTGCACCTTCGCCCATAACGAAGCCGTCACGGCCTTCTTGGAATGGACGGCAAGCTGTTTCTTTGTCATCGTTTGTAGACAAGGCACGGCTTGCACTGAAACCTGCGATTGCCATATGTGTAATAGGTGCTTCACTGCCGCCTGTAATCATAGCATCAGCATCACCGCGTTGAATGATTTTAAATGCTTCACCAATTGAATTGGTACCTGTTGCGCAAGCAGTTACTGTTGAGCCGTTAGGGCCTTTAGCACCTAAATCAATAGATACTTGACCTGTTGCCATATCTGGAATCAACATTGGTACAAAGAATGGGCTGACACGGCGAGGACCACGGTTAAGTAATTGGCTATGTGCAACCTCAAATGTTTCCATTCCGCCGATACCTGAACCAATCCATACACCGATTCTATCAGCGTTAGTATCATTAATATCTAATTGCGCATCCTTTACCGCTTCTCTTGCAGCAACTACTGCATATTGAGTGAAGCGATCCATACGGCGTGCTTCTTTTCTCTCGATATAATCTTCAATATTAAAGTCTTTTAGTTCTCCGCCTAGGTGTACATTATAATCAGAAGTATCGATGCGTGTAATTTCATCAATACCATTTACACCTTTCAAGGCATTTTCCCATGAAGTTTGTGCATCATTACCTAGTGGAGATAATGCGCCTAGTCCTGTAATTACAACGCGTTGCTCTTTGCTCATACTTTATCCTCCTATTTTCCCCATCTTAGTGTAATTGCGCCCCAAGTCAGGCCGCCGCCGAATCCAACAAGAACTAAGACATCATCATCTTTAATTCTGCCGTTTTCAAGTTCTTGGCCGATACTTAACGGAATAGAAGCCGCTGAAGTATTGCCGTATTTATTTACTGAAACGCTCATTTTTTCTTTAGGGATTCCTAAACGTTCTCGAGCTGATTCCATAATTCTGATATTCGCTTGATGTGGAATAAACATATCTACGTCATCTGCAGTCATACCTGCTTTATCAACTACATTACGTGAAGCTTCTCCCATAATACGTACTGCAAATTTAAAGACTTCACGCCCATTCATGAAGATTTTACCATTTTCCGGATTAAGATATAAATATTTACCGCCACTGCCGTCAGAGCCCATTTCGTAACTGATAATTCCGCGTCCTTCTGACACTTCACCTATTACAGCAGCACCTGCGCCGTCTCCGAAAAGAATAGCAGTAGAGCGGTCCGTCATATTTGTGATTTTAGATAATTTATCTACACCGACTACTAATATATTTTGATAATCGCCTGATAATACATATTGTTTAGCAGTAATTAATGAATACATAAAGCCTGAACAAGCTGCAAGTTGATCCATTGTCGCTACTTTACCTAATCCAAGTCGCTCTTGAAGCATATTAGCTACAGTTGGAAATGGAAAATCTCCAGTTGAAGTTGCCACGATAACCATATCTATATCTTCAGGTTGAATACCTGCATCTTTAATTGCTTTAACGCTCGCTTCATATGCAAGATCTGATGTTTCTTGATCTTCTCCTGCCCATCTGCGTTCTTTAATTCCTGTCATTTTAGAAATCCATTCATCTGATGTTTCTAAAAAACTTTCAAAATAGGCATTGTCAACTACCTTTTCCGGAACATAAGTTCCGAAACCTTTAATACCCACGTCCATGGTTTTACACCTTCTTAAAAAATTTTTAATACCAGGTATTAATTTATCATATTCCACTTTTTAAATACAAGTGCTTTAACTATCATATCTTATGGAATTACTTCTACTATTATAATATCTGAGGCCCTGTATCACAATTATTCTGATATGCAGATTAAAATTAAATCCAGAGAAAATACTCAATTTTACTATCATCACTATACAAAGTTCTTGTTGTAATCTATAATTAAACTAAAGATAATTCTATGGAGGCACTACAGATGAGATACATTATGGTACTATTCTGGTCAGTATTGCTGCTTGAAATGGTGAACTTTGTATTAAACAGTTTAGCAGGCGGCGGTAAATTGAATTTTATTATCCCAATCGTATTTGCAGTCATCTTCACAATTGTAGTCGCAATTTTAGATGCACTCATGAAACCAGTTAAAGATTCAACTCCTGTTGAAGACAGCAAACAGTGATAAATTTATTTTAAAAAGGCTGGAATCTCTTAAAATTAAGAGATTCCAGCCTTTTCATGTTCTTCATTAATTTAATGATGCTTCTTCTACTTTGAAGTTTAATTCATTCTCACCTAAATCAACTTTTACAGTGGTACCTTCTGGTAAAGATTCTTTAATCATCATACGTGCTAATGGTGTTTCAATTTGACGTTGTACAAAACGTTTTAAAGGTCTTGCACCAAATTGAGGTTCGTAAGCTTCTTCACCTAACCATTTTTTCGCTGCATCTGACACTTCAATAGAAATACGTTGATCAAGTAAGCGAATATTAAGTTCTGTAAGGATTTTTTCTACAATCATACTCATGTCGCCAACTGATAATGGACGGAAGAGCACAATGTCATCCATACGATTGAGAATTTCAGGTTTAAAGTATTGATTTAAGCTGGTCATCACTGCTGATTCTGTAGTTTCAGAAATCACACCTGTTTCTTTTACTTGTTCAAGTAAAATTTGAGAACCGATATTACTTGTCATAATAATAATCGTATTTTTGAAATCTACATTACGTCCTTTAGAATCAGTCAAGTGGCCTTCATCTAAGATTTGCAGTAAGACATTGAACACATCTGAATGTGCTTTTTCAACTTCATCTAACAAGATAACAGAATAAGGGTTACGACGTACTGCTTCTGTTAATTGTCCCCCTTCATCATGACCTACATAGCCTGGAGGCGCTCCAATCAATCTTGAAACGGAATGTTTTTCCATATATTCACTCATATCAATACGAATCATGTGTTTTTCTGAATCAAATAAGGAAGAAGCTAAAGCTTTAGCTAATTCTGTCTTACCTACACCGGTAGGACCTAAGAATAAGAAACTGCCGATCGGACGATTAGGGTCTTTGATACCAGCTCTTGCTCTGATAACCGCATCTGCGACTAAATCCACCGCTCTGTCTTGTCCGACCACACGTTCATGTAAGATATCATTCAAATGCAATAATTTGTCACGTTCGCTTTCGACTAATTTAGTAACTGGAATACCTGTCCATTGACTGACAATATCTCCAATTTCTTCATCAGTAACAATTTCGCGAATAATTCTTTCGTGATCTTCACTTTGTTCATCTTGGAAGGCATCTTCTAAATCACGTAATTCTTTTTCCAATTTCGGAATTTTGCCATGTTGTAATTCTGCGGCTTTTTCCAAATCATAATTATTTTCTGCATCTTCCAATGCTTTACGACTTTCATCTAATTCTGCGCGTTTTTCTTGCAGTTTCGCAATTTTTTCTTTTTCTTGTTCCACACGAGATTGAAGAGAAGATTGTTTTTCTTTTTCATTAGATAGTTCTTCTTGCAATTCTTTCAGACGTTGTTGACTGACACTGTCTGATTCATGTTTCAAAGCATTTTCTTCAATTTCCAACTGCATTACTCGACGATTGACTTGATCGAGTTCTGTTGGGTTAGAACCCATTTCAGTACGAATAGTTGCACAAGCTTGGTCTACTAAATCAATCGCTTTATCTGGTAAGAAACGGTCTGTAATGTAACGGTCTGATAATTCTGCTGCAGCCACTAATGCACGGTCTTGAATTCTGACACCATGATAAACTTCATAACGTTCTTTTAATCCACGCAAGATTGAAATCGTATCTTCTACATCTGGTTCAGACACGCCTACTTTTTGGAAACGACGTTCTAAGGCAGAATCTTTCTCAATATATTCACGATATTCATTTAAAGTAGTTGCACCGATACAATGCAACTCACCACGCGCAAGCATTGGTTTCAACATATTGCCGGCATCCATAGCACCGTCTGTTTTACCTGCTCCGACCAGCATATGCAATTCATCGATGAACAAGATAATTCTGCCATCTGAATCTTTGATTTCTTTCAAGACTGCTTTTAAGCGCTCTTCAAATTCACCACGGTATTTTGCGCCGGCTACTAAAGCACTTAAATCTAATTCGAAAATCGTTTTATCTAATAAAGATTCAGGGACATCTTTTTTCACGATACGTTGTGCTAACCCTTCGACAATAGCCGTTTTACCTACACCAGGCTCCCCTATTAATACAGGATTATTCTTAGTTTTTCGACTTATAATCCGGATAGTATTACGAATTTCTTCATCACGTCCAATAACCGGATCCATATTACCTTGACGGACTTCTTCTACCAAGTCACGTCCATATTTTTCAAGTGCTTCATAGTTTGCTTCAGGATTTTGAGATGTCACGTGATTTCCTCCTCTGACTTTCTTAATAATTTCTTTGATGACTTCATCTTTATTACCCACAAATTGTTGAGTCGTTTCATTTGTTTCAATCGCCGCAAGCAAAAGATGCTCCATAGAAACAAAATCATCCTCATAAGCTTCCATAATCGTTTCAGCCTTATTAAAGAGGATATTTGTATTATTACCGATAAACTGTCCGTATTGAACATTGTCACCTTTCACTGTGGCATAGTGTTTTAATTTACTTTCATAAGCTTCAGAAAGCGCTTCTGTATCTATATTGGCACGCTCTAAGACACTTTTATAAAGACTTTCATCTCCATTTAATGCCGCAAGCAACACCGCTTCCGCTTCTACGCTTTGCTGTTCATGCTGCTTAGCAATTTCAATAGCTGCTTGCAATGCCTCTTGCACAGCATATGTCATTTTATTTGCATCCAATTCATTTCACCTCTGTCGATTCAGTATACTGAGCCAAGAACCTCTCTTGACTTTGACTTACTTTGACCTTAATAATAGTATAAGCTATTTTAAAGTCTTATTTCAACCTATTACCCTCTCTGAAAAGAAAAATTTTAAAAGTGAAGAAGCTGGAACAAAATGTTGTCCCAGCCTCTACCTTTAAGAGTTGCGTCTAATCTTTATCTTTCTTTAAACCCATTGTTTTAATAATTTCATCAGAGAGTGCCTTAACACCAGAGTATTCTAGATGAATACCATCAGGAGCAAAGTATTCAGTGTGGCCAGCTGATCTGCTGTACCAATCCACTAATTTCACATTTTTATGTTTATCCGCCGCTTCTTTCATCAATTCGTTTACATGTTTTTCATAAGAACGCGGCACACGTGTGTTGACCAGATAAACATCCGCTTTACCAAATGAATCGATAACAGAATCAAGTTGATTTTTATCGAAATCTCCATTGGTACCTAGTTCAATGATAACCTTGTCTCCTTTTTGATTATAATGTCCATATTGAGAATCAATCAGTGGTTTCGCTTGGTACATGTTTCTGCCAACTTTACCGTCAATCACTGAACGCGGAACACTTTCTTTAAAGTATTCACCGATATCTACCATTACGGAGTCACCAATTAAGAGTGGTTTTTCATTTTCATAAACCTCGGTATTCTCTTCAGGTTCCTTGCCTCCGCCGTTGCCTAAGAAGTCCATCTTGCCATATGGAATAGGTCGAACTACATATTTATCAATACTGTTTGTATCAAATTGTGTTGCCTTATCTCCGACCGTATCTTTTCCATATTTATCGAATAAACCAGCTAATATCAGGATAAATGGAATCAAGATGAGAAGGATGAGAATCCAACGTACCACCGCACCTTTTGTCCATTTTTGCACTGACAAGGCTTTGAAACCTTTTTTGCGGAAAGGCGTTTCTACATAACGATATGAGAACTCTGCCATTCCTACCGTCAAGAGCAAATCAATCAAATATACATATACTGGAATTTGTCCAGCTACAAAGTAACGATGCGTAAAGATAATCACTGGAAAATGCCATAGATATAAACTATACGAACGTTTGCCGAGATACACAAATATAGGATTACCCATAAATCTGGCTAAGAGCCCAGACGGATGTACGATACTGGCAATTAAAAATAATGTGATACCTGAAATCAAGTAGAATCCGCCGTTATAAATCCAATAGCTTTGATCATCTACATATATGAAGAGACAGATTAAAATCGCTAATGCAATGACCCCTACAATGTCTACGAGAGAACGCACCGCGAGCGGTGGATCTTTCTTCAAACGATTCGGCGGCCAGACAAAGGCTAAAATTACGCCTAATAATAAAGTTTGCAATCTTGTATCTGTACCGAAATATACACGTGAGAAATTCATTCCTGGATGTGTCAGAAGTACCATTGCAAGCAATGAAACTAAAGATATTACCCAAAAAATCAATGTAATCTGTTTTGGTTTTTTAACTTTGCGAAGCAATAAGATTAAAACCAACGGGAAAAACAGATAAAATTGTTCTTCTATCGCTAATGACCATAAATGTTTCATCGGTTCAAATGAGAATTGGTCAAAATAGTTGACGTCTTTAGCAATGTACCACCAGTTGGATACATAAAAGAGGGCCGCAAATGCATCTTGTTTTACTCTTATGATTTCGTCTCTCTGTAATATCAATGTGATAATGGTCACGATGCTGACCACAAATACCATAGCAGGTATCAAGCGTTTAATTCGTCTATACCAGAATTTTTTTAAATCAATTCTTCCATTCTTTTTATATTCAATCAACAAGAGACTTGTAATCAAATATCCAGAAATAACAAAGAATGTATCTACACCTAAGAAACCGCCTGCGAGCCATTGTTTATTTAAATGATAAATAATGATTCCTAGAACCGCAATTGCTCGTAACCCATCGAGGCCAGGCATGTAATTCATCTTCTTCGGCGAGTTGTTATTTCCTGAACTGCGCTTCAAATTGTTCATGCACTTACCTTTCTTTCCATTTTAAAATTTTCCGTTATTCAGTGCTATGTATTTTTATATGGAAAGCACTATTGCGTCATAATTACCAATTGTAATCTTAATGTAATACTCTTGCAATATCAAGTTATTATATATATTTTGATTTAATTCTCAATATTAGAAAAACCTGCACAATTAAAATGTGACAATTTTGTGAGTAACTGTTTCAAAAAACAAAAAGAGAAACGATATACATCTACGTAATGCTTTCTAGCAGCTTCGTTTTTATAATGTATCGTTTCTCTTTATTGACAACTTTATTTAATTATATATTAGCTGACACCTAACGCAATTTTTGCGTAACGTGACATCATGTCTTTATTCCATGGTGGATTCCATACGATATTCACTTCTGTATCTTGAATTTCAGGAATTTCTGCAAGCACCATTTTAATTTGTTCGATGATTTGCGGTCCAAGCGGACAACCCATTGAAGTTAAAGTCATTTCAACTTTGCATAAACCATCATCATCAAGGTCTACTTTATATATTAAACCCAAGTTTACGACATCAATGCCTAATTCAGGGTCAATTACATTCTCTAATGCGCCTAGAATATTATCTTTTAATGCTTCTTCCATTTCGCTCACCTCTCTAAGCAATAATTATTAATACAAATATATCAAATATCCGACAAAACTCCAATAAAATGCTATTATTAGAATACACTGAATTAGGTGTGACGTCATACTGCAGCGCTATTTTAATCTGCAATGTTTGTAACTGTAATATATTGGATAAAATATTAACCTGACGTATGACCTCAGGGACCAGGATAGAAATAATTATAATGACAATTATTTCATCACCCCTCTTAGACTTGAATTTAACGATTTTATAAAATTGAACACTATCCCTCAGCATTAAGGAGATAATTTTATGGAACCTTATTTAATTTGTTTAGATTTAGACGGAACATTATTGAACGATGAAAAAGAAATCTCACCTTACACTTTAAAAGTCTTAGAAAAACTTAAAGAACAAGGTCATTATATTATGATAGCCACAGGCAGACCTTTTCGTGCCAGCAAGCCTTATTATGAACAATTAGGCCTTGATACTCCTATAGTCAATTTCAACGGGGCATTTGTACATAATCCAACTGATTCAGATGCACCTGTCACACATGAAACGCTTGATCCGGATTTAGCCTCAAGTATTATTGAATCTCTGCAAAAAATGCAAGTTAAAAATATTATTGCCGAAGTAAAAGATCATGTTTACATCGATAATTTCGATCAACATTTATTCGATGGTTTTTCAATGGGCAACCCAAAAATTGAAACAGGTGATATTGTAAACCAATTGAAAGAACCGCCGACTTCAATTTTAGTCGAAGCAGATGAAGTGATGATTCCTCGCGTTAAACAAATGTTATCCCGCTTCTACGCTGAAAGTATTGAACATAGACGTTGGGGTGCGCCTTTTCCAGTTATTGAAATTGTAAAAAGAGGTATTAGTAAAGCACGTGGCATTGATAGTGTCAAAGACGAATTAGGTGTCGACCGCAATCATATCATTGCTTTCGGCGATGAAGATAATGACACGGAAATGATTAAATATGCTAAACATGGTGTCGCTATGGCAAATGGTTTAGACGAACTCAAGCATATTGCTAATGAAATTACTTATTCTAATAATCAAAACGGCATCGGAAGATATCTGAATGATTTCTTCAGCCTGAATATCCCATATAATGAAGAAACGAAAGTTTATTCCAGATAAATTACTTTTTAGATTAAACAAGGTTTGCTTGAGTACATATATAGATACGTACTCAAAGTCAATAACCTTGTCTTTTTCATATATAAACATAAATGGAGGTAAAAATTATGACGAAAGTAATTGTAATCGGAGGTGTCGCTGGCGGTGCTACATTTGCCAGCCAACTCAGACGTTTAGATTCTGAATGTGAAATCACTCTATTCGAAAAAGACCGTGATGTTACCTTTGCAAACTGCGGGCTCCCCTATTATCTCGGCAACATCATCGAGAAGCGCTCAGAACTGTTGCATTTTACTCCTGAACAATTTAAAGAAAAGAAAGATGTTACGGCTAAAGTATTTCACGAAGTCATTCATGTGGACCCTAATCATCAAACCGTAACCGTAAAAGATTTAAAAAATAATACTACTTTTACTGAGCATTACGATTATTTAGTGATGAGTCCAGGTTGTCGCGCTAATCGGCTGCCTTTAGACAGTGACATGATCTTTACTTTGCGTAATTTAGAAGATACAGATGCGATTGAATCTTATATTGAAGAAAATAATGTACAGAAGGCTCTTATTGTAGGAGCAGGATATATTTCCTTAGAAGTATTGGAGAACTTTTACAATAGAGGTATTCAAACCACTTTAATTCATCGTTCTGAAGCAATCAATAAATTGATGGACCAAGATATGAATCAAGTTGTCTTTGATACGATGGATGAACAAAATATTGACTACCGTCTGAATGAAGAAGTTGAATCTGTAGACGGTAAAACGGTTCATTTCAAATCAGGAAAGACGGAAGATTTTGATATCATTATTGAAGGCATCGGCATTAAGCCTAACACCGAGTTTCTAGAAGACGCTGGTATCGAGGAAGACGATGCCGGTTATATTCCAGTAAATGAGTTCTTCCAGACTAATTATCGAAATGTATATGCGATTGGTGATATTGCTTCTTATCGTTATCGCCACGTTGATTTACCTACTCATGTTCCTTTAGCTTGGGGTGCGCATCGTGCAGCCAGCATTGCAGCTGAGCATATTACTCAAACTCGTAATATTCCTTTTAAAGGCTTTTTAGCTGCCAATGTAGTAAAATTCTTTGATTATACCTTGGCGAGTGTCGGCGTTACTCCTGCAGACTTGAAACACTTTGATTACACTATGGTTGAATCCAAACAAATGAATCATGCGGGTTATTTCCCTGGTGCTGCACCGCTTCACTTACGTGTATATTTCGAAAAGAATACTAGAAAAATCATCCGAGCAGCTGCTGTAGGTAAAGCAGGAGCTGATAAACGCATTGACATTTTATCACTAGCTATGCAAAATGATATGACTGTAGATGAGCTAACTGAATTCGAAACTGCATATGCACCTCCATACAGTTCACCTAAAGACATTATTAATATGATCGGCTATAAAGCTCAAGAAAAATAACTGTTTAATATCTAATTGATATAAGAAACAAAATAATACGTTAACAATTGTTGGCATTATAATCTTTAATCCTATATATGTTATGATTGAACATGAAATATTGAAGAAATGAGGAAAACGTATGTTACACTTACACATTTTCAGCTGGGTAATCGGTATTATTTTATTTATCGTCTCTTATCTCAGTTTTACTCAATCCGGCGCACCAAAGAAAGCTTATAAACCATTGCATATGACTTTAAGATTATTCTTAGTATTAATCTTGTTCAGCGGTGTTTGGCAAGTGGTAGAAGAATTTGCTACCGCAACAGGAAGCATGCACATGTTATTAACTTTAAAAATGGTCTGTGGTGTCGGCGTTGTAGCACTTATGGAAGTCACATTAGTACGTAAACAACGTGGCGTGTCTCATAAAGGTTTATTCTGGGGGACTATCGCTCTAATTATCGTTACAATGGCAATAGGTATTATCTTACCTAATGGACCGATTTCAAGTATGTTCGGTATCGGAAAATAATATTTATAATAAACTCTGGAGCAGGGAATAAATTTATCCTCGCTCCAGAGTTTTTCTCTTTAAAAAGACAAGAACTGGAACAATTTAATGTCCCAGCTCCAATCCTAATATCTAACTATTCTTCTTCTTTTGCAATAAAGTTTGTAAGTGTTCCAATATTATCGATCGTTACTTTGACTTCATCACCAGGTTGCAAGTATTGCGGAGGATTCATGCCTGCTCCTACTCCTGCTGGTGTACCTGTTGCAATAATATCACCTGGATGTAATGCAACATATTTAGAAATCTCAGCAATTAACTCATCAATCTTAAGAATCATTTGACTCGTATTGCCATCTTGACGAATATCATTATTTACTTTAGTGACGATATTAACATCTTCTGGTGTAGGCAATTCATCTTTAGTAACGATATATGGTCCCATTGGGCAGCCGCCAGTTAAACTTTTAGACAGAAATGCCTGATCTTGTTGGCGTTGGGCTGTACGGTCAGTAATATCATTAATAATTGTATAACCATATACATAGTCTAAAGCCAAGCCTGTCGGAATTTTCTCTCCTGCTTTACCAATCACAACTCCTAGTTCACCTTCATAATCCAATGTGTCTGTAATATCTTTATGGTTAGGAATTGTAGATTCATCACCTGTTAAAGATGATGCAGCTTTAGTAAATACATATAATCTTTCTACGCTATGATTTAATTCATCTGCATGTTTTTTATAATTACGGCCGAAAGCAATGACATTATTCGGTGGTGTGACAGGAGGTAAGAATTCAATATCAGAAAATTGAACTTTATAATCCTCTGAGTTAGGACTATCTGTAGCCGCTACCACTGCTTTACGTACCTGTTCTTGGAAATCTAAAGTATGGTTTTGTTCTAAACCTTCTAATAAAGTCTTAGGATGAAAATCACCTTCGCCAAAATCAGCAAAAACTTTTCTTAAATCCCAAGCTGCTTCTTCACGTTTTACCTTTACTCCATATGATGTTTCATCATTGTGTTTGAATGATAGGAATTTCATTCAGTATCAGCTCCTCATCTCAATCTTAATACTAATTATAACTATATTTTCAGAAAAATAACAAATATTTGTTAAGCGCTGTACCTTTTAGATTAAGTTTGTATGAAGGAACAGCGCTCACTATTTAATTTTAATCCCTTACTTATTTCTTTACCCTTAGAATAAAGTGTTAATGCTCATGCTTTTCATCTAAAGATAATGTACCGAATTTGAAGAAGTATAAGAAACCTTTGACTTCTCTTTGCAAAATAGTTTCTAAAGCTGATTGATAATAATACATTTGCACTTCATAACGTGCTTTCAATTGCTCGCCAAGTTCTTCGTCAGAAATGCCTCGTCGTCTGTTGAATGCATCCGTTTTATAATCGACAAAGAAATATTCTCCATCTTTACGATAAATCAAGTCAATCATCCCTTGTATAATAGAAACATCTTCATCATTGCTCATCTGATGATCTACTTTAGCCTGATTGACTACAAATGGCATTTCTCGCATAATCTGGTCACTTTGAGCGATGTCCATATACAAATCACTCTCGATAAAGTCCATTACTTCATCTACACGAATATCTGGCTTAGCATCGTCTTCTATGATGTTCTTTTCAATCAATTCATCAATATATTCATCTAATTCTGCGCTTGTCATTCTTTCCTTTTTAAAAGGAAGATGCTGCATCACTGTATGCATAAGCGTTCCTATTTCATTTGCTTTACGTTTCTTATGCTGTCTCATAAATTTTGGCCGTTCGTACGTTGAAGCACCGAGTTGATATTGACGGACACGTTCATAACTGGTACCTGTTTCTTCAGTATCTAATTGTCGTTTTAATTCAGAAACAGACTGTTTTGTCGGTTTAACAATATCAGCTGGATATGGGTATTGATAATCTAATTGTTCTGCAATCATTTGTTGACGTTTTGGCTGAGTGGCTTGATAATTCACTATATCATTTACAGTACGGAAATCTTCATTTTCCTTATGCTGTATTTCCTGGGAAATTTCACTATACTCATCGATATGAATTTCTGCATACGGATGAATCGAATCGTCCAATTCATCAATATTGCGTTCAAATTTCAAATCACGTGTTAAATTATGCGCCTGATATTTAGCCAAAATCGCATAGATGAGTTGCAACGGATTTTTAACTTCTAAGCGGTAACTCATCGGCAACATGTTGTTTGAAATGGCAGTATTTAACATCTTGTCCAATTCTTTCTCTGCTTTGACGCGTCCTACTAAAAACAATTGCTCTTTAGCACGGGTCAAGGCAACATACATTAAACGCATTTCTTCAGATATCATTTCCTTTTCCGTTATAGCTTTTAATGTTACTGAAGCTAACGAAGGATATGCTGCATCTTTCTCAACATCAAAATACGTCATTCCCATTCCGTATTTCTGATTTAATATAACTGGTTGATACAAATCGCTGCGATTAAATTGTTTGCTCAAACCTGAATAAATCACAAATGGAAATTCTAAACCCTTACTCGCATGAACTGTCATCATGCGGACTACGTCATCATTTGGCCCTACTACATTCTCTTCACCAAAGTCTTTTCCGCGATCAATAAGTTCATCGATAAAGCGAATAAATTGGAATAAGCCGCGGAAGCTGGAATTTTCAAATTCCACAGCTTTATTGTATAGACCGTACAAGTTGGCACGACGGCCTTTGCCACCAATCATGCCGCTGAAATATTGGATGACAAAGCGGTCGTTGTAAAAACGGTCAATCAATTGATAGACCGGATGCTCTAGACTGAAATCTTGATAAAACTTCAAATCTTTAAGAAAGGCTTGCAGTTTATCAACTAAGCCTGAATCTGATTCTTCATTTTTTAAATAATGCTGAATCGATTGATAGAAATAATCGTCATTTGGACTGCATACTCTGATTTGAGCTAATTCATCCTCTGTGAATTGATAAATCACTGAGCGCATGAGTCCGACAAGATAAATGTCTTGAAGCGGATTATCTACTGTTCTTAAAAAGGATAAGACTAAGCGAACTTCTGTCTGTTCAAAATAACCTGCCTTACTATTAACGTGGAAAGGAATATCTCTGTTTTTAAAAGCTTGCTGCAATTCTCTAGAACGATTATAGCCCCGCTCTAAAATGACAATATCTTTGTAAGAAGGCTTTCGGTAGTTGCCGGTAGACATATCATAAACCTCTCGATGATTCATAATATCTTCTACTTGATTTACGATATATTCCGCTTCTTGTTCTGTCCCAGTCAACTCAGACTCTTTATCTTCGACCATTACATTTAAATTTAGAGGGTGCGGTTTCTTATCAAATGGTGCTCCATAGTAGAGTTGTGCCGCTTCATCATAAATAATTTCCCCTACTGATTCATCCATCATGTGTTTAAACAAATAATTAGTAGTAGAGAGTACTTCTGGACGCGAACGGAAATTTTGGGATAAATCAATGCGCATACCTGTTGTGCCATCTTGAGAGAAGCGCGTATATTTCTCAATAAAGAGACTCGGATCGGCTTGTCTGAATTTATAAATAGACTGCTTCACATCACCTACCATGAATAAATTGCCGTTTGTTTCATCGCCACGTTTGATACAGCTTAAAATCTGTTCTTGTACGCGGTTCGTATCTTGATATTCATCCACTAGTATTTCATCAAAGCTTTGACGATAATGTTTAGCAAGCTCTGTCGGAGTCCCATCCTCACGCATTAAAATTTTCAGCGCAAAATGTTCATAGTCAGAGAAATCTAAGATATTTCGGCTTCTTTTCTTTTTGGAAAAGGTATCGATGACATCTTGAGCAATGCGTGACAGTATTTCTACACGCGGCGCTAATTTTTCCATATCAGCTTTCAAATCTTCAGCCGAGCGTGAAAAGTAGTCTTGTTGTACCTTTTCTACTGCACCTTTATAGTCATCATAATAAGCCTTGGCACTCTCTAATGCTTCTAGGTTTCCATCATTGGCTTCTTTAATTTTCTTAGTTGCACTTGGAAAGCGCGCTACAAATCCATGCTTACTTATTAATTCTGTATTCAATAGACCGCCTTCCATTGCGCGTGCTATGAAAGCGCGTTCTTCTTCTACTACTTCTAATTGTTTATCAACACCTGCTAGCTCACTGTACAAATCATAGCTCTTATTGATATTTTCTAAGGCGGTATGCATAAACACTTTCGCTAAATCCATAAGTAATTCTAAAAATTCCTCTTGTGCTTGTTCATCTATATATGGATTGACTAATGAAGCAAGCCACTGTTTAGGCTGAGGATTCGCTACTGCAAAATAATAGACCCTCTTAATAATTTGGCGCAGCTTATCATCGCTTCTATCAGATGAGAGCTGCTCAGATAAATCAATGAATGATTCATTTAATTCAGCATAATACGCTTCTAATACTTCATCGATAGTTTGCTCTAGCAATAGAATATTTTCTGCTTCACTGCTCGTTCTGAAATTAGGATCAATATCTAATACGTCATAATGTTGTTGAATGAGCTTCAAACAAAAACTATGCAAAGTAGAAATTTGCGCTTGATGAATTTTCACCCTTTGGTTCTTCAAATGAGTGTTACTAGGGTCATCTATTGAAGCCTTTTGAATACGTTTCTCCACACGATGCTTCATTTCTCTGGCACTTAAATTGGTAAACGTCACTACGAGCAAACGGTCGACATCGATTTCATCTTGAAGGATACGTTGAATGATACGTTCAACCAGAACCGCTGTTTTACCTGATCCTGCAGCAGCCGCTACTAAGGTATCTTGGCCTTTCGCATAAATACTTTTCCATTGATCATCTGTCCAAATTACGTCATTCGGTTTTTCAGGTATCATTCAGTTTCCTCCTCTTCGTCTGATGTTTGATTTAATAAATCAATCGGATTAATACTTTCATCTACTGTTCTATATTTCTTACTATCTATCATCCCATCAACATGACACACAGAACGATAATTACAAAATTCGCAAGGTAGCTTCTGTTTATATTTCATGGGTGCCACTTCAGTGTGTCCATCCATAATATCCGAAGCAATCTGCACGAAGTTATTTTTATTATGTTCAATAAATTTATAAATGGTTTTCGAATCTGCAACTTTACTGCTCTTATTCAAATTACCTTTTGCGCCTACGTCTATTGGGACAATGTCTGACTTGAATTTAGGTTCTAATCTGGTATCTTCAGCATCAACGACTTCAGGATCGCTATTGATTAATCCATTTAATCTGAAGGATTTCAACAATTCTTCTTGTCTTTTTACTTCATCCATCTCAGCCCAATTGGCAAAATTAACCCGCGGTTCGTGCACATGGAAATATAATAAGCCTCCTGGTTCTGTAGATTCTGCTAAATTTAAGCGTGCTTTATTTTGCAGTACCACATCCATATAGGTCATCATCTGCATTTGCAGTCCGTAGTAGACTTTCGTTAAATCTAAAGTTCCGCTGTATTCTGATGATTTGTAGTCAATTATATTCACAAAACTGCGGTCTTGATTGGTATACGTATCAATACGATCAATTTGGCCACGGATATTTATCGGTATACCTTGAGAGGTATATAGTGATTCTGCTGCGAGCTGCTCATTAGAGTTAGGATTTTTTCTAAAAGATTTTTCAAAAGCTTGAGGTTTGAATTTAGAAAAAGTACCTTGATATTTTAATGCTGTTAAAGTCGATTGCACGATTGCCCCGATACGTACTGACATATAACGATAATATGCTGAAGAGTTCAACAAGTTGTATTGAACTTCAGGCAAGATATTTTCTAGAGCTTCTTGTGTCAATTGGCGGATAGAAGCATCTGTGAGATTGCGGAAATCGCCGTGGATTCTATCAGCAATATATTTCAATACCGAGTGGAAGATATCTCCTAAATCAAAGTTCTCTAATTTATATTTTGTACGCTCATTTAGACGTAACCCATGAGAAGTATAGTGCTTGAATGGACACTGCTGATAACCTTCAAATCGCGAGACGCTGGCATTGATTTTATCTCCATATAAAGCTTTCGATAAAGAGGTATCTAATTGTACTGTTTTGTTATCGAAAGTTAAGGCAGATGTCAAATATTGCAATCCTTTATTCAAGCGCTCATTATACAGCATTGCTTGATAAGCTTCTAACCAAGTCTCAGCAGTTAATTCATGATTCAGCCACCCTTGCAATTCTTCGAACAACAGAATTTTGGTTTGATGCGGATGTTCCATTACTCTCAACGGATTATATTGCGCGGCATATTGTACATTTAATACATCCAAATTAGTGTACAGGTCTCGAATATTATTAATAAACGGACTGACCTCTTTTTCATCATTGCTGAGACCCATTAAACTATAAGAAAAAGTAACATCAGTCGTTGCTCTTGTCATTGCAATATAACACACGAATGCTTCGTCCATTTGTAAAACGTCAGCAGTCGGGCTCAACTCAAGTTGCGTCTCTTCTTGGAAGTATTTTTTCTCATCGTCACTGATTAATCTAGAATTAGAAATTGTTTGAGGCATTACCCCATCATTCATACCTAACATATAAATTTGCTTTTTATTATCTACTTTAGCCAAGTCCATACTGCCGATACTTACTTGATCTAGGGTTTGAGGAATCATCACAAATTCTAATTGCTCTAAACCTACATCAAAGAGTTCAAGGAAACGCTTCTGTGTCATTTCTCTATCGCCGAAGACAGTAGCTAAGTCATCCAATGTTTGAATAAAGCCATTCCATACTTGGTCCAATTCTTCAGCTTGTTCATGTTCCCCAGCTAAATCTAATTCATCTCGCTCTGTCATTAATTGACTCGGCAAATTGAATTCTTCAAATACTTCATAGAAAGCAGCTGCGTACTCCTCTGCAGTTTCCGCTTCACTCAACGCTTTTTCAAAACGCAAGATTTTATCTATCACAAAGTTCTTCATATCTATAACGCGTTGATAGACTTGTTGTGTTTCCTCTGTCATAGGTTGACGCTTCAGACCCATTTGATTAAACTGCTCAAGTTTAAAGTACTTATCGTCTAACCAGCGTTGACCATAAATACCACGTTCTAATACATAGTTTTCTAAGATGTCGATAAGATAACGACTATCTTTAAATTCTTTCGTCAGCACTTGAGTCTTAAACAAACGCATTAAGGGTTCGAAACTCCATTTTGTTTCAATCACTTCTAATAATGAACGGATCATCTCCATTACCGGATGATGCGTCATCGATTTCTTGGTATCAACATTAAAGGGAATTTCAAATTCCGGAAAGACACTTTCCATTAAATGCGCATAAGTGTCATCACGATAGAGAATCGCTACATCTTGATAACGTATATTTTCCTCACGTGCTTTACGCAGAATCTCCCGTGCTACCGCATTTACTTCTTCGCGAACATTTGAAGCCTCGAGAATATTAATATGCCCTTCTACCTTCGCTTTCTCAAAAAAGAGTTCATTGAAAGTACTTTCTAAATGAGATAAATCTCGATTTTCAAAGCGTTCTTGACTTGTAAAACGACGTAAGTTGAAAGGAATTTGTTGTCGTTGCGCAATTTCTTCAATATGTGACAGTGTCGCTGAAGTTTTTCTGAAAAGACTGAACGGATCTTTATCTCCATCTGTAGTAAGCAGCACACTGACAGACTTAGCGCATTGCGATAGTTTTTCTATAATTTGATATTCAAGCGTCGAAAAGTTATGGAAACCATCGATATAAATCTCTGACTTTTTCAGCCATGCTGATTCATCCATCTTCTCAATAAATTTATAAAGTGTGTCTTCAGAAGAAACGAAATTATCAGCCAAACGCTCTTCCAAATAATGATAAACAAGTGCAATATCATGTAATTTATCTTGTGTTCTTGTTTGCAGTTGATCTTCAGCAATAAACTGTTCGAGTTGTGCGGGAGAAACAGCATACTTTTTAAAATCTTGAATTTGTTCGCTTAATTTAGCACTAAATCCATAGTATTTAGTTTGAGATTGGTATAAATTCAATTCAGAACGGTGTGATTGCAAGATATCAAAGACCATCATTTCTAAAGCGCCTTTAGAAGCATAGTCTTCTGTCAAACCGCCTATTTCTTGAAATATTCTATGACTTAAGCGTTCAAAGTGTAAAACCTCAGTACGCATACTGCCATTAAGGTCTGGATCTTTCACGAAATCTTGTTCTAATTGGAAGGTGCTTTGCGTTGGTGCAATAATAATAATCGGATCTCCAAGCGGATCTTCTTTCATTTTAGTTTTAATTTCATCTAACATAGCATGAGACTTACCAGTTCCTGCTCGCCCTATATATGCATTTAATTCACTCACGTTTTCCTCCCCCTTTGTCCATATTGTAGCACATATGTTCTCATTCTTAATCACAAAAATTTCTAATCTTATACGAAAAAAGCTGACACTATATTAAACGTCATAGCATCAGCAATTTCTTTTATTCAATTTAAATGTGAGTCTTAGAGTCAGCACTCATTTTAATATTTTGTGTCAGGATTAAAGTTTGCTTTGAAAGCTGTAAACGGCCAATAACGTAAGCTGACTTTACCGACAACTTGATCCTCGTCAATAAGACCGAATGAACGACTGTCTTTACTTACTTCACGGTTATCTCCTAATACTAATAATTTATTTTTAGGAATTGTATTTGATCCATTTGAGTTAGGTAAGTTTTTCACCTTGAAGCTACCTGTAATTTCGTCGTAGCTTTTATGTTTTTCATTATAATCTAAGTACGGTTCTTTAACTTTCTTACCGTTTACATACAATTGGTCATGTTTATATTCAACACTGTCACCAGGCATACCGATAACACGTTTCACATAATCACTATCTTTATTAGCATGGAACACGATGACATTACCTTTTTCCAAGCCGCCTGTTTTAAAGCCAATCATATTAACGATTACTTTTTCTCCATCTTTTAAAGTCGGATACATTGAATCACCGCGAACTGTATAAGATTTCGCAATAAAATTAGTTATTACTAAAACTAATACTAAAGCAATCGCTATAGCAATTATCCATTCTTTTATTTCCTTCTTCACTATAAGACACCTCAATTATTCGTTGAATGAAATCCCAAACTTCTTCCAAGGATAATATCGCAAAACTACATTTCCTACAATATCTTTTTGTTGAATTGTTCCGAATGTCCGAGAATCATTTGAATCAGCACGATTATCGTTAAGAATAAAATACTGTTTCGGCGGAACAATATCTCCTTCAGAGTGTTTGACATTTCGCAATGCTAAATTTTTAATTTGTGCTTGCACACGATAATTCTCTTTAACCATTTGATCATCACGATAAAGTCGACTGTCTTTAAATTCAACAGATTGTCCTGGCAATCCAATTACTCTTCCAAAATAGGTGTTGCCCTTTTGTTTGTACATCACGATGTCGCCATTATGTATGCGATTGAAAGTGTTCTGTACTTTACTTATTAAAATGCGGTCTCCTTGCTTTAACGCAGGCGACATTTCATTATTTGGAACAACAGCACCGATAATCAGAAAAGCTTGAATCAACATTACAATAATAATCGCAATTATCAATGAAAGCAAATATTTTACAATTTTACGCACGTTCTACTCCCTCTATTTTATAAAGCGTTTTTCTAAACGGCGGCTCAAATACCATAAGCCCGCAAGGATAATAATCATAATACCGACACGTATTGGGCTAGATAAAATACTATGCATATCTCTGCCTAACACACCTGTTAAAGCCATTGCAACCAAGTTAGAAACAGCAAGCACTAAAAAGAAGGTGCGTACTTTCATTTTAGATAGCCCTGCTACTACATTCATCAAGGCACTTGGCGTAAATGGGAAACATAACATAATAAAGATAGGCGTGACACCTTGCTTATTCACGAAATTCAAAAATTTACGCACGTCTTTTCTACTTTTTACTTTATCCATTACAGCAGTATTGGCAAAGGCTCTAACAATTAAAAAGACTACAAAGCTCCCTAAAAATGTTCCTAACCAAGAAATGATAATCCCTAGGAACAAACCAAAGGTATCCACATTGACAAAAACAAATACAAATAATGGAAGGACTGGAACAAATGATTCAATAAAGGGAAGTAAAAACCCTAATAAATATCCAAAGTCTCCCATTGAATGCATCCAACTTTCAACTTGATGTGCTGACATATATCCACCCATCTCTCTATGTAATACAATTAATACTATTATAGATGGAAACGGTGTATTTTGAAACCGAAAAAGAATAACTTATTCATTTGCTGTGCACGCTTTTTTACTTTTAAAACAATTAAGCTGTTCTAAGTATAAAAAAATTCCTTACAACTGAAATCAGTCTACAGTTGTAAGGAATTGTATATTTTTATAGAAATTACAAGCGATCTTCTAATTCTTGTTTTTTATCTTCGTAACCTGGTTTACCAAGTAAAGCAAACATGTTTTGTTTATATGCTTCTACACCTGGTTGGTTAAATGGATTAACGCCTAACTGATAGCCACTCATCGCACAAGCTAATTCAAAGAAGTATACTAAGTATCCGAATGTTTCTGGGTCGATACGCGGAATTTTGACTACCATGTTTGGTACTTCACCATCAGTATGTGCTAATAATGTACCTTGGAAAGCTTTAGTATTAACTTCATCAATTGTTTTACCAGCTAGATAGTTTAAACCATCTAAATCATCTGGGTCTTTTTCAATTGTAATATTGTATTTCGGTTCTTCAACTTTAACCACTGTTTCGAACAAGAAACGACGTCCTTCTTGAACATATTGACCTAATGAGTGCAAGTCAGTTGTATAGTTGGCACTTGATGGGTAAATGCCTTTAAAGTCTTTACCTTCTGATTCACCGTATAATTGTTTCCACCATTCATTGAAATATTGCAATGAAGGTTCATAGTTGATTAACATTTCTGTTGTATAACCTTTAGCATACAAGATATTACGTAATGTAGCATATTGGTAAGCGATATTATCTTCAAGTTTATCAGATGATAATTCTTCACGTGCTTTAGCTGCACCGTTCATCATAGCTTCAATATCGATACCTGCTGCTGCAATCGGCAATAAACCTACTGCAGTTAATACAGAATAACGTCCGCCTACATCATCTGGAACTACGAACGTTTCATAACCTTCATTAGTTGCAAGTTGTTTTAACGCACCTTTTTCTTTGTCAGTAGTAGCAAAAATACGTTGTTTCACTGCTTCTTTACCATATTTTTCTTCTAATAGTTGTTTAAAGAGTCTGAATGCAACTGCTGGTTCTGTAGTAGTACCTGATTTAGAAATGACATTGACTGAATAATCTTTGCCATCTAAATATTGAATCAAGTCATGTAAATAAGTTGATGATAAGTGGTTGCCTGCAAAGACGATTTCAGGATATTCGTCGCTATTTCTGAAAGCAGAACTTAACATTTCAATTGCAGCGCGCGCGCCAAGGTAAGAACCACCGATACCTACTACTACTAATACATCAGAGTGTTCTTTAATACGTTTCGCTGCTTCTAAGATACGTGAAAATTCTTCTTTATCGTAATCAACAGGTAAGTCTAACCAACCTAAGAAGTCACTGCCTGCACCAGTGCCTTCATGAATAATACGGTGGATTGTTTTAACGATTTCTTGTTGTTGAGTTAATTCGTGTTCGCCAACAAATTTTAAAGCTTTGTTATAGTCTAGCTCAATATGTGTCATATGAACTGCCTCCTGCTCTTTTATTTCAACCATAGTTTACTAAATTTCTGACAATGCTTTCAATAAAATTGTTTGTATATTTGTAATTACCGTGTGTAATTGTAACTAAAACGTCAAGTTTCTTACTCTTCTATAATAAACGTTTTAAAACTTGATATATTTTAATCACTTATTTATGAAAAATGCATAAAGAAGTCTATAACCGCTTGGTTGCCGATTACTTTTAGAGTGAACTTTCATTATTTTGTATATTTATGTAAAATAATGGTTTATTTCTCATAAGTAATCTGCTATGATGTATACATGTTAAAAAATTCTAACTATTCTAACGAGGTGTAAAATTATGAAAGAAAAAATCGTGTTAGCCTATTCAGGCGGATTAGATACAAGTGTTGCAGTTCAATGGCTGATCGATAAAGGTTACGATGTCGTTGCTTGCTGCTTAGATGTCGGCGAAGGCAAAGACTTAGACCAAGTTTATCAAAAAGCCTTAGATATGGGCGCTGTCGAATGTTACATCATTGATGCAACTGAAGAATTCAGTGATGAGTATGTCAGTTACGCAATAAAAGGAAACTTAATGTATGAAAATACTTATCCAGTAGTTTCAGCATTATCAAGACCTTTAATTTCTAAAAAATTAGTAGAAATCGCTGAAAAAACAGATGCTGTAGGAATTGCACACGGATGTACAGGTAAAGGAAATGACCAAGTACGTTTCGAAGTGGCTATTAAAGCTTTAAATCCTGAACTAAAAGTATTTGCACCAGTACGTGCTTGGGGCTGGAGCCGTGAAGAAGAAATCGATTATGCTATCAAACATAATATTCCAGTACCTATCAATCATGATTCTCCTTATTCTATCGATCAGAATTTATGGGGCCGTGCAAATGAATGCGGTATCTTAGAGGATCCTTACGCAGCACCTCCAGCTGATGCCTTTGATTTAACACGAGAAATTGAAGACACACCAGATACACCGGATGAGATTGTGCTTCATTTTGAAAAAGGTATTCCTGTTTCAGTTGATAATAAAGAGTTTCCATTAGACGAATTAATTCTTTATTTAAATGATTTAGCTGGTAAACATGGAATCGGCCGTATTGACCACGTTGAGAATAGATTAGTAGGTATTAAATCTCGTGAAATTTATGAAACTCCAGGCGCTGAAGTCATTTTAAAAGCACATAAAGCATTAGAGACAATTACGCTAACTAAAGATGTTGCGCACTTTAAACCAGTAATTGAAAAACAATTTGCTGAACAAACGTATAATGGTTTATGGTTCTCACCTTTAACAGATTCATTAAAATTATTTATTGATTCTACGCAAGACCACGTTACTGGAGACGTACGTGTTAAATTATTCAAAGGTAATGCAACAGTGAACGGCAGACGTTCTCCTTATTCTTTATATAATGAAAAACTTGCAACTTATACTAAAGAAGATGCTTTCAACCAAGAAGCAGCCATAGGATTTATCGAAATTTACGGTTTGCCAACTGAAGTTAATTCTATGTTGCACGGAGGTTATTCTAATGAGTAAGAAAGCTTGGGGCGGACGTTTTCAATCTGAACCAGAAGCATGGGTAGATGCTTTCAATGCTTCTATTAACTTTGACCATCTGCTGATTGACGAAGATATTCAAGGCAGCATCGCACATGCAACGATGTTAGCTAAACAAGATATTCTCACTCAAGAAGAAAGTGAGACCATCATTAAAGGTCTTCAAGAAATCCAACAAGATTATCATGACGGCAAAGTTGAATTTACAGAAGCCTTGGAAGATATTCATTTAAATATTGAACATGAATTAATAGAAAGAATCGGATCTGTCGGCGGCAAATTGCATACTGGACGAAGCCGTAATGACCAAGTCGCTACAGATTTGCATCTATATACTAAAACAGCAGTCAAAGAAATTATTAACTTAATTCATTCATTGCAAGAAACAATTGTCAAATTAGCTGATGAGCATGTGGATACTATTATGCCAGGCTATACACATCTGCAACGTGCGCAGCCTATTTCCTTCGCACATCATATTATGACTTATTTCTGGATGTTAGAGCGCGATAAAAACCGCTTCGAAGATGCATTGAAACGAATTGATATCAATCCGTTAGGCGCTGCTGCTCTTAGTGGTACTACTCATCCTATCGACCGTGCAAAAACTCAAGAATTATTAAATTTCGGTTCTTTATATGAGAATAGTTTAGATGCAGTCAGTGACCGTGATTTTGTAGTAGAAACACTCAATGCGATTTCCTTAGTCATGATTCATCTGTCTCGTTTTTCTGAAGAAATCATTTTCTGGTCGACTGATGAAGCTAAATTTATCACTTTATCTGATGCTTTCTCAACAGGCTCATCTATTATGCCTCAAAAGAAAAATCCAGATATGGCAGAATTGATTCGGGGTAAAACTGGACGTGCTACTGGCCATTTAATGAGTATGCTAATGACTTTAAAAGGATTGCCTCTTGCCTATAACAAAGATATGCAAGAAGATAAAGAAGGATTATTTGATGCAGTGCATACTGTAACTGGATCACTTCGTATCTTTGAAGGAATGTTAGCATCCTTAACTGTGAATACAGATCGTTTAAATGAAACAGTACATCAAGATTTTTCAAATGCAACTGAATTGGCAGACTATCTCGTGGAAAAAGATGTTCCGTTTAGAGAAGCGCATGCAATTGTAGGACAAATTGTATATTGGTGCATTCAACATGATTGCTACTTGCTAGATGTACCGCTTGAAAAATACCAAGAATTCTCATCTAAAATCGATGACACTATTTATAACTATTTGAAACCTGAAAACTGTCTTAAACGTAGAAAGAGTTATGGTTCTACAGGACAAGAGGCAGTTCGTCATCAAATAGAGGTCGCTAAAGACTTATTGTCATAAAACTAGCCGCTTCCCATCACTGCTGTGATTGGGAAGCGGCTTAATTTTATTTAAATCCGAGTACGAAAAAACGGCTACACCAGTCTCTCTGGTATAACCGCTCTCCCAATCTTTCTTTTTAGAATTAAGCCCAACCACGGTAACGTGCAGCTTCTGCTGTGCGTTTAATACCGATGATATACGCAGCTAAGCGCATGTCGATTTTACGGTTTTGTGCTAATTCGTAAATATCATTAAATGCAGTGACTAATTTTTCACGCATTTTGTCGTTAACTTCTTCTTCTGTCCAGTAGTAACCTTGGTTATTTTGTACCCATTCGAAGTAAGATACTGTTACACCGCCGGCACTTGCTAATACGTCAGGAACTAATAGAATGCCACGTTCGTGCAAGATACGTGTTGCTTCTAATGTAGTTGGACCGTTTGCCGCTTCAACTAAGATATCCGCTTTAATATTCGGCGCATTCTCTTTAGTGATTTGGTTTTCGATAGCTGCTGGAATTAAGATATCACAATCTAATTCGAACAGTTCTTTATTTGAAATTGTTTCTTCAAATAAGTTTGTTACTGTACCGAAGCTGTCTCTGCGGTCTAATAGGTAATCAATATCTAAACCTTCTGGATCAGATAAAGCACCATATGCATCAGAGATACCTACGATTTTAGCGCCTTTATCGAATAAGAATTTCGCTAAGAAACTACCTGCATTACCGAAACCTTGAATTACGATTTTAGCACCATTTAAATCTAAATCGCGTAGTTTAGCTGCTTGTTCAATAGCAATTACAACACCCAATGCTGTTGAACGGTCACGTCCTTGTGAACCACCCAACACGATTGGTTTACCAGTAATAAATCCAGGTGAATTGAATTTATCTAATGCACTGTACTCATCCATCATCCATGCCATGATTTGAGAGTTTGTCATTACGTCTGGTGCAGGAATATCTTTAGAAGGTCCAACAATTTGTGAAATTGCACGTACGTAACCACGTGATAAGCGTTCAACTTCATGAATACTCATTTGACGTGGGTCACAGATGATGCCGCCTTTACCGCCACCGTATGGTAAATCGACGATACCACATTTCATAGTCATCCACATAGACAATGCTTTCACTTCGTCAACGTTTACATTCGGATGGAAACGCACGCCACCTTTAGTAGGTCCTACTGCGTCATTATGTTGTGCACGGTATCCTGTGAAAGTTTTAACAGTACCGTCATCCATTCTTACAGGGATACGTACTTCTAAAAATCTTAATGGTTCTTTAACTAAATCATACATGCCGTCATCAAAGCCCAATTTATGCAAAGCTTCTTTAATAATTTGTTGTGTAGACGCCACTAAATTATTATTCTCAGTCATAATCCTTTTCGCCTCTTTTTCCTAACAATGATTTCGCTTTCATTTGTATTGTAACATAAGCTTAACCTTTTTAAAGGGTTTTCATCCCTTTTGTTACAACTTTTTGAACTTAGCTGAAAACTTTCTTGATTCGTTCTAGTGCATCGTCAATTTCTTCCTTAGTAATGATTAATGGCGGTGCAAATCGAATCACTGTATCATGTGTTTCTTTGCATAATAAGCCTTCTTCTTTTAATGCTTCAGCATAAGGTCTTGCGTCTTCGTTTAATTCTACACCGATGAATAAGCCACGTCCCCGCACTTCTTTAATGACTGGGTTATCGATTTTTTTCAATTCATTTTGGAAATATTCACCGAGTTCACGAGAACGTTCGGCCAATTTTTCATCTTCCAAGACATCTAAGGCAGCTATTGAAACCGCTGCTGCTAAAGGATTACCGCCGAATGTAGAACCGTGAGATCCTGGCGTGAAGACATCTAAGACTTCACTGTCAGCTGCAACTGCAGAAATTGGCAATACACCGCCGCCTAAAGCTTTACCTAAAATATAAACGTCCGGTTTTACGCCGTCCCAATCTGTTGCGAATGTTTTACCTGAACGTCCTAAACCTGATTGAATTTCATCAGCAATAAATAAAATATTATTTTCATCTGCTAATTTGCGAATTTCTTTTAAGTAGCCTTCAGGTGGAACATTGATGCCTGCTTCACCTTGAATCGGTTCTACTAAGATAGCTGCTGTATTTTCATTAATTGCATCTTTCAATTGGTCTACATCACCGAAATCTACTTTTAAGAAACCTTCTAATAATGGACCATAGCCACGTTGGTATTCAGCTTCTGAAGATAATGACACAGGTGCCATTGTACGGCCATGGAAGTTGCCGTTGAAAGCGATAATTTCAGCTTTATCCGGCTCAATATCTTTATGCTCATATGCCCAGCGACGTGCTGCTTTAACTGCTGTTTCAACAGCTTCAGCACCTGTATTCATCGGCAATACTTTTTCTTTGCCAGTCAAATCGCTGACTTTCTCATACCAATCTCCCAAATTATCACTATTAAATGCACGAGAAACTAAAGTGACTTTATCTGCTTGTTCTTTTAATGCTTCGATGATTTTCGGATGGCGATGACCTTGGTTTACTGCTGAATAAGCAGCTAACATATCCATATATTTATTTCCTTCAGGATCTGTTACCCAAATACCGTCAGCTTCTGAAATAACAATTGGCAGTGGTTTATAGTTCGGTGCACCGTAATGTTCTGTCTTTTTGATAATTTCTTCAGATTTTGTCATAATTTTTCCTCCTTAGAATCCCTTTTGCTTTATTTTTCATTAATCACATGCAAATAATCCTTTATTTATTAGAAAGCTTTAATTTTACCTTCGAAAAAAATCACATTATAGCGTCTGAACACCAGAGTAAAACTATAATGTGATTCCATATTCATTTAAGCAATGTTAAGTTGATTTAACTTATAGATGTTCTGATACTGTACGACCTTGCAAGTGTAATACAAGGTAGTCAGGTCCGCCGGCTTTAGAGTCTGTACCAGACATTTTGAAGCCGCCGAATGGTTGATAACCTACGACTGCGCCTGTGCAACCACGGTTAAAGTAAAGGTTGCCGACCATAAAGTCGCGACGTGCTTGTTCAAGTTTGAAGCGGTTATTAGAAATAACAGCACCTGTCAAACCATATTCAGTCGCATTTGCGTATTCAATTGCTTGGTCGAAGTCTTTAGCTTTAGTAATACCTACAACAGGACCAAAGATTTCTTCTTGCATTACGCGATCATCATATTTCAAGTCTGCAAAAATAGTTGGGTATACAAAGTTTCCGACTTCATCGTCTACTTTGCCGCCTACTACTAAGCGTCCTTCTTTTTCTCCGACTTTCAAGTAGTCTTTGATTTTATTCAAGGCTTTTTCATCGATAACAGGACCCATGAAATTATCATATTCAGCTGAGTCACCTACTGTTAATTTTTCAGTTGCAGCTTTCAAACGTTCTACTAAGTCATCATAAATATCATCTACAGCAATGACACGTGAACATGCTGAACATTTTTGACCAGAGAATCCGAATGCTGAATATACGATAGCATCAGTTGCAACATCTAAATCTGCTTCGCTATCTACAACGATAGTATCTTTACCGCCCATTTCAGCGATAACACGTTTCAAGTGGTTTTGACCTTCTTGAATTTTTGAAGCTTTCTGCATGATACTTGTCCCTACATTTTTAGAACCAGTGAATGAAATTAAGCCGACATCTTTATTTTCAACTAAATAATCACCGATATCGCTAGAGTCACCAGGAATCCAGTTAACTACCCCTTTAGGAAGACCTGCTTCTTCTAAAACTTCCATAAATTTATAAGAAATAACCGGTGTATTAGATGACGGTTTCAATAATACTGTGTTACCTGTAACTACTGGCGCAACTGTTGTACCTGCCATAATTGCATATGCAAAGTTCCATGGAGAAATAACCACTGATACGCCTATTGGCAAGTAGTCGTATTGGTTGTATTCGCCTGGACGAGAATTAACAGGTTTGCCATCTTTCAATTTCAACATTTGGCGACCATAGTATTCCATAAAGTCGATTGCTTCAGCAGTATCTGCATCCGCTTCTTTCCAAGGTTTTCCGCCTTCTTTAGTTAATAATGCGGAGAATTCATGTTTACGGCGACGTGTAATAGCAGCTGCTCTGAATAAAATGTCAGCTCTGACTGCTGGATCAACCGTACGCCATGTTTTAAATGCTTCCTTAGCTGCTTCAACCGCTTTTGCAGCTAATTCTTTATTTGCTTTAGAAACATAACCAATTGTTTCTTCTCTGTTTGATGGGTTAAATGAACGAACCTTATCGTCTGTAAAAATACGTTCACCATTAATAATAAGTGGATATTCTCTGCCTAAGTCATCTTCCACCTTTTTGAGCGCTTTTTCATAAGCCTCTCTATTCTCTGCTTTAGAAAAATCTGTAAATGGTTCGTGTTGATATGGAATCATTTTAATCCCCCTTTGTTTAGTGTAAAAATTGTTAAGAAAGCCCTTACATTCACTATAATTACATAAATTCTTATAGATGTAAAAGGAAAATCTTCAAAATTGCGAAAATTTTTAATTCTACGTTTTCAAATTACCCGACACTATGCAATATATAAAGATTTAGCGAAATTTTACATCAAAATTCAGGGGTATGCAATTTATTTTTGGCGGAAAAGCAGGTGTATAGTTTACATAATTAGAGGGTTCGGTCGTTTTGGCAGGATGGTTGGCGGTTGAGGGATGAGGGCGCTGGTTTTCTAGACACTATGGCTGAACTTGTGTCTAGATTACGCTCTTTTCTAGACTGGCAGTAGCTATCTATAATAGAAAAGAGCGGGACATCATTGAAATGTTCCGCCCTTATTCTGCTTCCAGCACACAATTATTTTTCTTTTTTAGGTAGTGGGTAAAAATCTTCATCAAATTGTTTCCACAAGTTAGGCGGCAATTCGTGTTTATCTTCGCGTGTCGGATCAAAGTATGAAATGATTTCATCTGTTTTGCCGTCTTTAATTTTTTCGATAAAGCGTGAATCTAATAATAATTCACGACCTAAGGCTATAAATTCTACGCCTGTTTCAAATGCTGATAAGGCATCTTCTGGTGTGAATATTGAGCCGATGCCGATTAAAGGCATTTTTCCACCGATCCATTCGTGCAAGAGTTTAATGCGTTCTTCGCCTTTGTAGCGACCTTCTCTTGTTTTTGAATGAATATCGAATAAAGAACAGTGCAGATAATCTAAAGGCTGGTCTCTTAAATGTTCAAGCAACTCTTTAGTCAATTCCATTTTAATGCCCGGTTCTTCGGCTTCTTCTGGAGAGAAGCGGTAACCGATAATGAAATTTGAATCGGCATGTTCTTTTGCAGTGTTAACTACAGAATCGACTACTGCTAATGGGAATTTAAATGGATCTTTCCATTCATCGTTTCTGCGATTATAGTATGGCGAAACAAATTGATGAATTAAATAATGGTTCGCACCATGAATTTCTACGCCATCAAATCCCGCTTCAATTGCGCGGCGTGTTGCTTCACCAAATGCTTTAATCGTCTCTTTAATTTCATCTGGTGTGATTTCGCGTGCATGATGTTCTTCTGGTTGTCCGAAGCTTTTCAAATCAACTGGACTTGGTGCTGCGACATCTCCGCCAGGCGTTAAATTAGGCAGTGCTTGTGCGCCGCCATGATGAATTTGCACGAGTGCTTTCGCGCCGTTCTTCTTCATGACTTTGGCTAATTTCTTCAATCCTGGGATATCAGAATCATGTGCTATAGAAGGTTGACCTGGAAAGGCCTTGCCTAAATCCGTCACATTGCTTGCTGCTGTAATGCTGATGCCGACATCTTTAGAACGTTTTTCCATATAAGGCAGTTCAACGTCAGCGATAGTGCCGTCATCATTAGAAGAAACATGTGTTAACGGCGCGAGTACAAATCTATTGCGAATTGCTACGCCATTCGGCAATGTATATTCAGTAAATAAAGGCTCATACTTTTTATCCATATTGCTAAATCCTCCTCGTTATCTCTTTGTAATCGTCTATTTTACATCAGAATGCTTTGATACCGAAAAAAACTGCTTATCCAACTCATATATTTCGCCTCTAATTTTTACCCGCTGAAAGTTGTCAGCAAAACGAAAAGCCAGGGGGCTGGGACAAAATAATGTCCTGCTCTCTGGCTTTGTCATTGATTAAAAGCACTGTAACTGCGTATATTAAGAACCAGCTACAATTTATTTTCTTTAATCATTTTCTTAGACTGCGTAATCCAAACCGGCAAACGTTCTTCTAATGTTTGAAACCCGTATTTTTCAGTTTCTTTGATCTCATCCAATACAGATTTTCTCTCTTTTTTACGCTCATAATTTTTAAAATAGTCATTGTCTTTCAATGACAAATTAAGTTTGCCTTCCTCGTCAATTGAGAGGATTTTAGCACGGACGATTTGTCCCTCAGATAAGAAACGATTCAAATTATGTACGTAATCATTCATAATTTCTGAAATGTGAATGAGTCCTTCCGTGTTGTCAGGGGTTTCTACAAATGCGCCATAAGGTTGAATACCAGTCACTTTAACTTTCACGTGCTGACCTATTTGATAGTGATTATTCAACTTAATAACCCCTTAATTCGTATTATTTCTAACATAGTTATCATAGCATAAATAAAAACTAGTCACTAACATAAACGATATTTTAAAAGGTTATTTTCTGAAATAAGTAAGTTAATAACAAGAAAATAAGCATGTGTCATCAGTATATTATTTCATTGATACATCCCGTCATTATCACTTTCAACAAAATCAAATATCAAATCAATTAAACCTGGTTTGTAGTTAATAAATTTTTCTGTTTTTATCAGCTCGACAATCTCTTCTCTACTTGCAAAATGTATCGCTTCTACTTCATCTTCTTCAATATGAATATCCTTCAGTTCTCCATTCGTGCGTATCAGATAAATATCATCAAAGCCGAATGGGAAGGTCATCGAAATTTGCGGACGTGTTTTGGATAAGTCGATATCCAAATCCAACTCCTCCTTGATTTCTCGTTGAGCTGCAACATTGCTGGTTTCTCCTTGCATGACCGCACCGGCTGCACTGAAATCCCATAACCCGGGCCAGAGTTTCTTATTGAATTTACGTTGTTGAATCAACATTTCACCTTGTTGGTTGAAAATACAAATATGCGCTACTAAATGAAAAGTGCCTTCATCTAGTGTGTTACCACGTTCTTTTGTTTGCCCTTTAAGCTGTTGACGGTATTGATTATACAAATCGAGCATTTCTGCCATTTTCAAATCCTCCCTATGCTTTATAGCTTACAAACCACATGTTCCTTCTAAGGATAAAGCTTCATTCGCTTTCTTCAGACAATTTGCTATCGGTAACTTTTCTTCAAAAGAATACTGGAAAATTGACTGGAATTTTTGTGCCAACTCATTCACATCATCTATTTGGTGAACCGCATCCATCATTTCATACACTTCAGCGTCTCCCATTGTTTTATCTTCAAAGTGCATTGGGTTCCAATCTGCAAGCAATTGATATAACGCAATGTTCACTTCATTCTTTTCTTTCTCTGCCATGGATTACCCTCCATTATTTCCTTTTTTACAAATAGAAAGTAGAAATGCGCTCGTGACACATTCCTACTTGTTATATACATTTTATATACATTATTTTAACTATATTGATGCTTAATCTTCAATATCAATAGATTCAATGACTACATCGTGTAATGGTTTATCTTGTGGTCCTACTTTAGTATTTGCGATATCTTCCAATGTCGCTTCTCCATCAATAATTTGACCGAATACAGTATGTTTTTGGTCTAACCATGGCGTACCGCCTTTTTCCCCGTACGCTTCAACAATCGGTTCAGGCCATCCGCCATCAGCTAATTGGCTCAGCATATTTTCCGGTACTTCTTTCATTTGCACAATAAAGAACTGAGAACCATTTGTGTTCGGTCCTGCATTTGCCATTGATAATGCGCCATATAAGTTGAAAGCTTCCATTGAAAATTCATCTTCAAATGGTCCGCCATAGATACTTTCGCCGCCCATACCTGTTGCTGTAGGGTCACCGCCTTGTACCATAAAGTCGTTGATGACACGGTGGAAAGTAATTCCGTCATAATAACCGTCTTTAGCATGTTGCACAAAGTTTTTAACTGTTTTAGGCGCTAAATCAGGAAATAATTTAAACGTCATGTCACCTTTGTTTGTATGCATGACTGCTTTGATTTCATTATCTTGCACTTCTTTATTTAATTGAGGATAGTTTGCCATCTTAATTCTCCATTCATGTTAAGATTGATATACGTTTATAGTAACATATACCACAGAAAGGAAGTATTAAAATGTTATATCGCTTTTCACATAAAACAGGAAGTTACGGCGTTTCAATTGTTGAAGAAAAAGACAATGGAGAAGTGCTGGTCAAAGTAGAACAAGTTATCAAGCATCCGAAACAAGGAGATTTACATAATCCGAATGCTGTCGATGATGTATTTTTCCACGAACGCCGCGCATTAAGTCATTATGAAAAACGTTTCACACCGAAATCACAATTACGTGAGTTCAATGTTGCAGAGATGCCTTATGAAGAATCACTGCAAAAAGCCATTACAGATTTAGAAGAGAAATTGAAAGACGCAGAAACACCTCATGCTAAACGATCATTAGAAAATTTAAACGAACTTAAAAAGGATTACAGTATTCAATACAAACAAAGTTTCAAATAATTTTTTCTCTAAAAATATACATTTCTTCCTATTTAACAGTTCCGGTAAATGTAAGCGTGTTACCGTAAAACAAGGTTTTTCGAGCCTTAACAATGATGTATAATGAGGATATCTTATATTCAAAGGAGGACAAATAATGAGTTGGTTACATGCAGCGGTATTGTTGCCGTTCATCTTTGCACTCATTATCCCTATTGTTTATCGTTTTGTTAAACGCATACATATAGGATGGTTTGTATTGCCTGTCCCCGTTGTCTTATTTATTTATTTTCTAAGTTATATTTCGACAACTATGTCAGGTAATCATCGATTTGCACAATTGTTATGGATGCCGCAAATCGGTATGAATTTTAATTTGTATGTGGATGGGCTCAGTCTACTCTTCAGCTTGTTGATTACAGGTATCGGATCGCTTGTTACCTTTTATTCAATCAGCTATTTGAGCAAAAATGAACAGTTAGGGAATTTTTACTGTTATTTATTACTCTTCATGGGTGCAATGTTAGGCGTCGTTTTATCTGATAACGTCTTTATGCTGTATTTATTCTGGGAAATGACTTCATTTTCTAGTTTCTTACTTATTTCTTTTTGGCGTACAAGACAAGCTTCATTGTATGGCGCTCAAAAATCGTTATTAATTACAGTATTTGGCGGTTTATCATTACTCGGCGGCCTTATCTTAATGACACTTTCAGGACATTCAACAAGTATTCGCCATCTCATTGCACATGCCTCTGAGATTCAATCTAGTCCAACATTTATTTTGGCCATGATTTTAATACTCTTTGGTGCAATGACAAAATCTGCACAATTCCCATTTTACATCTGGTTGCCAGATGCGATGGAAGCACCGACACCTGTCAGCGCTTACTTGCATTCAGCGACTATGGTAAAAGCCGGAATATACTTAGTTGCACGTCTCACACCGATTTTTGCACTATCAGAAGGTTGGATTTGGACAGTCACAGCAATCGGTTTAATTACATTATTCTGGGGCTCTCTCAATGCAACAAAACAACTTGATTTAAAAGGAATCTTAGCCTTTTCGACGGTTTCACAATTAGGAATGGTCATGGCAATGTTAGGAATTGGAGCAGTCAGTTACCATTACCAAGGCGCACAAAGCCAATTCTATGCTGCCGCTTTTATCGCAGCGGTATTCCATTTAATCAACCATGCAACATTCAAATGTGCACTCTTTATGGTTGCTGGAATCATTGATCATGAGACAGGCACAAGAGATGTTCGCAAACTAGGCGGATTAATGACTGTAATGCCGATTTCTTTCACCATCACAGTCATCACAGCTTTAAGTATGGCTGGTGTACCGCCGTTTAATGGCTTCTTATCAAAAGAAAGCTTCTTAGAGGCGATGATCAATGTGACACACTCTCACCTATTTAGTTTAAATACTTTAGGTGTCTTAATTCCTATTGTAGCAATAGTAGGTAGTTTATTTACATTCGTTTATTCAGTACGTTTCATCGGCCAAATTTTCTGGGGCACTTATAAACCTGAATCTTTACCAGATAAACCGCATGAACCTTCAGTAATGATGTGGATAGCGCCAGCTTTTCTTGCTATTTTAGTTGTCGTGTTCGGTTTATTCCCGGCAATTTTAACGCAATCAATTATAGACCCAGCAAGCCGTGCAATCAGCAACGCGCATATTCCGCATGCTGAATTCCATTTATTCCATGGATTTACACCGGCATTCTTTGCTACATTGTTTATTTATGCAGCAGGCATCGGCCTAATCTTTGCCTATCATAAGTGGGTCAAAATTATCGAAGCGATTCCAGAACGTTTAGAGCTGAACTATTTATATGACCGCTCTGGACGCTATATGCCATTCTACTCGAAGAAAATTACACGCACTTATATGAGCGGCTTTATTCGCAATAAGTTAATTGTCATTTTAGGTAGTTTGATTGCCTTGACTTTAATTACTTTACTTTGTATGCCGTTCAGCTTGAACTTTGAACATGTCAGTCGATTACGTACTACTGAAATCATTATTGTCATTATGATACTGGCTTCAGCAACAATGATCGTCTTTGCACGTTCAAGATTGTTCAGTATTATCATGTTGAGTGCTGTAGGTTACTCAATGGCAATATTCTTTATTTTCTTTAATGCTCCAGACTTAGCATTAACACAATTTGTGGTAGAAACGATTTCTACAGCATTGTTCTTATTATGTTTCTACCATTTACCAAACTTAAACCGTTATAACGAATCTAGATCGTTCAAGATTGGTAATGCGCTTATTGCTGCTGGTGTTGGACTTGCTGTAACAGTACTTGGTTTAATTGCCTATGGTAATCAGCACTTTGAATCTATTGCTGCTTACTACAAAGCAAATGTACACAGCTTAGCTCACGGAAACAATATGGTTAACGTTATTTTAGTTGACTTCCGTGGTACCGATACTTTATTCGAATCATCAGTATTAGGTATTGCCGGATTAGGTGTTTATACACTTATCAAATTGCGTTCTAAGCATAAAAACGGTTATGAAAGGGTGGAAGAAAATGAACAGACAGAAAAATAATATCATCTTTCAATATTCAACTATTATCATTTTCTTCTTGATTATGGTTTTCGCTTTTTCGTTATTCTTAAATGGACATTATCAACCAGGAGGCGGCTTTATTGGAGGATTGCTAGTTTCAAGTTCACTAGTACTTTTCTCAGTAGCCTTCGACGTAAAAACGATGCGGAAAATCTTCCCTTGGGACTTTAAAAAATTAATTGCAATCGGTTTGACGTTTTGTGCTTTAACACCTTGTGCAAGTTGGTTATACGGAAAAAATTTCTTTACACATCGCGTGTTTGAAATTCCGCTTCCGTTACTTAAACCGATGCAAGTGCACACTGCCCTCTTCTTTGATTTGGGTGTACTGCTTGCAGTTGTCGGCACGGTAATGACTATAATCTTAGCGATTGGAGAGAATGAGTAATGGAAATAATTATGATTATCGTCTGCGGTATCTTAACATCAATCAGCGTCTATCTCATTTTATCTAAAAGCTTGATTCGTATCATTATCGGTACCGCAGTTCAAACGCACGCAGCTAACTTATTCCTTATCACAATGGGTGGATTAAATGACGGCGCAGTGCCTATCTTTCAACCTGGAACAAAGAATTATGTGGATCCTATTCCGCAAGCATTGATTTTAACAGCAATTGTAATTTCATTCGCAGTTACTGCATTCTTCCTGGTACTTGCTTTCAGAAGTTACAAAGAACTAGGTACAGACAACGTAGAACGTATGAAAGGGGTGCCTGAAGATGATGATTGAGAATAACTTACTCGCAGCTATGCTTCTTGCACCAATGTTAACAGCGATTATTCTGGTCTTCATCGGTAAGCGCCCGTTTATTAAGCGATTTGTGGCGCTTGGAGGTTCGCTCGTTGCATTAGCGTTAGCCATCATCAACTTTATCAATGTATGGCATCATGGACCTTTAAAATTAGAATTAGGTTCTTGGAAAGCACCTTATAGTATCGTATTTGTACTAGATTTATTCAGTGCAACACTGGTGATCACAAGTATTATTGTGACAATCTTAATTATTTTGTTTTCCTATCAATCTATCGGCTTGCACCGCGAAACGTATTATTATTATTTCGCCGTCATGTTTATGGAAACAGGTATCATCGGTGCCTTTATCACAGGAGATATCTTTAACTTATTCGTATTCTTTGAAGTCTTCTTGATTTCATCTTATGCATTACTAGTAATTGGCGGTACGAAGATTCAATTGCAAGAAAGCATCAAATACTTGCTGGTGAACGTCGCTTCGTCTGCTTTCTTCGTTATGGCAGTCGGTATATTATACTCTGTAGTCGGAACTTTGAATATGGCAGACATCAGCCGTAAATTAGCGCATTTATCCGATAAAGACAGCGGACTTGTCAGCATCGTGTTTGTACTGTTCTTATTTGTATTCGCAACTAAAGCGGGCGCCTTTCCGATGTATGTATGGTTGCCTGGAGCATATTATGCCCCACCATTTGCGATTATCGCATTTTTCGGAGCCTTGCTTACTAAAGTCGGCGTCTATGCAATTGCCAGAACATTGAGTTTATTCTTTGTCAATACACTTTCATTCTCACACTATACAGTGTTAATGCTGGCTCTGTTGACCATTATTTTCGGTTCAATCGGTGCTATCAGTTATAACGACACGAAAAAGATTATTATCTACAATATTATGATTGCAGTAGGTATCATTTTAGTAGGTGTAGCAATGATGAATGAACAAGGCATCATCGGCGCATTATATTACACAGTTAATGATATGTTGATTAAAGCAGCCTTATTCTTCTTAATCGGTGTCATGTTGAAAATCACCAAGACCACCGACATCAGAGAATTCGGCGGTTTGATTAAAGGCTATCCAGTCTTAGGCTGGACTTTCTTCATTGCTTGTTTGAATTTAGCCGGTATTCCGCCGTTCAGCGGCTTCTATGGAAAAATGTTTATTGTTCGCGCAGCCTTTGAAAAAGGATTTTATATCAGTGGTATTATCGTATTACTTTCCAGTTTATTAATTCTTTATTCAGTAATGCGTATTTTCATCAAAGGTTTCTTTGGCGAAGCGAAAGGATACAAAATCAATCATAAATTGCATTATCGCGGTTTATTGAGTGTCGCTATTCTAGCTGTAGCGCTTTGTGTGGTCTTCAGTTTTGCGGCAGATTGGTTATATCCATTCTTTAAACAAGCTGCTGTGACATTCTATGATCCTAAAGCTTATATCGATAGCGTTCTGGGGGTGAAATAATATGGCAGTTCAAATCGTAGTTAATATGTTACTTGCTGTATTTTGGCTCTTCGTCAACGATAGTTATACTCTGAACAATTTTGTGCTCGGTTACCTTTTTGGATTATTACTGGTATTCTTAATGCGCAAAATTCTGCCAGGACGTTTTTATATCATTACATTTTATTATGCATTGAAGCTTTGTTGCATTTTCTTTATCGAACTAGTCAAAGCCAATATCGATGTTATTCGTATCGTAACGAAACCGCACATGGATAACGAGCCAGCCTTTTTTGTTTATGATACAGACTTGAAACGTCCATGGGAAGTAGTCTTGTTATGTACACTCATCACCCTCACTCCAGGTACTATCGTCTTAGGGGTAAGTGATGATAACCGCAAAATCTATATTCACTGTTTAGATTTCAGTACGAAAGAAGAAGAGATTGAAGGAATTAAATCTTCATTAGAAAAAGCTGTTAGAGAGGTGGGAGAATACTAATGTCTGCATTTAATATTGTAATTGTTATCGCACTGATTGTAGTGGCACTCTCAATACTTGGAATGCTCGTCCGTGTAATCCTTGGACCTTCTTTGGCAGATCGTGTTGTAGCTTTGGATGCGATTGGTATTCAATTAATGGCCATCGTAGCGCTATTCAGTATCTTCTTAGATACAAAGTATATGATTGTAACCATTCTTTTAATTGGTATTATCGCCTTTTTAGGAACAGCAGTCTTCGCGAAATACATGCAGGAAGGCAAGGTGATTGAACATGATCGACACAATAATGATTAGTCTGTCACTTTTCTTTGTAGTGATTGGTGCGCTTATCAGTGCCCTTTCTGCACTCGGTATTTTAAGATTACGTGATGTATACGGACGTGCACATGCTGCAGGCAAGGCTTCTACGTTAGGTTCAATGAGCTTACTATTAGGGGTATTCTTATATTTCATTGGTAAAGACCACTTTACTAACCCGCAACTCTTAATCGGTATTTTATTTATCTTAATTACTGGTCCATTATCCAGTCATTTAATTATCAGAGCGGCTTATAAAATTAAAACACCTTACACTAAAACCACAAAGTTGGATGAAATTAATGAACCTGAAGAAGAAAAACCTAAAGCAGCCAGCAAATAAATAGTTTGAATTAAAGTCTTGAGCCAGCCTTTTACTAGGCTTTCTCAAGGCTTTTTCTATTGTGTCAACTTGAGCAGTAATAGATTATATGGTATATTAAATAAATCGAAACTATTACGATTTGAGAAGGTGACGCTATGTCTTGGACAATTATCGGCGGCGGTATACACGCTGTTACAATAGCTATTAAACTTCGTGCTTCAGGCTTACCTGCTGAAGACTTAACAATTATAGATCCTCATGAATCTCTATGTGAACAATTTGACGATTACTCATGCCGTATTGGTATGCCGTTCCTACGTTCACCGCATGTACACCATGTACATCCGGATCCATTCCATTTAAAACAATTCGCCAAAAGCAATCAATATACGGGAGCCACGTACGGTCGCTATCAAAGACCGCAACGTGACATGTTTATGGATCACATTCATGAACTCTTACATGACTATGATTTAAATAAACGTCACATCAAAGCTTTCGCTTCAGATATTTCTAAAGAAAATAATCAATGGATTGTAACTTTAGATAGTGGCGAACAAGTTGTCAGCCAACATGTCGTGTTAGCTTCTGGTTGCAATCATCGCCCTTATATTCCGCCAATGTATCAAGCACAACCAGATGTCCAACATATTTTTGAATCAAAAACTATTCAATATGAAGGTACTTCTCATGTAGTCGGAAGCGGTATTTCAGCTGCACATTTGACATTAAAATTAATTAATAAAACCGATACTGACACAGTGCATCTATGGTTGAAAAAACCTATAGAAATTCACGACTTTGATGCTGACCCTGGTTGGTTAGGTCCTAAAAATATGGTGCACTTTAGAGAACTCGAATCTTCTGAAGAGAAAATGAACGTTATCTTAAATGAGCGTCATAAAGGTTCAATGCCGAAAGAGCTTTACTTACGACTTAAAAAACATAAACAGCAAGGTGAACTTGTGATTCATCAAAATGAAATACAAGCTATTAAAAATCATGAAATCATTACAGAAGAGAAAAATTATAAATATGATAGAATCTTGCTAGCTACTGGATTCCAAAATACTATAATGCGACAACCTCTTGTCAGAAAATTAATCAACACTTACGATGCACCACTTGCGAAAACCGGTTATCCTTCTATTTCTGAAGACTTAGAATGGCTGCCAGGATTATTTGTTTCTGGCGGTTTAGCTGATTTAGAATTAGGTCCATTTGCTCGTAATGTTATGGGCGGACGCGAATCTGCAAGTCGTATAGCAAATGCATTTGTGAATAAAGTTGAAAAAGTATCATAAAAAATGGGGGATTGAGACACAATTACATGTCTTAATCCCCTTTTCTGCGTTTCATGTAGAGATTTTGTCGTGTTGAGTGGGCCGAAGTGTCGAGGCTCGACACCAGTGTCTAGACACTTTGGAACCCCTACTACTTTAAAAAATTACCAAATTAAAAAGCAAAGGCGAGACCAACTTAATGTCTCACCCTTGTTCTTCAACGTGTTTTCAACATCATCGTGCCACGCATCACACTGATTAATTTATCATTATCATCTACAATATTTATATTCCAGACTTGCGTTGTTCTACCACCATGAATCAATTCTGCAATAGCAAAAACATTTCCTTCAGTAGCAGAGCTTATATGGTTTGTGTTCATTTCCAGCCCTACTGGAATATTTTTTTCCGTATCTACTATATGTGCAGCTCCGACAGAACAAGCCGTCTCTCCTAAAGCCATCGTAGCGCCGCCATGCAAGTATCCAAAGGGTTGCTTCACTTTATCTGATACAGGCATCTTCACCTTTGTATAGCCTTCTCTTACTTCTAAAATTTCCATATCTAGTGTTTTCAGTAAATTTGTCACTACAGCACACCTCATATCTCAGATTTACTTTTATAATATCATAGCTGCAATTGTACCGAAGATCATTAATGGAATATTGTAGAATAAAAAGTTCGGAACACAAGTATCGCGAATATGATCATGCTGGCCGTCTACATCTAAACCAGCAGTCGGTCCTAAAGTTGAGTCGCTGGCAGGCGATCCAGAATCTCCTAGCGCTGCTGCTGTACCTATCAAGGCAATTAAGGCCATTGTACTCATACCTAATTGCTCTCCTAATGGAATGAATAAAGCTGCAATAATCGGAATTGTCGCAAAGGATGAACCAATACCTAATGTAACAATTAAGCCGATGATATACATTAAAATAATCGCAATTAATTTGTGGTCTCCTGTAATTGAAGCGATATTAGCTACCAGCGTCTTAACATCTCCAGTCGCATTCATTACGCCTGCAAACCCGTTGGCTGTTAAAATAACGACTCCGATATAGGCCATAATCTTAATACCTTCTGTAAATTGTTTATCTAATTCGAACCATTTGTAAGCTCGAGAAATAAAGAAGACCATAACCCCAGCAAGTGCACCAAATATCATGGATTCAGTAATCATTTGGACGATAAATGTAAGTAATATTGCCACAATCGTCACGATTAAAATATACTTGTTCAATTCTTTCGGTGCTTGATTTGTTTGTTCTTCATCATTACGATATTGACGTGGTTTACGATATACAAATAAACCTAAGGCTAATCCGACAATATATCCGATTGAAGGTATTAATAAAGCTTTCCAAATCATATCAAATTCAATCGGGTGATGTGCTTTTGCAAATCCGGTTTGAATAATTTGGTGGAAAATTTGTCCAAATCCAAATGGCATCAAGAAGTATGGAAAACATAATCCAAAACTGATGACTAAAGCAATTTGACGTCTATCTATATTTAATTCATTGAATAAACTGAGCAATGGAGGAATCACAATCGGGATAAATGCAATATGTACAGGAATTAAGTTTTGGCTGCTCATACTTAGTAGAAGCAAAGATACAATTAAAATCACTTTGATTGTAGAGCGAGAAACTCTATTATTTTCTGCGTGAATCATATCAATAACCTTGCCTACTAAATAATCCGTAATTCCACTATAGGAAATAAGTGCAGCAAAACCTCCAAGCAAGGCATAACTCAATGCTACTTCTGCGCCATCTACAATATTTTCAGTAAAGACTTTAATTACTTTTTCTACCGGCATACCTGCAACTACGCCGCCAACTAAACCACTGATGAACAGACTTAATACTACGTTCAGTCTGCATAAACATAAAACTATCATTAATAATACTGCTATTACAACTGCATTCACCATTCCTGTTTCTCCTTTACTACGTTATCGAACTAAAGCATTATGTTTGTATGATAACAGTGGTAATTCTAAAAGTCAATATTCAAAATTAGATTCTTTTAAAATATGAATCTTTTAAAAAGACGCTTAAATTATACATTAATACGTACAATCTAAGCGCCGGCTTTATCTTATTTAGCTTCTCTTCTTAACCAATCTACAATCGTTTGAATTAAATATCCTGTCGGTCCTTTAGGGCCATTGTAATTATTTTGTTGAGTGGTAGCTGGTCCAGCGATATCAAAGTGTAATTGAGGGATGCTGCCGCTGAAATGCATTACAAAGGCTGCCGCAAATAACGCTTTGCCCATTCCATTCGTATGGTTAACTAAATCCGCCACTTCACTTTTTTTAATCAATTGTTTTTCAGAGTCTGTAACCGGCAGTTCAAATGTCCATTCGCCATTCTCTCCGGCAATTTCAGTTATGGCTTCTAAAGGAGCTTGTGAATTATTCTTAAACACAGCTGCTTTATCTTCACCTAATGCTGCCACTGCTGCTCCTGTCAGGGTCGCAAAATCTAAAATCAATCTTGGTTGATACTGCGCTGCATGAAAGACTGCATCTCCTAAGACAAGGCGCCCTTCTGCATCTGTGTTCAAAACTTCAACCGTCTCGCCATTTAAAGCTGTAAAGACATCATCAGGTTTCATAGCCTCTCCATTAATCATATTTTCCGCAGAAGCAATAACGCCTACAATATTGATCGGTAAAGCCAGACGGTGAACCGCTTCTATCATCCCTAGCACATTAGCAGAACCGCACATATCAAATTTCATTTCCTGCATACCCGTTTTCGACTTAATAGAGTATCCGCCTGAATCATAAGTAATGCCTTTACCTACGAGAGCGATTGGCGCGACATCATCATCTGCACCTTTATAAGTCAAAGTAATGAGTCTCGGTCCAAAGTCAGAGCCTTTACCTACTGCGTGCAGTAATCCAAATCCTTCAGCTTGAAGCGTTTCAGCATCTTTCACTTCCACATCTACAGCCGTTTCTTCAAAATGGCCGCAAATCAAATCAGCGTAATGTTTAGGTGTTAAGATATTGGGCGGAATATTACTGAAGTCTCTGGCTAATTTGATACCTTCTCCAATAACTTCTCCATCTTTAAGCGCTGTAATTTCATCCGCTTCAGCTCCATGAATTTTCAAATTCAAATGATAGGGAATTCTTTTATCTGTTTTATAGTTATTGAAATGATAGAGTGCCTTCTTAGCTTGTAAACTAAACAATTCAGCCATTTCATTTTTCTCGATAACCTTTGAAGCGAATGACTGGAATAATACATCTGCCTCAGTAATATGGTCTCTTTTTAAAGTCTGCAGCAAGCTGCCGAAAATTTTCATAGCGCTGATGCGTGTTAATTCCTTTAAATTACCTAAGCCTACAGTAATCAGATGAATGTCTAGCCCTGATTCATTAAATCTTGTAGAACTGATTTTACCTGTCTCACTGCTTATAATGTGTTTCTGCTTATATGTATCTAACGCTTCCGTCAGATTCTTATCTTGAAAATTCAATGTCGGCAACTGATTCAAATGATCAGGCAATCCGACAATGAGAATATCACTCGCCAATTCATTGTGCTCATCAAATGTAAATTGTATAGGCACGATTATCTCCTCCATTATGAAAAAAGGTTGGCATACTGCTTGATACTCACAGTATTACCAACCTTTGTCCTTCTTATTAGTTTAATAAAACTTAACTTTGTTGAGTCAGCTTTTATTAAAATTTACCTTTTTTGAATGCTAGACCGATACCACCGATTTTGAAGATAGAACGAGTATCGATAACTTTTTTCATGAATGCTGCTTTTTTACCAGTAATGTTTTTACCGTAAACAATACCAACACCATCATGTGCACCTAATGAACATACAGTTCCGCGGTTAACGAAGTTGAATGGTTCTTTAGGTTGGCCATTTAAGATGTTTTTAACGTTTTGAGCAACGCTTTCACCTTGTTGCATTGCAAGTTGTGCAGTTGTTGGTAATGGACGTTCTTCGCCTTCAGGAATGTATGCTGATACATCACCGATTACGAATGTTTCATTATAACCAGGAGCAGTTAAGTCTTGGTTTACAATTAAGCGACCGCGTTTAACGCCATCGAATGAATCGTCCATAATTTTACTTCCGCGAACACCAGCAGTCCAAATAGAAGTGTTCGCTTCTAATTGTTGTTCTTGGTCTCCAACTTTAACGACGAAACCTTTTTCGTTTGCACCAACGATTGGTGTACCGATTTTGAATTCAACGCCACGTTCTTCAAGGTAATTTACAGCATAATTTACTAATTCATCATCAAACATAGGAAGCATAGTTGGTGCTGCTTCTACACAAGTGATTTTAACTTTATCACGATCTACGCCATATTTATTTGATAATTCATCAACACGCGCTGTTAATTCACCTAAGAATTCAATACCTGTAAAGCCTGCGCCACCTACTAAGAATGCAAGATCTTTAGGATCTTTTTCTTTAGAAGATGCATAGTTAGCAAATTTATCTTCGATATGACGAGATAATTTACGTGCAGTATGGATATTTTCAATTTGGAAAGCATGTTCTAACATACCGTTAATACCAAATGTTTCACTTACCCAACCTAAAGCAACAACTAGAACGTCATAATTGAAACGGCCGTTGTTTGTTTCTACAACTTTAGCATCTGGGTCAACTTTAACGACTTCGCCTTTAAGGAATTTTACTTTTTCTTTGTTGATAGTACTTTCAATTGGATAAATAATATCTTCGTAATTCGCAGTACCTGCTGAAGCTTCATGTAATAATACTGCTTCATAGTGATAATCATCTCTATTGATTAGAGTGATTTCAGCTTCATCAGCTGGTAAAATCTTTTGTAATTTTGTAACAGTTTGCAAGCCTGCATAACCTGCCCCTAAAACAATAACTTTTTTTGTTTCAGCCATTTTATTCACCTATGCTTTCTTAAAAATTTGTAATAGAATACGCTTTCTTAATATACCCCATTTGATTGAAAAAAATGTCAAATAAAGACAAATGTCATTCCTCTTCATCTTATAATTATTCAGTCATTTTTTCAAGGTAATAGGAAGAAAAGCATTCATAATTTCAGAATTTACTGATACCCTAATAGTCTTATTATGGTCATACTTACTTAAATTTTCAAAGTAAAACCATTATTAGACAAAAAAAGAGCGGAACAGAAATAAATATTGAGTAAAATTATTTCACCGTTCCACCCTGGCAGTAGATATAATCTCTACTGTTTCATCCCGCTATTTTTCACTATTAATCACTTAGCAGTCTTCTGGATTGCCGGCTACTTTAGCTGTACGGAATGAGCTTCCGCAACCGCATGAAGCAATTGCATTCGGATTATCGATTTGGAAGCCACCACCCATAAGTGATTGTTTGAAATCTATTGTTGTACCTTCTAATACAGGTTTATCATATTTATCAACTAACACTTTTAAACCATAATATTCGATAATTTCATCATTATCGCCAGGTTCCTCTTCAGCTGTCATACCATAAGTCAATCCAGTACAACCGCCACCGTTGACTTTAATTTTTAAATAGCCGTCTGGCATGTCATTGCTTTCAAGCATACTCTTCACTTCGTATGCTGCCGCTTCAGTAAGAATTACTGTTGGCATATTTAATCCCTCCTAGTTCATTCTGCTTCGTCAAAAATTGAAACTAGAAAATCCAAGTTTCCTCTATATGCTTATAAATATTTTGCAATAAATCGTCTGGCGAGTCTCCTTCAACAATATCACCGTTAACCAGTGCATACAACCCACTTGAACAAACACCGCAATTTTGCAGACATCCGTATTCTAATACGTCTACGCCGGGGTCTTGATCAAGTTTGTTATACACATAGTCTCCGCCTTTTGCCATATTTGATATGCAAAATTCTACTATTGGATTCATTAATTGAACTCCTCTTATAGTTTTGAGTGCTATTATTATAACATATTTCTAGCGGATTCTCTCTCAGTACAAATTGAAATTATTTTTCCGGTAAAAGATTGTTTGTCTGGTGGTTTAAAAAAGATTATAATAAATGAAAGCATATTTTTAAAAATAAGCAAATGACGTTGGTTACGTACTTTCATAATAATCAGGCACCATGCAGTGATGCAGCGTTATATTAATCTAGATAAGAGGGGTTATCGGAATGAAGAATTTAGTATTGTTAGGTGGCGGCTATGGCAATATGCGTATTCTTTCGCATATCCTGCCTGATGAATTACCTGAAGATTACACTATCACTTTGATTGATCGTATGCCTTATCATGGTTTGAAACCAGAATATTATGCTCTTGCAGCAGGTACTAAATCAGATAAAGATGTACGATTACAGTTTCCGGAATCTAAAAAGCTGAATGTTGTTTACGGGGAAATTTCAGCAATTGATTTAGATGAACAAATTATTTCTGTCGGTGATACTAAAGTAGATTATGATGAACTCGTTATCGGGTTGGGGTGCGAAGATAAATATCATAATGTACCAGGTGCTGAAGAATACACTTACAGTATTCAAACATTAGCAAAATCACGTAAAACTTATCATACAATCAGCGACTTACCTACTGGTTCTAAGGTAGCAATTGTGGGAGCAGGTTTAAGCGGCATTGAATTAGCGAGTGAATTACGCGAAAGTCGTTCTGATTTAGACATCAGACTTTACGACCGCGGTGAACGTATTCTTGCACGTTTCCCAGAGAAACTCAGTCATTATATCGAAAAGTGGTTCAAGAAAAATAACGTTACGGTAATTCCTAATTCTAATATCAATAAAGTAGAACCTGGAAAGATTTATAATCATGACGAACCTGAAGATGTAGATATCGTTGTTTGGACAGCAGGTATCCATCCAGTTTCAGTAGTTAGAAATTTACCTGTCGATGTCAGCAAAAATGGTCAAGTCATTGTAAACCAATATCATCAAATCCCTACATATCAAAATGTATATGTAGTCGGCGACTGTGCAAGCCTACCACACGCACCAAGTGCACAACTTGCTGAAATTCAAGGTGATCAGATTGCAGATGTTATGATGAAACAATGGAAAAACGAAGCACTTCCAGATAAAATGCCTGAATTGAAAATTCAAGGATTCTTTGGTTCTTTAGGCGACAAAAAAGGGTTCGCTTATGTATTAGATCGACCGCTTACAGGTCGTATTGCTTCAATTATGAAATCAGGAATTTTATGGTTGTATAAATATCATAACGGATAAAAGTATTGATTGTTAAAGAGGCCAAGACATGGTTGTGTCCTGGCCTCTTTGCTGTATCAATTACAATTTGAGATGCAAAATCGGATAATCTCTTCCTTGATCATCTTTTTGAGATTCACTATGTATTGCAAAGCCATTTTTTAAATAGAATTTCAAAGCTTGAGCGTTATCCTTATTAACGTCGACGTATTGTACCTTTCCTTCGCGAATGAGATATTGAACTATTTCTGTACCGTAACCCCTATTGAAATATTTCGGCTCAATAAATAACATTTCTAAATTTTGCTCATGTGTTCCTGAAAAACCTATGACTTGTTGATTATCCAACCACAAATAAGCTTCTACTAATTTAAAATAGTTTGGAATTTCAGCTTTTAATTCTAATCTATCTTTCTCCTTTAAAAAATCATGAGTGGCTTTTACAGCGCTTTCCCATATCTCTAAAGCTATGTCATAATCTTTTTCTTGAAGTTTCCTTTTAGATAATGTCATAATACATCCTTCTCTTCCTTTATCATTTAAAAATAGATATAAAAACAAAGGCAACTTAATATAAGTCGCCCTATTGTTCTTAAAATCTCATATTTAACTTTCGAAATGTTCGTCAACGAAACGTGTAATTTGTTTGGATTGAATAAAACCATCCGCTACTAACATGTCATCCATTGTGACCAGCGGATAGAATAACTCATCATTTTCTAGTTGTTCAATATACTGTTGATCATGATCAGATAAATTTTCAGTATCCTTTTGAAAATCAATATACGTATATTCGAAATTAATATCTGGATATTTTCGTTTTAATAATGCTTGCAGCCAATCAAATGTATCTTTAGATGTTGGTGCGTTAACACAACTTGCACATACTACATCAGCCCCATAAACCACTACACTTACTTTAGTCATTTAGCGTCCCTCCATAGATTTTTTTGTCTTTATCTATTATAATAAATGAACAAGCAGAAAAATGAAATTATATACTTGGAAGGAGATATATCCATGCCAACTGAAAATACAACAATGTTTGATCAAGTTGCAGTTGTTATTGAGCGTTTACGTCCGTTCTTATTACGTGACGGCGGCGATTGCACATTGATTGATGTCGAAGACGGTATCGTTAAATTACAACTTCACGGTGCATGCAATACATGCCCTAGTTCAACAATCACTTTAAAAGCAGGTATCGAGCGTGCGTTGCTTGAAGAAGTACCTGGTGTTGTTGAAGTGGAACAAGTATTCTAAAGCATTCAGATAAATAGCGCTATGAAAGAAGCTAAGCTGATGGTTGATTCAGCTGATGCTTCTTTTTTATTAATCAAAATGCTGTTTTATAATACGGCTGAGCAATGCGGCAGCTCCTGCTTCCCCCACTAAATTATCATAATAAGCTGTAAATCGTATATCATCAACATACAAGTCTGCCATTGCAAGATGATAACCTTCACTATATTGTCCGCTCATTAGTTTCAGCCACTCAGCATGTGCTTTGAATACTTCTTTAGCGATATCTTTATCCATACTTTCATGATTACGCTTCAGTAATTCTTGCAATCCTCTTTTTATTGCCAACTCACATTCTTCTGCACACTGATATTCTATTTGAGAAAGATGTTGCCAATTTTGTTCTGATTTTTCTAACGCCTCATGCCCATATTTTTCAATTACTTCTTCTCCAAATTGATTGCGATTTTCATTAATTTTCTCCTGTTTGAAAGCTTCAAATTTTTCTTTGTCTAACATTACCTTTCCCTCCTGTTTGTTTGCTAACGTAGTATCAATTAAATGAATTAGTGCAGTTATTTCAGCTTGCTTTTCCATCAGTCTTTCTTTTTGTACTTTCAATAACTGATTGAAATCATTTTCTTCATTAAGAATAATTGCTTTGATTTGTTCTAAAGGCATTTTCATCTTTCTTAAAAACATAATTACTTGCAGAACATCTAAATCTTCTGATTGATAAATGCGATAACCATTTTCTGTTCCTCTCCGAGCAGTAAATAAATTAATTTCATCATAATAGCGTAAAGTTCGAGTACTTAGTCCTGTCATTTCTGCAACTTCGCTTATAGAATAATCCATTGTGTCACCTCCTATATTTTTATCTTAAAGCTTTACGTGACGTAAAGGTCAATAACTTTTTTCATTTTCTGAATTACTGTTTAATAAACGTAAAAAACTCGAACTGCTAAGACAGCTCGAGTTTCAAAATTCAATCCAATTTTAATGTAAAGGCATTAATTGCGACAATTATAGTACTGAGCGACATTAACACAGCTCCTACTGCCGGTGATAGTGTCAAACCTGCAGATGCTAATACACCCGCTGCTAGTGGTACTGCAATAATATTATACCCAGCACCCCACCAAAGGTTTTGGACCATTTTACGCATTGTATTTTTAGATAGTGTAAGGAAATGAATAATATCAATAGGATTACTTTTGACGATGATAATATCAGCAGAATCTATTGCAACATCTGTACCTGCTCCAATTGCGGCTCCAATATCTGCTCTAACTAAACTAGGTGCATCATTAATACCATCTCCCACCATCATAACTTTACTCCCATCTTTTTGATAATTTTGTATGATGGTTTCCTTATCTTCCGGCAATAATTCAGAGTGGACATTTTTAATTCCTAATTCTTTTGCAACACTCTTAGCTGCTTCTTGATTATCCCCCGTCAACATTACAGGAGTAATATTTTGTTCTATTAAATCTGAAACCATTTGTTTAGAACTTTCTTTGATTTGATCACCTTGAGCAATAAAACCAACAACGGAATCACCTTCAATCAAGTAGCTGATTGAGTTACCTTTTTCTGCCCAACGTGTAAATAATGATTCATCATGTTTAAATTGATGCTTTTTCAAATACGATTCATTAACAATCTTAATACTATGTCCATTCACTTTTCCTTCTAATCCCACACCCGAAATTGTCTGAACATCTTCTGGATTTTCAATTTTAACTTCTTTAGATTTTGCATATTCAATAATACCAGTTGCTAACGGATGATTAGAGGCACTTTCTAATGATGCAAATAATTGCAATACTTCGTCATCTGTTAAATGACTATTTAAACTTTCATAGTGATTAACTGTAAACACACCTTTAGTTAAAGTACCTGTTTTATCCATCATGACATAGTTTAAATGCTGCGCAATCTCTATAGCTTCTCTATTCTTAATAATAAGACCATTATGCGCACCAATTGAAGTTGAACGTGCAGTAACTAACGGTATAGCCAAGCCCAATGCATGCGGACATGCTATTACCAATACCGTTACCAATCTCTCAAGTGCGAAATCAATATTATGGGTAATCAGTATCCATACGATAAATGCAATAAGACCTGCACTTACCGCAAAATAAAAGAGGTATCCTGCAACTTTATCAGATAAAAGTTCTGCTCGAGACTTATCATCTTGCGCTTGATTAACCATTTCCATTACTTGTGATAAATAGCCTTGCCCTCCTACAGCAGAAACTTTTACTTGAATTGTACCTGAGCCATTAACCGCACCGCCAATAACCTTGTCATCGATATGTTTCGGAATCTTCTTGGATTCGCCAGTTACTAATGATTCATCTACATCAGTACTTCCTTTGATAATAATACCATCTGCGGGTATACTGTCTCCAGATTTGACTTCAATGATGTCCCCATCTTTTATATCAGAAGTTTGGATTGTTTCATGGTTGCCGTCTTTATCTACTTTAACTGCTTTATTTGGTAACAGCTCTGCCATTTTCTCCAAAGCGTTGCCTGCATTGCCTACAGCATTCATTTCAATCCAGTGACCTAACAACATAATGATAATTAAAGTTGCTAGTTCCCAGAAAAAGTCCATAGCATGAGAAGAAGTATTACTAAAATGATTAAGATAGAATGCATATAGACTATAGATATATGCGACAGTTATACCTAAAGCAATAAGTGTCATCATACCTGGCTTTTTCTCTTTCAATTCATCTTTAGCTCCTGATAAGAAAGGATGACCCCCATAAAAGAACAGAATGGTAGCAAATACTAATACTACCCAATCAGAACCTTTAAATTGAAATGGCAAGTGCAGACCCATCATCGGCGATAAAATAATAATAGGAAGCGCAAATATTAATGAGATTAAAAATTTCTTTTTAAAATCGCCATGATGGTGGTGACCCATATGATTTTGATGATGCATATTATGGTGATCATGCATGTGCATTGAGTCATGTTTTTGCGCCATACTAAAACTCCTTTCTCCTATCTTCACAATTAACTTTAAGTATCTATTAAACACAAAAAGCGCTCATTATTTTTATGGTACTTGAATAGTATACTCGTCTATACCCTTATAGGGTATAATTCAAAAGTAAAGAGGCAAGATACAACGTTTTATCATTGTATCTTGCCTCTTCCATTCAAACTATTTTTCTTTCATATGATGAACAATACGTTCATCAATATAAGCCCAACCTTTCCATCCAATATGGACAGCATCAGTAATGACATAAGGCTCATAATCTTTATCTGTTAAATCGTAAATCTTACCGCCGTTATCTACAACAGTGCGATGAATTTTATCGTATACAGGTTGGCGTTTATCACGATCAACACCAATATGATCGTACCATTTACCATTAACTGGAATACTGATATATTCAACATCTGCACCTGCTTCATGCATCGTATCTACTAATAATTTTAAATCCTTAAATTCTGGAGAATTGATATTAAATTCATAGTCTCGATTCATTCGACGTTTATGTGCTTTAATCAATTTCCAATACTTATCACGAATATGATATTCGTTAGATTTTGAATGTGCTTCGCCATATTGTGTAGCAACATCTCTCATTTCAGACCATGAAGCATCTTTAGATGTCACAGGTTTTACATGTTCTAACGGCACTTTCTTGAAGTTCATTAAACTTTTAATCGCTTCAATTTTTGTTAATTGATTTTCTTTAAAAGAAGAAATATAATTACCATCTGTTTCACCGTGATTTTTAGCCACGTCTCTTAAAAATGCTTTATTGTGGACGTTCTTAAATTGCAATAATCTTTTAGCGTAACGTTGTTTCAATTCGTCACTCATGTTTTTTTGATTAAACATTTGATTAATTTGATTTTGAGACATGCGCCCATCAAAGTTCAGATTGGTCAATCCATGGTTTGTAAACCACTGCGGCGAAATAATAAAAGCTATTTTCTTGCCTTTCAAATCGTCGTATTGAGATGCTAATTCCACGCCATTTACCAAATCAGTATTACCTCCAGTACCTAATAAGAAGGCCTGTCTTGGAGAATTATGCTTATTCAAAGCAATGGCTGGATTAAATGGATCATCTTTTTCTAGTTCACTTGAACCATAAATAGGATAGAATTGTTTGTTATGATGGAACAACTCATCTTGTATGAGAGTTCCTTTCAATACTTGGTCTGTCAAAGACATACGATTATCTACCAAAGTTTTATCATTGACCAATCCTGTAAACCAGCTTGATGGCAGCAATACAAAAATTATAAATATTGCACCGCTGATAAAAATCGGTAAAAACGGTTTTAGTTTTTGCTTCATCTAAGTTCTTCTAAAGCTTCAACAATTTTATTAGGAGTCGCCCACTCGTCACGATCAAAGTCCATAATAGACACTTCAATACCTAATTTATTTTGAATTTCCAATAATAAACCTACAGTTTGGAAAGAATCAATGATACCTTCCTCGAAAATTTCCACATCAGGATTTTCTTTCACAATATCATTTTCTGCAACTTCTGCTAATAAATCTAAAACTTGTTCTCTAAATTCCATAATAATAAATCTCCTTTTTGATTAAATCAGTTTTCCTGAAAAAATTAAGAATCCGAATGTGACAAAGTGGAATGTAATGATAACACTTAGTGCGGTTGTAAAACCATTTTGCCAACGTGGCGGATGTTTCTTGCGCCAACGTTCATAATAACCATAGCCGATGAATAAGGCCGCATGGTAGAGTCCATAAACAATGTAATACACTTCTAGTCCGTGCCAAACTCCCATGATGAAAAAGTTCAGGAAGAAAGCAATATTAGACATAGCGAATTGGCTTTTCAATAATTTCTTTTTAGACATAAAGAATAAAGATCTCATATAAATACAATCGCGGAACCAGAATGATAAAGTCATATACCATCTGTTCCAGAAATCTTTAATATTTCTAGACTTGAATGGTTGATTGAAGTTCGGCGGTGTCTTGATACCATATATATAACTCACTGCTATCGCGAATAAACTATATCCAGCGAAATCAAAGAATAAATACATGCTATAGGCATACATATATAACCAATATTTAACAAATCCATGAAGATGCATTTGCAACGGCATTACGCCGTATTGATTTACAAAGTACGCGATAATATATTTATATAAGAAGCCGAGCATAATCATATGAATTGCTTTTAAAATCAGCTCTCGATATTCATTTCCAGTCGGAACTTTTTTATCATCTTTTACGAAACGTTTGTAACGGTCGATAGGACCGGACGAAATCGTTGGGAAGAAAGAAATAAATTGGAAGAGTTTTCCTAATTTAATTTCTTTAATCGAACCATCTCTAATTTCCATAATCAGCTGAACACTTTTAAAGGTAACATAGGAAATCCCTAGGAAACCGATGAATTCAATTAACTTGTGCTCATGAAATTGGATTTGTTGGCCACCTAACCACGAACTTGAAAATATCTTTACTAAGGCAAGTGGCAAGATAGACAAGGCCATCACGATAAAGAATTTAATAAATGAATTATTTTTCGGGCGTGAGTAGTAATACCACATAATCAAAGCTGCTTGCCATAATATATAAATGATAAAACTAACTAGCTGTACACTCAAATATTTATTTCCGAAAAAATTCAATTTATCGGATGAAAAAATAATAACTATCATTATTGCTGTGCTAATACCGTTATAAATATAGCTTCGCTTACCTAAAAATCCTAATATAATAACCGGTATGAGCAAGATAAAAGCAATTAAGAAAAAGGTGAATGTGCCATATGGTGTCATTAATTCAATTCCTCTGCTATTTTCTTACGGTCTATTTTACCATTCGAAGTTAATGGTAACTGATCCATCCACACAAATTTTCTTGGAATCATGTATTCAGGTAAGCTGGATTTCAAATCAGTTTTGATTGCGTGTGAAAGTTCTGCATTATCTTCCACTGTTTCTGCTGGTACTACTGCACCAATCAATTGTGTGACTTTGCCGTTTTTGTAAATAGGAACCACGATTGCTTCTCTGACGTGCTCTGATTGACGTAAAATAGTTTCAATTTCTTCAAGTTCCATACGGTAACCGTTCATTTTAATTTGAAAATCAATACGTCCTTGAATGAACCATTGTTGATCTTCGAATTTCGCCTTATCACCTGAATGATAAGTACGTGTATCGCCTTCTAAGCTAAATACTGCATCTGTCTTTTCTTTGTTTTTTAAATAACCTGCACTGACGCTGTTTCCTGCAATCACAAGTTCACCTTCATCTGTTGTAGATAAAGTTGTTCCAGGTCTTGCTTGTCCCACTGGAAGCGGATTGTATTGTTCCAAGATTTCTGGTGTGATTTGGACACTTGTCACCGCCACAGTTGCTTCAGTCGGTCCATAAGTATTATAAATCACTGCTGATGGGAAACGTTCTGTAAGTGCTTTAGCTGTTCTGTGCGGTAAAATTTCACCACAGAAGAAGAATTCTTTCAGACTTGGATATTGTTTTTCCTCTAAAGTAGGCAACAATAAGCACATTTCAATAAATGAAGGTGTAGAGACCCAAACATTTATCGGTGTCTGCTGCAACATATCATTTAAGAGCTTCGGTTTCTTGATCATGTCTTTATCTACTAGGTTCAATGTGCCGCCTGTAAAGAGACAAGGGTAAATCGCCATCACTGATAAATCAAACGAAAATGGCGCTTGATTCAACCATTCTTGGTCTTCTCCTAATTGATTTAAGTCGTTCATCCACTCTGCAAATTCAATTAAACTGCTGTACTGAATTTGTACACCCTTTGGCTCTCCTGTAGAACCTGAAGTAAAAATCGTATAAACAATATCTTCTGGTGACATGCGTGATTCAACAGGTTCAGATAGTGTCGTGTTCTGAATATCTTCAATTGTAATAACTTTGCCACGTTGAAAATCAAATGCTTCTTGACTTGCATCTAAAATGTATTCTGGCGCCGCCTTTTCGATAATCATAGCTGTACGATCATCAGGCACTGATGTATCTATAGGTACATAACCGCAACCTGCTTTAATAGCCCCTATCATGCCGACAATCATATAAGGAGACATATGTCCGTATAGGACTATCGGTTGCTGACTTTCTTTAATTAAGAAAGCAAGGCGGTCTGATAAATCATCTAATTCTTGGTAAGACAATGTCTCATTTGTATGTCTTACAGCAATATTATCAGGTTTCTCTTTAACAATGCTTTTTAATACATTAATAATATCTTTCATAACTTTCTCCTTTAATTAGAATTCATTGTAAATAAAGTTATTATGCGTGTCTCCTGATCCATATATTAGGTATAGAGTAATGAATATCGCTAAATAAAGAGCAGTTAATAAATATGGCTTTAACTTTTGAAATGTTTCTAATTTTGTTTCGGGTTCTTTGGATTTCATGTAGCACCCCTCTTGCTATATTAATTTTTCTTGGTACAAGTGTGACATGGAAGTTTCTTAATAAACTACTACCCTAATTCAACAAAAATATAATTCATTATAATGTTTTTCACATTATTTTTCAATTATATTGGTCATGAATAGAGAAAAAAATAACCGCTTCCAATCGCTCTACCTCTTGATAGGCGGGCGTTTAACAATCAAATAAATTCACTTGATACAGAAATTTTTGCTTCGTCTAAAAAAATTTACTCATTTAGTTTACTTCTAACCATACAAAAAGGTAATATTTATATCTATAACATTATTGTAATACTCACTTTTATTTTCTCCATCATTCTTAAGATGTAGAAAGAAAAAAATAATAAAAAGCAGCATTCTCAATTTATTCAAAAGAGAAATGCTGCTCAATCTAATTATTTATCTGTTACAGGTGTGATAGGCGGGTGTCCTTGCAACACAGCTTTCACATTATTAACAGATAGCTGAATCATTCTATCTCTTGTTACAACAGAAGCACTGCCGATGTGCGGTAATACCACTGCATTAGATAATTTCAATAAAGGATGATCTGGTACAATCGGTTCTTCTCTGAATACATCTAAACCAGCACCGGCAATATCGCCTTCTTCTAACGCTTGAATTAAATCTTCTTCTACAACTGTAGCACCGCGTCCGATATTGATAAAGATAGCATCACTACGCATTTTCTTAAATGCAGCGCGATCGAATTTATCTTTCGTTTCTGGTGTTAATGGTGCAGTACAGATTACGAAATCGCTATTTTCAAGCAATTCATCAAAGCTGACATATAATACTCCTAGTTCTTTCTCAGCAATACGATGACGGCTGCGGTTATGATACATTACATTTGCTTCGAAACCTTTCAGACGACGCGCAAATGCTCTGCCTATATCGCCCATCCCGAAAATTCCGACTTTAGAACCGTGAACATCTTTACCAGCAAGAAGGTAAGGACCCCAACTTTTCCATTTGCCGTCTCGGATATATTGTTCCGCTTCAACAATTCTACGTGCTGTTGCAAGCATCAAAGTAAATCCTAGTTCTGCTGTGGTTTCGGTTAATACTTCCGGCGTATTGGTAACCGTCACACCACGTTCTTCAGCTAACGGGATATCAATGTTGTCATAACCTACAGCTAAATTGGCAATAATTTTCAATTTAGGTGCGGCATCCAATGTTTCTTCATTGACTTTCTCACTTAAAGTAATGAAACATGCATCTGCATCTTTCAACTCTTCCAAGAATTCTTTGCGAGGCATAGGGACAAATTCTTCGTCCCACATTTTAACCTCCGCAAATTCTTTCAACTGTTCTATATAACGATCTGGTACTTTCCGTGTCACTAACACTTTGGTCATAGTAACACCTACCCTTCTAATTCATTTAGTACCTCATTCAAATCTTTGAATGTATAAGTTGGTTGTGTTTCTTTTTGTGCGAGTTCTTCTTTGCTTGTTACACCTGTTTGTACATGAATCGTGTCAATACCTGCATTGATACCGGACATAATATCTGTTTCATATAAATCGCCGACCATAGCTACTTCGTCTTTCGGCAATTTCATAATTTCCATCGCCATGTCCATAATAATTGGTTGCGGTTTGCCGATAAAAGTCGGCTGAACTTTAGTGGATACTGTAATAACACTTGTAATTGCCCCATTACCTGGTAAAAATCCGCGTTCATTAGGTATTGAAATATCTTGGTTAGTAGAAATGAATTGAGCGCCATTGCGTACGCCTAACGTTGCTTGTGCAAATTTATCATAATCTACATTTGTATCTAATCCTACTACTACATAATCGACATGGGTATCATCAATTAAAGTAAGACCTGCATTTAATAAAGCACTACGGATGCCGCCTTCACCGATAACATAAATAGAAGCTTTAGGATTTTCTTTTTTAATATATCCCGCAGTTGCTAATGCTGAAGTAATCACTTCTTCTGGTTTCGCTTCAATACCGAAACCTGCTAATTTTTTCACTACATCACTTGGAACTTTAGTAGAATTATTCGTCACAAAAAGATGAGGAATATGGTGTTCATTTAAATAATCGATAAATTGTTTCGCCCCATCAATTTCGTCGGAACCTTTATACATTGTTCCATCTAAATCAATCAAATAGCCTTTATATTGTTTCATGAAATTAATGCTCTCCTTTTCCAAATGCTGTCACAGGTACATTTTCATTATTTAAAAAATGAATGACTTCATCAATAAAATTACGATAATCTTCAAGTGATGCATCAAACAAAGGAATTAAATCTTCAGAATCTAACTGATCATATTGATGTACAAAGCGTTTGCGTACCTCTACAGTTTGGTTAATACTTTCTTTTGTTTTTGGAGAAATCACTTTTTCCAATTCAAGAATATCAATGACATCTTTATAATTACCAGGATCTCTTAAAACAAAACCATCAATAATCATGTTTCCGATATCTACAGAAGACTCAATTAACATTTGGGCAATTCTTTCAAATGCATAATGATTTTCTTTTTGTTCTGGGTAATCTTCTGTTAATTGTTTTAAATAATTTAATTTAAGTTCTAATTTCTCTTTATCCACAAAATACATGCTATCACTCCTATTCTCTTCAATCATATCACATCTTTGCAGTACAATTCATTAGTAGATACACTTGCATAAAGACGCTGTTAAAAGGAGCTGAAAATATGATAGATATGTTTTTATATGATGATAACGAAGAAGCTGATGTCCAGTATGTAGGCATGGTTGGTGAAGAAAGTCGTTATGATTTAATGATGTTTCAAACTAATCGTCATTATGGCAAAGTTTTAGTATTAAATATGCAAACCAACAAATTTGGTATTATCGGACCGGATGATTTAGCTGAAGATGGATATGTCGCTTATGTATTAGGCGTCAGCGATGCTGAAGGTGAAGAACTCACTGAATACTTAAAGGATGTTATACCTAGCGGGACTTTTGATAGCGGTGAATATTAATATAATTAAAAGAGTTGAGGAAGCAGGATGCTTATACTATATCCATGCCCTCAACTCTTTATTATTGCTTGGATTCTTGTTCTTTCGGAATACTTGGTTCAATTTTCACATCATGTAATTTGTCAGACGGATTATCAACCAATTGTTCCTCTTCTGATTCACGCAATTGCTTTAGCTCTCTTTCAGGAATGCGTCTCAACACGAAATAAGCACAACCAAAATTACAATACTCTAATAAATAATCTTGGATAGTTGAAAAACGTTTGCTGATTTCTGCTTTTTTATTTGAATCTCTATAAAAACCTTTTAAACGTAATTGTTCATAACCGTAATCTCCAACTACATAATCATATTTATCTAGAATTTCAGAATAACGGCTTGCAAATTGCTCTTCATCAAAGCAATCACGATATTCTTCTATTAATTCAAAGTATTTATCTCCTGCTTTAATCATTATTCTCACCTAATCTATATTCATTATTCTTTCGCAACTTTTTAATATATTCTTCATTATACAACAAAAACTTAGATACCTTATTCATTATGGCATCTAAGTCTTCAAAACCCAATCTATTAAAATAAAAGAAACGAGTCATTTGACCCGCTTCCTTTCTGCTTCACTATAAAAAGTTACTATTTACCCTTCATTTTTAGCTACTTCTAATTTTTCATCACCGATACGTTGTCTTTCTTTAGCCGCTTCATTAACTTGCTCATCAGCATGATAAGAACTGCGGACTAATGGACCAGCTTGGCAATGTTTAAATCCTTTGTCCATTGCTACTTTTCTCAATTTACCGAATTCTAATGGAGAATAATATTTTTGAACTTTCAAGTGCTTACGAGAAGGTTGTAAATATTGACCAATTGTCAAAATATCAACGTCTACAGCACGCAAGTCGTCCATAGTTTCGTGAAGTTCTTCAATTGTTTCCCCTAAACCTACCATGATACTTGATTTAGTAGGAATATCCGGTTGTAATTCTTTGGAACGTCTTAAGAATTCTAATGTACGATCATAAGTTGCACGTGCACGCACTCTTGGAGTCAAGCGACGTACTGTTTCAATGTTATGGTTCAAAATATCAGGTTTAGATGCCATTAAAGTTTCAAGCGCATCATAATCTCCGCCCATGTCAGAAGGCAAGATTTCAATAGTTGTATAAGGATTACGCTCTCTTACTTTTCTGACAGTTCCAGCATACACATTTGAACCCGCATCTCTTAAATCATCACGTGCTACTGCTGTGATAACAACGTGTTTCAAATTCATCAACTCAACTGATTCAGCAACACGTTCTGGTTCTCCTAAATCCAATTCGTTCGGTAAACCTGTCTTAACTGCACAGAAACGGCAAGCACGTGTACATACCGCTCCTAAAATCATAAACGTAGCTGTACGGCGTGCGCCCCAGCATTCATGTATATTCGGACACTTTGCTTCTTCGCAAACAGTGTGTAAATTCTTCTCACGCATCATCTTCTTCAGACCGGTATAGTTTTCGTTCGTGTTCAGCTTAATCTTCAACCAATCTGGTTTACGTAAAATCTCTTCATTTTTTGTAGCCATTACAACACATACCCTCCTGTGTACTCATCTTCACCTTATTATAACAAATTATAAGAAAATGAAAACGCTATAACTCATAATTTCACAGTTCTAATAATTTCTTTTTAAAAATATCCCGTAAAAATTCAGGCATCAGATATTCTGTTGGTAAATCTTTAAAAATAGGGAAATAACGTCCGAAAGTATACATGTCTATAGTACCGAGTGTATAAATGTGATCGTCTTCTATTTCTTTACCTTGCACAAAGAAACAGGATTCAGATTCAATATAACCCATATTATACAAAATATATCCTCCAAAAATATCTCCTCTAAATCCTAAGCCTTGCGCATGTTCGTGCATATAACTTTGTTCTTCAGCTGTTAAAATCACTGTTTTCAAATCTTTGCCTGAAATTTTAATTCGGACTGCATTAATAGGGTGCGGCAACATTTGATGTACATCAAATTCAGTTACCTCTGGCCCATCAATACCTTTTACGATTAGTCCTGCATTAATTATTGTACAGTCTGCATGTGTAAATTCATATACACTTTGTGCCAGCAGATATGACGTTTTAGTGATAACATCAGTACGTCTCGGCAAGTTCACAGGGTGATCGACAACAGGATCGCTCATTAAAGCTTTTCCTTCTTCAGCAAAATGGGTTTCAACTTCAGGTAAGGTATCAATCGGCAGTAATTCTGCTTCCTTATGTACGACTTGGTTGTTTTCAATGCTTAAATTGACTTCTCCTAAATAGTGGCCATATTTTCCAGCTGCCGCCATTAAAACACCGTTCTTCATTTCACCATGTTCGAAATAATGATGTGTATGGCTACCGAAGATGACATCAATTTCTGGCAGTGCTTCACATAATTTGCGGTCAAAGAAAATACCGCAATGACTCATTATAATCAACACATCATATTGACCTTCTTGTTTCGCAATTTCATCTTTGATTGCTGCCATAGGATCAGTTACAACCCAATCTAATGCACGATAAAAAGGAGTGAACGGAGCAGTAGCAGCTACAAATAAAATACGTGTCTCTTCAATGGTCTCTATATGGCTTGAAGTCATATGATGCGGCAAGTTGCCCTCTTCATCAAACACGTTGCTGCAAGTCACACTGAAATCCGCATCTTCGTATAATGCATTTAAATCATCGTGTGAAATCGTCATTCCTTCGTTATTACCAATCGTTGCAATATTGCAATGTGCTGCATTCAGCAATTGCACGTTCTTTTGACCATGTGTGGCTTCTGTAACCGGAGCTGATAAATCTACATGGTCACCGATATCGATATAGAGAGACGGGTGGTTTAATTGAGGTCTATGCTGAGACATATACGCGGCAATTCTTTCATAGTCATGCAAATGGCTATGAATATCATTTGTATGATAAATCGTTAACTCCATGCTTGAGTGTCCCCCTTAAAGAATTGATTTTATGATTAAATAAATACCCATCAGCAGCATTACTGTGCGAAGTAATACCACAACTGTATTAGATTGAATAGATTGATTGATTTTAACACCTAATTTAGCTCCGAAATAACTAGAAATAACTAATATCAACGCGTAATGCCAAGCGACATGCCCTTGAAAGATATGACCGATCGAACTCATCACACTCGAGAAGAAAATCATCATCATGCTGGTGCCGACTGCCACATGCGGTGGAAATCGAAAGACAATGAGCATTAATGGCGTCATTAACGCGCCTCCGCCGATGCCGAATAAACCGGTCAAAATACCAATACAAAATGTAGCACAAAAGGCAAATACCGGTGGAACATGGTAATGATAAGTCGTACCGTCACTTGCAATATATGTACGTTCGTATTTCTTTTTCTCAAACAAACTAATAGGTTTAATATAATACCGTACCATTAGAATAATAGATACGATGATTAAAAATATACCAAAATATAAGTTAAATGAATCTAACGTTAAATATCGGCTGATGATTGAACCAATTAACGATCCTGGCAATAAACCAAACAAAAAGATATAACCATTCTTAATATCCACTTGTTTGGATTTCATATACCCTAATGTCGACGTTAAACCAGTCACAATCAAAATAATCGAAGACGTACCAATAGCAATTTGCGGCGTAATTCCATGGAGCAGATGATGTTCTACACCAAAGTATACTAAGGTCGGTACGATAATAATGCCTCCGCCGATACCCACAATTGAGCCTAAGATGGCAGATAATGCACCGATAAGAATGAGTAATAAAATACTCAGCATTTGACCACTTCCTAAAATAATTTAAGTTGTTGCGGCGCTAAACCTTCATAATCAATACCTAGAATCTGCTGAAGTTCTTTGGCATTTCCAGCTGCATGGCCGCCTGAGTTATTATTGAAAATGACATAAATTTTGTTAGCTTTATGTTGTATAATGCGTATCTTTTCCGCTAAGTTTTTCAATTCATCCGTTGAATAATCATACAGATAACGTACATCTCGCCAAGCTTCATCTGTCATATCCTGTTTGGTCCACCCATGTCTGTTACGCCCATGGTAACGTACAAATGCTGTATCTGTAGTGATACGGTTAATCATCGGTGCGGAACCTTCCCCTACTTGCGGTTCATCTACAATAGCATGTATCAAATGCTGTTCAGTTAAAAATTGCAGTGTATTTTCTTTCATACCTTCCTCAAACCACGTTTGGTTACGGAATTCAATACAAACAGGAATATCCTTCAACTGTTCACGGACATAACGAATATAGTTGATATTTTGCGTCTTACAGTCGAACCAAGGCGGAAATTGGACAAGAACCATTGCTAATTTATCCGCTTCAATCAACGGCTCGATCATCAAACGGAACTGTTCAAATAATTCATCTCTGGTCTCAGCAAAATCTTTATAATCTGCATGCAAAGTCAAAGCTTGATGAATCTTTACCACAAATTCAAAACGTTCTGGCGTCTCTTTAATCCACTTGCGTATATTACGTTCTGGTTGAATGGCATAATACGAAGCATCTAATTCAACTACTGGAAAATGACTTGCATAAGTCTTTAATTTATCTGTTTTGCGACTTAAATCAGTATAGAGCGAGTCATGATCGCCCCATCCTGTCAGTCCAATATTTATCATAATTATCACCAGCTTCATTTTATCATATTTTCTCAATAGAACTCTTTAACTCCTCTTAACTTAACGCTATCTATAAAAAAAGAAAAAAAGGGAGCGGGGACAGAAATAATTTTTGATTGAAATTATTTCGTCTTCCCGCCCCGACAAAGCTAGCTAGAATAGAAAAAGCTTGAAACAAGCGCATTTTCTATTCAGATAGCCACTGCCAGTTCAAAGAGAGGAGCTGAGACATTAATATGTCCCAGCATCTTCTTCGTTATTTATCGATGAATTCCATTCTGAGTCATATCTTCAATTTGTTGAACAATCGTTGTAATAATGTCACGTGCACTCCGGCTCGTCGCAAGTTTCGGTGTCTGTCCACTCCATAATGACATGAGTTTGTCATTATGCTGAGCAGTAGAAGCCTTTCTAATAGCTGAAGTCAATTGATTTTGAATCGGATAACCTGGCACTTCACCATTAAATTCAGACAAATAATTGATGAAATCGTTACGGATACCACGTGCCATTTTACCACTAAACGCATTGGTTAACACTGTCGAAGTGTCCGTGCTGTTCAAGATGGCTTGTTTATAAGCAACGTCCGCACCGCTTTCTTGAGAAGTTAAGAAGGCCGTTCCCATCTGAACGCCTGAAGCACCTAAAATCAAGCTTGCCAGTACTCCGCGGCCTTCCATAATACCACCAGCTGCGATAACAGGGATAGACACCGCATCTGCTGTTTGAGGGATCAAAGAGATACTGCCGACCATCGGATACTCGCTCTTTTCTTTAAGGAACGAACCGCGATGTCCTCCAGCTTCACTGCCTTGAACCACAATCATATCCATGCCGGCCTTTTCATTCGCTGCAGCTTCGGCTATAGATGTTGCAGTACCCATTACTACAATATGATGATTATGCATTTTACGAATGAGTTTCTCATCAGGTATACCGAAAGTAAAACTAGCCACAGGCACTTGTTTTTCAATTAAAAGATTAATTTGTGCTTCTAATAATTGTGTTTGAGATAAATTAATAACAGGCTCCTCTAAATTCAATGCACGTCGATAAGGGCTCAACCAAGCATTCATTAACTCCACTTGTGCCGGGAGCATCCTTTGTTGATTAGGTATAAAAAGATTGACTGCAAAAGGTTGCGATGTCAATGCTTTCACAGCATCAATTTCCGAAGCAAGTCGTTCTAAACTGAAATAACCTGCTCCAATCGTTCCTAAACCGCCGCTTTCACTGACATGCGCGACCAATTCAGGTGTTGTATTCCCCGCCATTCCCGCTTGGATAATGGGATATCTAATACCTAATTGTTCACTGACTTTAGTATCTGACCACATTTTTATCTCTCCTATATCATAGTCATTTTAGCTTTTACTTCTAATTTGTTTATTTTTATTTTTCAAACGTTGTTCCACCATATTTTGTTCGCGTTGATCCATTTCATCTTCGATATCTAAACCTAGCAATTGTTCAATCAAATCTTCCATCGTAATAATAGCATCAGTACCGCCATACTCATCTAAAACGATAGCAATATGTTTACGCGAAGCAATCATCTTGCGCATCACCCACTCCGCCTTGTTATGCTCATTCACAAATAAAGGCTCTGAGATAAAGTCACGCAACGATTTGTCATGATGACGACTCCAAATCAGTAAATATTTCGAATGAAAGACACCTATAACATCATCAATGTCCTCATCATAAACCGGATAACGCGTATAAGGATGCGACATAATAATTTCATATACTTCATCGTAAGGCGTATCAATAGAAAATGCCGTTACATTCACACGTGGCGTCGTATCCACATCATTGACTTTCAATTGGTCGAACTCCATTACACTTTGCAAACGATTGCGCTCATTTTCATTGAAAGCACCTTGAGTTCCCGCAATCGCAACCATCGTGCGGACCTCTTCTTTAGACATCTTTTGAGCTTGGAAGCGGTCATTCGCTAACATCTTATTAATCAAGCCCGTTAACGCATTCAACACCTTAGTAATCGGTGATAATATGACTACAAACAAATGGATTACCGGATAAACCAGTCGCGAAATCGCATCAGGATACGTGGCTGCGACCGATTTCGGAATCACTTCAGACACAATAATAACCACTACCGTAATAATTGCGGAGGCCACCCCGACATTCCAACCATGATTCACAGCATAAATCGTTACCAACGTAGGCAAGACAATATTCGCACTATTATTCGCAATCAATATCGTTGTAATAAACTCGCGCGGCTTATCCAAGAGCTTCACTAACTTCTTAGCTCTCGAATCCCCATTCCTGCTTTCCGTCTTCAGCTTCACCTTATTCGCTGCGGTTAATGCCGTTTCACTTCCAGAAAAGAAGAACGACACAAATATCAATACTATAATTGCAATCATCATGATGACAGACACTCCTTCTAAACAGATGCACTGTATTTAAAATATAAATTCCCTTAAGCATTACACCGTAAACCGTACAGAAACACACAGAATTAAATATTAATAATTATTGTACATCACTTTTTATTTTTGAAAAGAAAAACTTGAAGAGTTGAAATGCTATGAAAATACCTCCAGTACACAAAAAAAGCTCGGAAATTCAAGTTACACACTGAATTTTCGAGCATTTAAAAGAAATATGTCAGGTAATACACAAAATGTATCATCATAAAAATGACTGCGGCAACAATGGAAGCAGTTAAATAGCGATTGCCATTAACTTCATCATACTTTTTCAATTTTACACTGCAGATGATACTGCCAATCGCAAACAAAGGACTGACTAACGTTAACACAATAAAGATGATGGTAAATACTTTCAATAAAGTCTCATTATTTTTCACAATTAAACCCCTCATTCGTCCAAGGTTATATTCATAAACTTATATTATATATACCACAAGCAGTGCATTTTTTAAAATAGAAACCAGAGAGAGCGAAGGGTTAAGAAAGAATAATCCTTTATGTAAGCAGCGTCTAACAACAATAATGAAGATAACAGGCTTTTCTAGACACTTCTCAGGAACTTGTGTCTAGATTACACCACTTTCTAGACACTTCCGCAAAATTAGAAAGGGCGAAACACCAAAATGTCTCACCCTCATACTGCGTAGTTATTTATTCGTTTAATGTATTCAAAATCGTTTCATTTTCTATATGTGTAATATCAGAAATATCATCTACATGTTCAACAATATACGTTTTATGATTTGCCAACAGTTTTTGAACGGTGTTACGTGCCCATCTACCATTTGCTTGTTGATCAGCACTAAGATTGGCATACTTAGTGCTGACGGCTTGCAGTAGAAATGCTTCATCAAATGACCAATCTTTATTTAGACTGCGTAAAACTATTTCGGCCACCTCAACTGGTGTATAGGCCGGAAATTCAATAGTAAATGGAATACGCGATTTGAGTCCTTCATTTTCATCTAAGAATTTTTCCATATCCTTTGTATAGCCAGCAAAGATAGCAATGAATTTATCTCTATAGTTTTCTAATGAAGTAATTAAGGTTTCTACCGCTAAATGCCCGAAATCATTTTCACTTCCAGAAGCCAATTGATAAGCTTCGTCTACGAATAACACGCCACCCATAGCTTGACCGACAGCTTTAGCAGTATTTTTTTCAGTATGACCTACATAAGCGCCGACTAGATTTTGTCTATCTACCTCAACTACTTTGTCCTCTGCTAGAATATCTAGATTGTAAAAAATCTTAGCGATTAAGCGTGCAATAGTTGTTTTGCCGGTACCAGGAGGACCTGTGAAAACCATATGATAGGTCGGTTTATCTAACACCATTCCTTTTTCTTCAAACAGTTTATTCGCTTTGACCTCATTTATCAATTTCTTCACAAAAGATTTAACATTATCTAAACCAACAAGTTGATTAAGTTGGTTCAATAAATCATCTAAACTTTCTGTTTGGGCGTCATTAGCAGCCATTTGCAAAATATCTTCATCCGTAATACATTTTAATGCTTCTGGATTAACCTCCGCAGTTTGAGCTAATCTCGAATTTTGATTCATGATTAATTTTTCATTGAAGTTACGCACCCAACGCGCATTGCTATTATCATTGGATTGGCGCAAGGCTTTCAATAGTTGTTTACGGTATAATTCTTGGTTATATTCAAGACCTTGGTGATTTAAAATAGATTCTCCGATTTCTGCCATTTCGTTATCATTATAATCTTCAAAGAAGAACTTATGCTGCACGCGAGACTGTAAACCAGGATTCATATTTAAGAGATCGTACATTTCGTCTGTATAACCCGCAAAGATAATCATAATTTCGTCACGATGATCTTCCATGAATTTGAGTATGGTATCTAGTGCTTCTTGCCCGGGATTATTCGAACTATCGTCATAGAGTGTATATGCTTCATCAATAAAGAGAATACCATCCTTTGCTTTTTCTAGTATCTCTTGAGTTTGTTCGGCTGTTCTTCCAACATAAGGACTCACCAATTGGTTTCTAGAAACTTCAATAAAGTTATCTGTTTTTGTGACACCATTATAATAAAGTACCTTACCAAGTAATCTTGCTACGGTTGTTTTACCGGTACCTGGATTACCTAAAAATACTGAATGCAGTGAAATATTATCATAATGCAAACCATTTTCTTTCTTCATTTTATTGATTTTCACATTATCAATAAACATCTTCACTGTTTTTTTGACAGAATCCAAGCCAATTAAAGCGTTTAAATCCTCAAGAGATTTTTCAGCTAACTTCGGATATTTCAACTCATCAACAACCGGCGTTGTTTCAATGATTTTTTCATTATTTACGTTAATTGCATCATCAATCCCAATTATTGAATCATCTACATCGTCGCCGAAAAAGTTAGGATCTAGCTCAGTTTCAGGATCAAAAGGAATATCTCCAAATGGTGATTTTTCCAGTTGCTGTACGCTTTCTTTTTTACCTTCACTACTTTTTTTAATATAATTCAGTTCGACATTATCATTAATCTCTATATCGTTATTAATACGTGAATCGCCCTTCAAATAAATTTCCACATCGTTATTTGCAAAAATACGTGTTATATATGCATGCATCGTATTATCAAGGTCGATGGTTTGTTTGGTTTTCCCTAAAAAATAGAGATTCTTAATTGTAAGAAACACTCCCTCACCTGCAATTAAAGGAATACCATCTTCATCATTTTCAAGATAAATATTTTCGGCATCCAACAATGCACCGTAGTCAATTACTAATCTATTGGTGATTTTTGTGTCAGTCAGCTCAACATGTGATTCGCCTTCAATATAGAATTTATTTATTAAGCAACGCTCTATTTTGGCTTTAGATTTATCAGCTATAGTAATTTGCGTTGAACTTTCATCTCCTACTAATGTTACACTGTGAAAGTCCACATTAGCATTTTCACAGTATACAGGATTATATTCTTTTGAGTCGCTTTTTATGATGACATTTCTAAAAATAACATTACTTTGGTTCTTTAGATATAATTGTCCTTTTTTACCTAAATCAATTGTTATATTTTCAAATAATACTTGTCCTTCTATCGTAAAAGGACATTTAAGTACCGTATCTTCAGGTTTGCTATTACTTCTAAATGTCATTTCCACTCCTGAAGGTATAGTTAATCCATCTTCTATCAAATACGGCTTGTCAGAAGGTGTAAAAACAATAATATCGCCGCTCACTGCTTTATTTACAAGTTCATGGGATTTTGTTTTGCCAAAACCATGTCCTACTGTAATTGGTCTTTTCATTTCTTCACTCCTACAATCCCATCTTTTTGCCAAGATGATTCATATATATAGCGCCTAATGGACCAACAATCCAAGAAAACGACCATATAAACATTTTATAGATAAACTTGATTACTAAGATAATTACTACTAAAATCCCAGGCGTTTCTGCATTGGTGATTAACGCATTACCTATATAATTGATTCCTAACATTTTAGTGCCTTCCTGTAAGATAGATTCTGTAATCGGATAAAGAATGAAGTTGAGGATAATAAATAAATACTGTAATCCTCCAAATGAACTTGCCATATAGCTTAATAATGCAAAGATAAAAGAAATAATATAATATTTAATCCAAAAATCTTGAGGTTGCAGTTTTAAATTGCGCGAGACTATACCTTTTGCATTGCTTGTTAAATTTGTTTTTGTTTTCTCTCTTTCAGCGTTCGCTCCAAATTCTGTCTTCTCAGTATTAGACATTGAATTTTCACTTTGCTGCTTAGTTTCGTCAGCAGTTGTGGATGACTCTGCGCCAAATGTAGGTGTTTCTTGCGCTCCGAATGATGGCGTTGACTGCGCACCAAATTGCGGTTCTTGGTTTGTAGATTCTATAGGACTGCCGCAGTTGGGACAAAATTTTGATCCGTCTTCAACAACAGTACCGCATTTCGAACATTTCATATTGCCTGCCTCCCTATATATTTTAACTATATTCTACAATATGACGCGTTAAAATAGTAGACTATAAAATAATTAAATTTAATTGATTTGCACTATCTTATAGTTGAGGACTCATATTTTTAAGTATAAAAAAGCAACGCTTATACTCGAAAGTACAAGCGTTGCCTATAGTCATTAAAATCTATTCAACTTTCATACCAATAAGAGATTAGCCGATAGAACCTTCCATTTCGATTGAAAACAGTGTTTTTTAGGAATTTTTGAAATTAAAAACGTTGATTTCATGCGGTTTTTAAGCACTTAAATTATCTGAACTTTTCTATTTTCCAACAAAATGGTATCAAAAATGGTATCAAAAAACCCACCTATTCAGTATATAGTATAGGTGGGTAAATTATGTATAAAAAGTACACAAAACTGTATTATTGGAGGAAGGTGTAACGTAAGTTTTAATGCTTCGTATAATTGGGGCATGAATGATACAGATTTATATGTGTACTAATGATAATTATAGAGCTAATGATTTTTACAGTCAAATTTTACTTTTTATAAGTTCTATATCAATCTTGACTTTAAAACACATAAAAAAAAGAGGACTGCTCAGCCAAGCAATCCTCAAACGGATGGACATTATCCATTACTCACACTTCAATTATAACTTAACTTATTGTTCCCCACAATGGACCTACCGAATGATTTGGTGGTGTCCCGCTTACTGTTCTTATCGGTAAATAATATCGTCTACCCTTCCAATCATATCCAATCCATACGTGACCGTCTTGTAACATCACTTCATCATAATCACAGTAACCACCCGGTTGAAAATCATAAGCGTATGGACAGCTTCTAAATGGTCCGACTGTTCTAACCATGATTGGTTGACTACCGTTAGTGAAACGTGCCTTCTCACTCATATACCATGTACCATAACTGTTGCGTTTCCATGCACCGGCTACCGTTGACTTAGTATTGCTTGCAGAACTTGTTTTATTAGATACAGTAGCTGTTGGTACTTTGCCTTCTTGATAAGCTCTTATTTGCTTAATGAAGTAGTCTTTAAGTTTGAGTTTAATTGCTTGTGAAGGTACACCTTGTGTCACTGGATCGAAACCAGTATGGAGCTTCATACTTCGATGAGGGCATGAAGTCTGTGAAAATTCCATATGGAGTCTCACTGTATTTCTATTAGCTTTTAATCCCCATTTATTCAACAGTCTTGCTGCTTCTTGGAAAGCTACCTGCTCATTGGCAAGGAATGTTTTATCACTTGCACCAATTGACTGACATATTTCAATACCATACGAATTTTTATTACCGTTCTGATTGGCTGTGTGCCATGCTATACGGCTTTCTGGTAATGCTTGGTATACTGTGTTTCCACTTATATATGAATGAGCTACACCAGCCTCTAAACGTGATAGAGGAGCGTTCACTAAACCACGATGATATGCTTCTGCTGTAGCACCAACACTTCCTGCATCATTGTGTAGCGTTATTGATGTTGGTTTATATCCACGATTAGGTAGGCGATAACCTTTCACTTCATCACGAATATAACTTAATTTCTTCATTTTCTTTTTAGCTGTTGTTTTCTTCTTAGTATCAGTTTTAGTAGCCGATTGTTCAGAAACCTTTTTCGCACTCTCTGATTTATATTGCGGACGAATAAACCACATTGGGAAATCGTAATTATGAACAATTCTTTGCGCTACTTCGGTTTTAGCTTTCCCACCACCATACCAATTTTGGTCTAAACTAACAAATTTCATATAGTTACCGTCATAATTACCATTTAATACGATAACAACGTGGCCGTAACCACCACCATAATTATGATTGAATACGCCAACGTCGCCCTCTTGGGCTTTAAAACTAGGCGTATTATTATAAACAGTCGCCTCGCCTTTAAAATTATTCACATTAGGTATATCGGCAGCACCTTCGCCTTTAAGTCCATGACCGAATAATTTGAACCAATACATATTCGCTAAGTCAAAGCATTGCCAGCCCGCAAAATTATCAAAATCCCAGCCCTTGCCTTCTAGTGAATACAGATATTTAATAGCTTCTTTTCGTGTTAATTTAGCGACCATCTTCTTCACTCTCCTTTAGCACTTCATCATCGTGGTAACGACTAGCACCACGTGGTAATTCTTCATCATATTCATAATCTGCAACATCAAATTCTACTTCGTCACTATCATCAGTAAATGGTTGTGATGTGTCGAATTCTTGAGGAGTCAATTCTTTTCGTTCTGGTGTAACGCTATCATCGTCAACTGTTTTCTGATACTCAACTGGGTCAACATTTTCATCACGCGGATTTGTATAAGTCTGTACAATACCACTGTCTTTTATTCCTTTCGTTGTAGGATCTTGTATTACTCCGAATGCGACTAATACAGCAAGTAATCCATTAACGCCATTACTAAATTGTTCTAACTGACTTGTGTAATCTACCCCGATAGCTTGTGTTACATTATTAATAAAAAGAATAACTGCCGATAAGATAGCTATCCAAAATGTTTTGCTTTTGAAACGCACTTTCCAATTTATACTCTTCATTTAAAAACCTCCAAATAAAATAAAAAAAGACGACACATAAGTGCCGACTTATTTAAAGAAGATGTTTGCTACCAAAGAGATAAGAGGGACTAATACAACCCCTGCAAATCCTAACCAGTAGCCGATTACTTCTCTGTTACCTTTTGCCTCTGCCTCTACAATTCCTTGCAAACTCTTGATTTCTTTTTCGTGGTCCTTCGTTTCGTATTCTAAATCAGTTACCCTAGTGCCTACCGTTGCTAATGATTCACTCATTTTTTCTAAGTGTTTTTCTGACCTAGCTTGTGACTCGAACGATTTTTCTTGTAGCAATGTCTGTCTATCTAATTTATTCAGCAAACTATTAAAGTTTTCTGTGTGTTTCTTATCTACTTCGTTTATGCGTTCGTGTATTTTGCCCCTTGATTTTTCCCACTCGTGTTTTAGTACATATTTATCTTCGTCCATAGATACCTAAACCACCTAAGAAACCGACAAAACCAAGCCATGCTGTCATGGTAAGCATTTGCGCTGGGGTTAGCCAATTAAGGGCGTTATACACAGCGGCCGATGACATTAAAAAGTGTATGATGGCGCTTCCTAACCCACCTATTAACATAAAGTAATCCGAAGTATTATTCACAGATCGTTTGCCGAAAAACAAACTTGATAGAATCAGACAAGTACCGAATATAAGCAATAACAAACCCCAAATCCAAATAGACATAACGTTATTTAACGCTTGGTAAAAAGCGCTCTCTTTGATTACATTTTCGGGGCTTGTGAACCAGTAGAAGCCTCGTACATCTACAAACACGCCTAATCCAAATAAAGATAAGGTGGCTAGTTTATCACGTATTGTAAAGTGTTCGTTCATGCGTTCACCTGCTTTCATTTAAATAAAAACCACAAGCTATTCAGCCTGTGGTTCTTCTGGGTATTCTTCACCTGTTATTTTTTTATATTCTTCTTTATTGATACAATTTAATTGAACGTAAGTCGCAATATCCTCGTTTGTGTAACAGTTAATATCGTAAAAGTATTTAATAGCTTTAAATCCCGGATACATAATTTATTCCCCTTTCAATTTAGCAATTTCCATTATTGTTTTTGCTTGCTGTTCTTCCATAATATTTAATCTTTGTTCTTTTTTCATTAATTCCATAGTTAATTGGGCTTGTTGTGTTTCTGATTGTACTAATCTGTTTGCTGTTTTGGCCAACTGCATTTGAGTTTGTGCTAATAACGCTTCCGTCTCACTTGGATTATATGGCGTCTCCCCTTCGTTGTCTTCTTCGACAGAACGGTTATATTTCCACTCATCATAACTAACACCTTGCCATTTTCCATTTTTGTATGAGATTGGCTCGTATAATTCGCTAGATGGCATTTCTTCGGTGTATTTATCTTCATCATAAACAAAACGTTCGACACCTGTTTCTTCATCTAATACTGACTGAATAAGTTTAGGCATGCCGTTTGTTTTATCAAAAATCTGTTTAAACATCTTATCCCTCCTTACATAATCCAGTTATCTTGATAGATGATATAATCTGTACTTGAATAACTGTCTGCTTCATTGGTATGAAACTCAATATCGCCACCACTGATGATGACTTTAGGCGGTATCTTGGAGTTTGTAGATACACCTGAACCATATATCTTGTTTGGTGCAAACTCTGGTGGAATAGAAGAAACTACGTTTTTACCATTTGTCAAATTTTCTACACCCAGTCGGATATATATTCTTTTGTTATTGCCATTATCGACGACCCGATAAGATGGTTCAAAGTCTGGAGTTGATGATTTTTTATAATTGTTTTTTAACGTTAATGGAACCCAACCAGTGTCTAGTTGAACGTTCGTTAATTCTTTCCAACCTGTGTCATAACCATTCGTGTGAATGGCTTTGACATATGTTCTGTTGAAACTGTTTCTTGTTGCCGTAATTAATCTTCTTCCGGAAGATGATACAGTAATGTCTGCCTCAATAAAACCCGGATCGGGTGTTTTATCATCTCTCAATGGACCGTTAATTGCATTTGTAGTTTCATATAAACCGGGAGGTGCAGTTAATAAATCTAATCCAGGTATATACTTTCTTGAACCGTCATCATTAGTAAATTTATGCTTTTGCCAATTCTCTGTTTGACCTGTTGTAACTACGTCGTTTTGTTTAATACTTGCTAAAACTTTGTCACTTGCTTCATTGACTTGATTTATCTTATCGTTCGTTTCATCATTTAATTTAGTTGTATATTCATCAACAATTGACTGTATGTCCGATATAGCTTGGCTTGCTTGTTGTTGGACAGATGTATTTGTTGTATTTGCAATATCTTCTAACTCACTGATTGAGTCGTTCTTAACTTTAGTAATATCTGCTTTACCATCAGCAACGGCATCTTTCACTTCATTAACAAGTGTTTTGATGTTGCCTATATCATCTTCCATTTCTTTTGTACGTTGCTTAATTTCTTCACGCAGCTGGTCAAACATACGGATATATTCAACTTTAGTAAATGATGAAACTTTATTAATCAAAGCATCTGCCACTTGAAAATTAAACTCGCCTAACACTGCGGTTTGATTATTGTTTGGATTATCTGTGACGTTATTGACTGCCACATAAATTTGACCAGTTACTTGTGTCGACGTACTTGCTTGTAAAAAATCTTTATCTAAAGTGATTTGCGCAATACCATTCATACCGTCGACTACATTTAATTTAAGAACTGTCGATACGCTGCCATTGCTGGATTCAAAATAACCGTGTACATCAACATTTTCGTCACTAATAAGCAAAGGGCCATTATCATTATAAATTTGAAATTGTAACGTAGCTGTATTCTCGTCCAAATTATAAAAGCCGACTCCTAAATCAGAAATCGGCTGCAAATAAGGCTCGTTCTTAGCTTGATATTTCGCTATTTTATTTAACTCCATTATTTAGCCCCCTCTAATTTATCGATTCTGCTTTTCAGTGCTTTGTTTTCTTCTGATAACTCTTGCACTGATTTAACAAGTGGTGCGATAATTTCTGTATATCCTACACTGTAAACATCTTCCCCACCTGTATATTTAGGATTATCGATACCACCGAAATCATAGCCTTTACTATTTAACGCTTCCAAATCTTGTGCAATAAAGCCGTGGTGGTAACGGTCTGAATTACTGTTATTGTATTTGTAATCCACCGGCTTCAAGTTATTAACAAAGTCTAATCCGAGATGTGTTTCTCTAATACTATTTTTATCACGTCTGTCAGAACGTTGTTGAATTTCTTTGTGTGCGTAAACAGTAGCGTCTGACGAACCAAGTTGTACTTGATTATCCCCGAGTGCATGAGCATTGGAACCAAGACTCGTTGTATTGTTGTAATCACCGACAGGACCAGAAGTATATCCCAGTGCAGTATTGTTTTTACCTTTGATGATTTCACGCAAAGCATTTGAGCCCACGCCTACGTTTTCCTGTCCTGATGTAACGGCTGGTAATGATGATGATCCAACACCGATATTATGATTACCTTCGACAAATCGACCGGCATAACTACCTACCATAACGGAATAACTTGAATTTTTACCGTCTTGCATAGCTTGTGTGCCGACTGCGGTATTACGATAACCATAAGTGTATGTGCTATCGGTATTTTTGTTCTTATCATCTTTAAAGAAGTGCATAGCACCATAGCCGACTGCGGTATTGTTGCTAGCGTGTAATGTTTGTTGCAAGTTGTTAGCACCAATGGCTACGTTATCTTGGCCTGTAAGGTTATTGACCGAAGCATATGAGCCTAGAGCCGTATTACGATAACCTAACAAGTTATCACGTAATGAACGGTTACCGATAGAGGTATTTTCACTGCCTTTTACTGTGTGTGCTTGTGAGTTATAACCTACTGCAACGTTTCCGATACCTTTCATCATATGCACTAAAGCATTACGACCAACACCCACGTTGTTTATATAGTCGCTATCACTATAACTGTATAAATCAGTGTTAGGGTGGTATTCAGTTCCTAAATATTGCCAAACGTCCGACCATTTAGGTAAGAAGTAACTATTCACGAAGTTTTTACTGCCTTTTTCTAACCAGAAGTCATGCAATGTTGAGATAGCGTCATTCACACCACCCCATTTTAAAGCGTTGGCACCGACTGCCGTATTACGTTGTCCGAATTTACCTTGACCCAATGCGTCTGAACCGAAAGCGTCATTAGAATAACTTTCTACCATGTTTGACATTGCACCTTTACCGAATGCGGTTAATCTTCGGCCTTTGATGTTGTTTCTGAATACGGCATAACCGACACCTGTATTAGAATAACTTTCTTTAGTCTGGTTACGTCCGGCTTGTTGACCGGCTACCCAACTGTAATAACGTTCTTTATTTTTCGTGTTGTAATCAACGTTAACAGGTTGAGCCGTTTTGTTATCTAATGGAACGATTTCATTCTTAACTTTCAATTCGCCGTAACCAAAGAATAAGCCGTCCGGAAACTCACGCGTTAAATAAGTACCGTCCGGAACAAAATAGACTTGCTTAGCTTTGAATTTACTAAACAAGTCCGTGTTATCTGTTTGTCCATCGCCGATAGCGCCAATGGATCTAATATTGATATAGTAGCTAAATGTTTCCATAATCTTATCGACTTCATTATCAATACGGCGGTCAATGACTTGCAAGTCGTATTTGAGTCTGTCCGATAAGAGAGGGAAGTTTGTACCGTCAATAGCGGTTCTGCTATCTCTTAACTCTTGAATGCCATCGCCATTGTGACCGAGTACAAGGTTAATAATTAATTTGCGTAAGTAATGCAATTCAACGTCTACACTGCCGTTTCTATATAGAATGTTTTTGGCATTGTGTGCATATCGTGTATTGTATTTGTGTTTGTCAATCGTTTCATCAATGGCGTTAACCTTATCAAGCAACCATTTGAAGTTATGAATTGATTGTTGTCTAAACTCTTGCCCTAACTCAACAGGGAGGTTAGTATAATACATTCAATCATTCCTTTCTATTCTATCCATGTAAATTGTTGGTATATCCATAAATCAGTACGGCTTTGGTCGTTTTTATTAATGTAAGTCCTTATTTTGCCGTCTGTTTCCATTGCTATTTTAATCGAATAAACATTACCATTTGTAACCGCATTAAAATATTGGTTTTTAGTAATGAAACCAATCGGCAACTGTGCTATTTGCACATCATGAGGAACTTTAGAAAGGTTTAGCCTTACCGATTTCATTCGTATATTACCGACCCTGATTTCTCGGATGGCGCTACTGAAACCATCATTTCCGAACCTACTATTATTATCAACAGAGGGTATCATTTGAATATTGACCCAACCAGTATCGCCGATAACAGTATTTTTGAAATTCATTAAGTCATTGATGTCGGAATTAGTCTTATTGAAGTTGTTTTGAAGTCCTGTAATGCTATTTTCCAAATCATCTAAGTCAATGCCTTGTACAGCTTCTTTATGAGTTGCTGCAAAATATTGTTCTTGGTTTTCATCTAAAGGATATTTGATTTCCAATCGTTATCACTCCTCATCTATAAGCACACTGCCGATTGAATCCGAAGCCACTCGCGTAATTGCCGGTGTTGGATCTTTAGGCGTATTGTTATTCAATCTATTCATACGTTTGATGTTACGTGTAATTTGTTGATGCATTTTAATGAAGTCACTGGCTGAATTAGTAAACTCAATTTCTACGTTTTCATTAACAAACGGGTGTGGAACAGTCATCTTGATTACCTTTAAATCAGTATTGAAATTCAAAGGTTTGTGGACAAATCGTACTTTGCTGTTTTCTTCATAATCTGTAAAACCTAAATAGTTGGTCGAAACCTCTACGACTGGTTCATCGTTCAACGACTCTTGAAGTTTGTTTTCAAGTTCCTTTTTATCGGTTATTTTGTCATCAAATAGCGTGTTAGCTTCTTTATGCCCGAAATCATCGTAGTTCGGCGATTTATATTCTGCGAATGTGTGATATATATCATCGCCTTCCATTTTAGCTGTGAGGTTTAAGACTGTTGATTTTTCAGTCCCCACATACATTCTTGGATTAGACTTTTTGTAGTCCACTCCTTTGATACCGCTTTTGAATACCGCTTTGAATGTATGTTCTCCTTTTTCTAAGTTAGAAGCGATAATAATTTTTTCAGTTTCAGAGTTTTTACTGTAACATTCATAATCGCCGACCACTTTATCATCAACATAAATCGTCATGATACCGCCTTTAGACATCTTTTTGAGCGTCCATTCAAGCGTTTCTTTTCCCCACTTGCATTTGAATTTCTTATTAAATGAAGCGCCGACTTCTTCGGTGTACCATGTTCCGTCTTTGGTAAACTTGCCACTATAATCAAGTTCTTTAGGCTTGATAGGATTGTAGTTTTTAGTTTCTGCTTTGGTTTTTTTCTTGCCATAACCTCGGATATATGTTTTTAATTCCGTTGTTTTTGTTGCTACATTGATTTCATCATTGTTGTACTTATAGATGATAGGTTCATCGGCTTGCTTGTAATAACTTGCTTCGTCATAGATATAAATCATCTTGTTATCTGCGAAATAGATATAATCATACATATCAACGCCGTCTATCAAGTATTCCATACCATTTTTACCACCTAATTCATTGATAGGTATGCGTTGGTCAAAGTCGCCGATAATTCTGAAATCAAACCCTATTTTGTTATCTTGGAAACCATATTTCAGATACTCATATAATGAGTACGTTGTTATCTCTTTACCTTCATCGTCCACTTCTTCACTCGGTGCGCTTGTGTCCGGTCCTTCACCCACTTCATCATCTTTGATGTTATGTGCGTTGCTTTCTAAACACGGTTGTGGGTCGAATGCTACGCCATTTTGACGCATCTCGTAATGTAAATGAGGGCCACTTGAACGTCCAGTATTCCCTGACTCACCGATATAGTCACCGGGTACGACGTTCTTTGTTCCTATCCATGCTAATGAACTCATATGCCCATAAATAACTTCCAAACCTTTGCCATTATTAATCCACACATGATTACCATAGCCACTACCATCATCTGGAATTGCAGTCGCTTTACCTCTTATAGTAGAATATAACGGTTCATAGATATAATTGACATCTATACCGAAGTGCTTGCCACCGAAAGGATAATAAGGGTTAGAACCATTAGGGTCGAACGGGAAATTGATTCCTTTTGATAGGTCAATCCAACTACCATCGAACTCAACAGAACCACCGCCATTTGCACTGTATTTATTTAAATATTCTTGGGCATATGTCACGCGTCTTTGTTCCATCGTCGGTGTATCTGCACTTCTTTCAAAGTATCTGTGGAAATTGAGTGCTGCTTCTGTAACATTTTTAGATGATTTCAACTTTTTATAGGCGTAACTTTCTGTTGTTTGTAATTCTTGCCAAGCGAAATCGAATTGCAATTGTGCGTCTGTCCATGATTTACCGCGTTGATTAGCATATTGGTATAAGTTAAATTTACGGTCGTCCCATTGGAATAATCCTTTACCGCCTAAATTAGGATTCCCTACAACTTGCTCAGCAGCCGGATTCATGTTGGACTCTGCCTCTGCATTGCCTAACATACCTGCTACTTGATAAGGCGTTAATCCTTTTTTGATGAAATAATTCCATAGTTGGTCTGAAACGCTGTTGCCTTTAACGATGACCCCACCGCCTGTTGTCGGTTTATCTTCATTTTCTAACGTTTTTTCACTTTCATCGCTTGTATCTATGTCTGCTTCCGTTAGCTTTTTAGGGACGTAATGGTCTTGAAACTCCATAAATATATGTTTAGCCTCTACCTCATTGATGATATTAGCACCGTTATATTGTATAGATGTTGATTTAATAACATATTCTTGGCCTTTCCATTCTAATATTGCTTCATTCAATAAGTTGTCGAATATATCCTCATTTCTTGTTGTTTTATATACAGTAAGTGAAATTGAACGTTCATTGTTACGTTCATACTCATATTTAAAAGAACCATAGTCATAATCAACTAATATTTCGGCAAACGTACCTTTTTTATTCTTCAAAACTAAGTCTTTCAATATGTTCACCTACCTATATATAAAGTTGAATATCCATTCGGTCTGCACCTTTTTGATGTTCTCACCTGTTATAACAATTTGATTATATCCGGGTGCTAAAGTTATCCATTCGAAGTTTGTATATTTGCCGACTCGTTGTTTTCTATCCAAAAATGGGTGTACACCGTTAATTACCAACTCATTGGCATAATTTAAAGGCTCTTTGTACTCGAATACATCGCCGGTAGTTGTATTGGTTATCTTCAACCCTTTAGGTGCTGCCGCATGAATAATAAGTTTGAAATTATGACGCATAATCGGGTTGACTGTATCGCTTGAACCGTTATAGATTCTAAAAGCCGTATGATCGTGAGAATAATGAACGTCCGGTGTTGCTAAAACGCCAGATTCGAATTGCCAACGTCCATTACTTAAACTGAATTGGCTTGTATCGTCTATTGATTCTGAATAACCTTTATAAACAACAAAGGTTACTTTGAATGTTGCAAAGGAATTGGTTAAATCTTCATTTTCATTACTTTCACAATATACTGCGTATTTTTTGCCCGGCATGTCTGAATGCCAGATATAATAAGGTTCTCGTCTGAAAAATAAATTTCTAAGTTTCTGTTTCAACAATCTTAAATCTCGTGTGTCTTCACCTTTGAATGAAAAGTTTAAAACTAAATTAAAAGGACCGAACGTTGTCGGCCCTAATAGCACACCATCTGTTCCTTTTACTTCAAGTGTGTTAGCTTGTACTTCTACCCCTTCTTCTTCGAAGTCTAAAAACCTCAAATTAGGTATATCTGTAATCGTTTCGCTTACATCATCATTAAATAGCTTAACTTCTTTTTTCAATTTTAGTATGCACCTCCTAGGTTATACGCCATCATCTCTGCACGTTTACCTAAGCCTTTATTAACATCATCAGTATTGAAGCCTTTCGGTTGGTTTTCAATATTTCTGTTGCTTGCTAATAATTGTTTTAATAATGCGTTTTGTTCTTGTGTTGCTTCTAGTTGTTGAGCCATCATTTCTATCATGTTCGCATCTTGATTGTTATTTTGGCTTGGTACACGCATTTGATTAGGGCGTTTATTGTTTTTAGCACGCTGAGAAACGCGCTCAGATGCAATGGCAAGTAGTTTCATCGCGTCACTGGTTTTAGATGGGTCAGTAGGAATCACAAATTCCGGATAACCACCCTCTGCAAGATTGTACCAGCCAGATGAATTGATTAATCCGCCTGTGGCATAACCGTGACCGTGACCGATAACTCGCAACATTCCTGATTTACCATAACGTTTTTTAGCGTAATTCATTGCTGCCATAGCGTTGTCTAAACCACTCATGATGTTTCCGTGACCTGGTAATTTATTGGCTGCGAATGTTGTAGGGATAACTTGTAGCAATCCTTTTGCAGCATTCGGACCACTGTTTACATCTTGGACTTGTTGTCTAGCTCCTGCATTACCGCCAGACTCTGTTTGAACTTGTCTAATCCAAGCATTAACGTATCTACTGCTTGTTGGTAATCCATTAGCTTTTAAAGCTTTGATAATTTCAGGGCGCCATTTACTTGCAGCTTTTGAGCCACCAGATTTACCGCCACCCTTACTTTGTTTTTTAAGGAATGGCATTGGGTCAATAGGCTTACCATTTTTTCTCATTTCATAGTGTAAGTGAGGACCAGAAGAACGTCCTGTGTTACCTGACACGCCAAGATAAGAACCGGGATGTACTTTTTTCGTACCTTTCCAAGCAAGTTTACTCATATGTCCGTAGATAATCTCTAACGCACCGTTTTTAATGCTCATGTGATTACCGAATCCGCTGCCGTCGTCTGGGATTGCTGTTGCTTTACCACTATGCGTTGAGTAAAGCTTATCGTATACATAGTTTAAATCGACACCGAAGTGAGGGCTGTTGAACGGATAGCCAGGTGCTTTACCGTTCGGACTAAATGGAAAGTTTACTCCTTTAGAAATGTCTACCCAGCCGCCTTCGCCATCGCCACTTTCTTCAAACCATTCTTTTATTTTATCAACGGCTGCTTCTTTTAATTTTGTAAACATACCTTTCATAAGATCAAACGGTAATTTTGCACCTTCAGGTATGCCAAATGAAGACATGTTAATACCGAAACCTTCAAATACTTTTTTTAATAATTTTTTTGGCTTTTCTATCCAATCTAGTACATCGCCAATTTTATTAGATAACCAATCTTTGCCTTTTTTGGCAGTACTTAATGCATTATCAACAACAGCTTTTCCACCTTCTACAACTTTACCAGTCATAGCTTTAACGCCGTTTTTAGTTTTTTGAGCTATGTCACCCACTAAACTGTCATTTTTTTTATGTTTTTTCGGCTTTTTACCACCGCCAAGTAATTTAGCAACTGTTGTACCTAGATTAAATTTCGGTATTGTGCCGCTATTAAATTGTGGTCCTCCAAGCAAACTGTGAGTTTGTGCTCCGTTTAAAATACGAGTACCTTTTGATAATGGCATTGTTGTATCTTTACCTGGAGTGATAAACGGTTTACCTTTAGGAGGTATGATTGTTTCGTGTCTAAAGCCTCCAGGACCATTTCCGCGACCTTTATCTCCGACAGTGGCGAAGGTATCACGATTAATCTTGCCGTTAGTAACAAATTTTTGTGTGTGGGTTGATTCAGTACCAGTATGGAATTTAACATCTGGTAATTTTTCCATGCCTAGTTTATCGCCGACCCAGTTAACACCTTTGATAAGTGTATTTAAGCCTTTTTTAACACCTTTAATCATTCCACCGAAGAATCCGCCGATTTTACCGGTAACGTTTTTAATAGCAGTACCCATTTTGTCCATGACGCCAGTTACTTTATTTTTCATTGTGGTAACTAGGTTGATCGTGCCGCTTTTAATACCTTTCCATTTCTTACTCATGAAACCGCCGATAGCATTCATCGTTTTATGTGTGCCTTTGGATAAAGAACCCCAAGCACCGTTAACACCGGACCAAAGTCCTTTAGCTTTATTTACTGTTCCGGATTTAATACTACTCCATTTAGAACTCATGAAACTGCCTACTGCTTTGAATGTTTTAGTAGTTCCGTTTTTAAGGTTATTCCATGCATTTTTAACACCGGACCATAAGGCTTTAGCTCGGTTTACGACGCTATTTTTAATGTTGGTCCATACTTTCAACGCAAAGTTTTTAACCGCATTGAATATCGCAGTTGTACCTTTTTTAAGCGCGTTGAATGCAGCTTTAACTCCGTTCCAAAGTCCTTTAGCTCGGTTTATAACACCGTTTTTAATAGCATTCCAAACTTTGATAGAGAAGTTTTTAACAGCGTTGAATATAGTAATCACAGTATTTTTAATTGCTTTGAATATGTTTGCAATACCATTTCTTAACCCTCTGACAATGTTGAGTATACCGTTTTTAATAGCATTCCAAACTTTGATAGAGAAAGATTTGATAGCATTGAATACAGTCAATACAATTCTTTTCACTAAATTGAAATTAGATCTGACTTGTGCTACATAAGCTTTAATTATTGCGATTACGCCATTTTTAAGTAAAGTCCATATTTTGATAGCTGCATTCTTCATGCCGTTCCATAAAGCTGATAAGACATTTTTCAACGCTTGTATAGGGTGCTGTATAGCAAATTTAATAGCATTCCATATTGTTATAGCGCTTCCCTTAATAGCATTCCATATGATTATTGTAGATGTTTTTACAATAGTCCAAACACCAACAATATATTTTTTCAAAAATCCAAATATGGCTATCGCGGAATTTTTAATTGAATTCCAAATACTGATAACTGCATTTCTGAATGTACTGTTTGTTTTCCAAAGGTAAACAATAGCCCCTACCAGTGCAGTGATTACAGTGATAACTATTCCCACCGGTCCTGTCATAAATCTGATTGCTAGTCCTAAACCTCTAGTTGCTAATGCTGCCGCTTTAGTTACACCAGTCCAAACAGTCATAGCCGCCGCTGCAATTTTAGATTTAATTGCCTGTATTGTTTGAGAAGTGGATAATGCAGCCATCGCATACCTATATCCATTCGCTATACCACGAGCGGTAGCAGTAACGCCATTCCATACAGCTTGTGATGCAGCCGATATTTTAGCTGCAGCGTTGTGTCTGATGAAGAATTGTATCAGAGTAGACATACCGCTAAACATGCCGCCAATGGTACTCACCATTTTACCGAATATGGTTAAAACTGGTCCCATCGTTATTAAAGTGATACCTAGCCATTTAACAATGCCACCTAACGTTTTTTGAGTAGATCCATCTAAACTTTGCCACCAATTAATTAGCCCCTTAATACCATTGCCGATTGATTCTAAAGTGTTACCTAATTTCTCGCCAGTTTCAGCTGCCCATTGTTTAGCGCCGGGAGATTGGAGCATTTTTTCAAACTCATGTAATCCGCCTTTAGCTTTTTGGAAGGTACTGCTAAGGAAAGCCTCACCAATTTGCCCAATGTAAGCCTTACTATTTTGTACCATACCTTGCCACGACTTAGAATAAGCTCCAGCCATACCACCTGCGAAGTCGTCCATTACAGTTAAAAACTCTTTCGAACTGACTTCACCGTTAGTGACCATTTCTCTAAATGCATCATAAGAAACGCCTAAATGTTTAGCCATAGCATTACTAAATCCAGGCATGCCTTCTTCAACCATATTCAACTCTTCTGTCATGAGCTTACCTTGCCCTTGTACACGGTTGAATATCATAGCCATTTCAGAAACAGGTCTGTTACTGCCGACTGCGGCATCACCAACGAGCTTGATGTATTTTTCTAAGTCTTTACCTTCTTTTACGCCTGCTGCTAATGCACCGGCTGCAACGTCAGTACCTTCTGCCATAGTTGTCATACCGCCTTCGATAGCTTTCGCTACTTGGTCGGTAATCGAACCAACTTCTTTAGTTGAATAACCCAGTCCTTCAAGTTTAGCTTTAGCACTATCTAAGCCGACAAGTCTATCGAATCCCAGTTTAGCTGTAATACCAGCCATAGCAGTTCCGGCAACTAATGCTGGTTTAGTAATGCTACTTGTCAGTGAGCTGCCTACATCTTGTGCTTTTTGCCCTACACCTTGCATGCTACTTCCTATATTTTTAAATGAGTTGCTAAGCCGACCAGCCATTGAAAAATTTTCTTTATAATACTGATTTAAACGACCGTATTCGTCTTTCATAGCATTTATAGCGTTAGCTTGTTTGTTATACTCTGTTTGCAATCTAACAGCTTTAGCACTGTTTGCGCCTTGAGCTTTTGATGTTTCGTTATATTGCTTTTCTAGTTCATCTAAATTTGATGTACCAACTTTAATAGCTTTGTCGAGATCATTCATTCTTTCTTTATAAGAAGATGCACTCTTTTCGCCATATTTAAAGTTGTTACTAGATAATTTCAAACTAGAGTTTAAAGACCTAAACTCACGCTTTATGGCGGCTATTGTTTTGCTGACCCCCATATCCTTCATGGAGAGGTCAATCTGCAACCCTTTAATTCTTTCTGCCATCACTCCACCTCCTTGCTTATAAGATGTATTACATGAACGCATCAATCATACTGTTTGTTTTCTTGACGTTTTTCTTATTACTTTCGTCAACTAATTCCATGAAGAAAGCGAAAGGCATATCTAAAATATCGTTAATATCTTTGCCGCCTTCCTTCATCATTTGCAGCATGAGTTTCTTCATGTTTTCTTTATGTTCCTTGTAGGAAATGGATTTTAGATGATTCGTGCTAGTTCCTTTTTTCTTTCTTCGTCCATTTGTCCTTGTGCGACGAATTGAATTTGTTGTTGTAATTCTTCTACTGCATCGGGTGCATGTAATCTGTCTAATAAGTCATCTTTAGTAAATTGGTTATTGTAAATGTCTACGACCATATCTAGCATTTGGTCGATGTTTTCTTGTGCGGAAGTATTTTCGTCTGATGCGCCATCCATTAAATTCGCAGCATCATAGATTTTTCTAAATGGAATTTGTGTTGGAGTAATGAATGTATCATATTTCGCGTTGCCTTCTGTATCTGTTACTGCGTTACCTTTTTTGTCTACTTGTACTAATTTAATAAAATTACGTTTTGTCATATTTAATTTCTCCTTTGTTTTTGGAATGTAAATAAAAAGAGGGCACTAGGCCCTCAATGGTTGTTATTCTTCTACTTCTTTGATTAAAGCCTTGCCACGTTTGTTGTCGCTTGTAGAAAGGTCTAATAGTCGCTCATCAGATACCTTTTTGTTTGCTGGTTTAGGGTAAGAATCTCCGACATTATAAACTTTCTTTTTATCTTCTAAATCAATGAATTTGTGTAACACTTCATATTTCTTTTTAGCCATAATTAAACCTCCTGTTTATTACGCGCCTAAATCTGATACTGGGTCGCTAGATTCTTCAGAGTCGCTGCTTGGTGCAGATTCGCCGAAGATAGCTTCCCAGATAGCATCTTTCATAACCGTTGTGCCTTTAGCATCATGACCTAACAACATCGCTTTTTCTTCTTCGAAGCCTTTAACTTTAGCTTGCATGAATTCTGCAGTAGTAGAATCAGAACTGAATTCTACGCCATCTTCTTTTGTATTACCTTCTAATTCAGGGAATGTGAATAGTCCTTTAGGTAATCCAACATATTCACGTGAACCATCTTCCATAGTTTTCGCAAACATAACAGCTACATATGGTGGTGTATCGTTACCAACTGACACGATGCCGTCCTCTGATTTTTCTAATCCGAACAATGCAACTCTGTCCTCTAATGGTAATTTATGGAAACCAGCTTCTACTTCGATTGTGCCATTAGATATTGCCATCTCAGCTACTACATTATCACCATATGCTTTCTCAATGTCTTGGTCTTTTGATACTGAAATTTCTTGTAAATATTTAATGCGTTCCGGGTCTGCAACAGTTTGTACATCTTCACCGTGAACTTTGTAATAAAACTCTGTTAATCCTGTAAATGAACGGTAGTTTTTCTCTGCCATATTAAAACACTCCTAAATTTTGTAATATTGTTTGCCTTCAAACCTTTTCGCTTGTCGGTATATATTGAAATCTTTGATATATTCGGGTTTCATTGAGGACGTTTCACCAAATCCCAATTCTTCCCACATAATTCTTTGCAATAAAAAAACGAGCCTATCTGATAGGACTCGTCCGTTTACGCCTTGCTTTTGTTTTACAAATACATCTATTTGATAAAAAAATTCGTAAGTTAGGTTATCGTTGTCTGCAAAATCAGAAGGTGTAGGTGTATCTAATGGATCTATAACAATCACTACATCTTTGATTTCTTGTGCGTTGGGATAATCGAAGAACTTTATATTGTTCTTAGGAACATGCTCCATAATTTCTTTGTTATCTATAATCGCTTGGTATATCTTCATTGTGATGTCGTCCAATAAGTTACACCCTCCTTCTTATTTCTTCTTTAACTGTTCTAAAATACGTTTCTCTGCCTTCGCGCATAGCGTTCTCGATAACACCTTTACCAGCTGTATTAACCCACTTACCAGCACGGTCAAAGTGACCATATTCGTTTAAGTGGATAATTCTATAACGTTGTTTAGGCCCACGCCAATGGATTTTCACTGTGCGTACACCATTTATCGTCATAGGTTTTGATACTGTCGTTTCTTCGACAGATTCGCCGGTATCTTTGAATGACTTCATGTTGTTTTTGATTATTTGAGCAACCTTCTGTCCACCTTTAGTTAGTGCAAAGTCTGTTATGCGCTTTGTAGCAGATTTACCGTATTTCTTTTCTAAATAAGCGATTATTTCTTTATCACCTTTAACTGTTACCGTCATTGTTCTTCACCTACGACTTTGACGTAGTTAGGTGACTTAGCAGGCGCCACATTTTTGACATTAAAAAACAACCCTGCATACATACCATTTTTTATTTCAAACGTTTGATTAACGCTGGGTATGAATTGAGGCTGCGCATTTCTAATATTTAATGTGACCGACCTTTTGCTAAGCTCTAAATTACCTAACTGAACATCTTTTTGCGTAGGCTCATATAATCCAGCAAAGCAACTGTATACTTGCTGTAAAGTATCCATGCCCGCTTCCGGTCCATCATTTGTACTCTCGTAAAACGTAACTCTGTAATCTAATTGGTTAAGATTCATCGGCTATCACCTCGATGTTATCTTTACGCCATTTAGCCAAGTTGCTTCTTAAAGTTTGTACGAGTTTTATGGAAGAGTCAGGCACTTCAAACGCCTGTTCATTGGAAGTAGTGGAACGGTTATCATAATGATGCGCAATAACATTCAAAACAGCAAGATTAAACACCCCATTGTTTTCATAAAAAGGTTGGTCTTTTTCCTCTAAAGATACCGCTGTTTTAATCTCGTTAATTGCACCCGGCAAATATACTTCCATGATTAAATCATCATCAAAATCGTGATCAACGCGTATTGCTTGCTTAATGGATTCAACGTTATCTATTTTGAACATTGAAATCACCTACTTTACTTATGCTCCTAAATCTCCGCTAGGTTCTGTTGCTGCATCTTCAAATGTTACGAAGAATCCAGCATTTTTATCAGCTTGTTTTACATCGAAACGGAAAGCACCCATCAAGTATTTACCGTAGATTTCGTTTTCAATCCATTGCACTGACACGTCTGTACGGTCTGCAAATAGAACGCCGCGTTTTACATCACCAATGAAAGCTTTAGCATCACCGTTAGCACCTAATAGGTCGTCACGAACTACTGTTACGTTCATACCTAATACAGTGTTACCTGCAGTATTGATAATGCTATCTTGTAATAAGTAACGACCGTTACCATCTTTCAAAGTATCTAATTTTTGATAGAAACTTTGTGTACAGATGATTTGACGATCGTAACCAGGATCTAATTTAACGTTGATGATTGCTTTTAAGTCGTCCACATCAGAAATTGAAGATGGATTAAATGATTTTAATACTTCACCAATACGTTCGTTTAAAGTATTGATTTTTTGTTCGTTGATGTTTTCAGACACAATAGCAGTTAAGTTAGCAACTGAATCGTCTAATGCTTCTTGTGAGATTGGAATAGATCCACGATAAGTGTCTACTTCCCAAGCAATCGTTTCGAATTCTGGACGAGCTAACTCTGGGTTTTTCTCTAATTCAGCAACAGTGTTGAATTTAGCGTTAGCACGTTTTAAGATTGGGTACTTACCACTTGCAGTTGATACTGATGTTTTTTGTACCAATTCTGATAAGTCTTGTACTGTTTTAACTTCTTTCTCAGGAATATATTTAATATCCTCTGGAATAGTCACACCAACGTCATCAGATTTAACGTTGTCACGTTTTGCCCCTTTTGATTTCATGTATTCTTCAAAGCCTTGTACTTCTAGGCTTTCTTCTGGATTTTGATTTAATTTCGCCATAGAACGTTTCGCTCCTTCTTTTTTCTTTTTGTCTTTCTCTTTTTCTAATTCTTCTTCCGTAGGTTCTTCCACCTTTTCAATAGCAGGTGCTTCTGGTTTTTCTTCAGATTCAGGTGGCCCATCTGGTTTCGGTTTATCATCAGCTTTTTCTTCGTCTGACGGTTTCTCCTCTTTGTCGTCAGATGGTTTACTTTCTGACCCTTCTCCAGTTTTATCACCTTTGTTATCTTCGACTTCTGCACCTTCACTTTGAGGTGGTGTTTCTTCTAACTTAGGTGCTGATGCTTCAATTTCTTGTGAAAGCTGTTCGAGTTCTTCAAATTCTTTTTTCTGTGCATCAATATCAGCTTTTAAATTACGAGCAGTTTCGAGGTCGCCCTTTTCGACTGCTTCTTGCGCTTTAGAAATCAAACTAGCAATTTCTTTTTTGCGCTCATCTAAATTGGCCATGCAATATCACTCCTTGTTAAATTTGTGCATAAAAAATAGCCTTACGTTTCAAAACGAAGGCTTTCTATGTCTAACGCGATTTTCATTTGTTCCAACTGTTTAAATTTCTTTAAATCTTTTGCACGTTGACCGACTTCAACCGATGTATCTTTGTAGGCCGGCACTGTAACAATACTGACCTCAATAAGTTCATCGATTTTATTTATGGTTTGAACGTACTCATTATCAATGTTTTGAAATGTGCGAGCTGCTGCGTCGTTAGGTGGTAATGTGTAGAAGAAACTACACTGGTTTACATTGCCCGCTTTAATATTTTCATAAATATCTCTGGCATAAGATGTGTTAGGTAAGTGGCATTTAAAGTACAATCCTTTTTCATCCACTTGTAACTCAAGCGTTCCTGCTTGTGTTCGACCTATAACATAGCTGAAATCGTGATTGATTAAACATTTGACGTCACTTACATCTACACCATCTAAGGCGTTAGGCGCTACAATTTCTCTGAACCCACCCAAGTCATCACTCATTGAATTAAAGATAATTGCATACCCTTCAACAACCATGTCTTGTTGTCCAGTGTCAACATTACTGTTCGTCATACTCATCACCTCCCTTAATGGAGTTCTTTTCGACTTCTTTGTCAATTTTTGATTTTTGATAATTTTCTAATGTGTTAAGAGGCGCTCTGTTAAGGTCAACCAATGGTTGCTCACCATGTTCAATAGGTTGATAACCAAATACACTTCTTGCCTCGTCTGTCGATATAATCCCTTTACCATGCAATTCAGTAATACGTTGTAATTGTAGTTCTGGGTCAATATCAATAAGACGTGATGAGTCAAACTCTAATTCATATCCAGAATCGATAAACTTGAATATCTTCGTCTCAAGCTCTGCAATCATCATTTTGAATATTGGGTCTAATGTACTTTGCAAATACTCTAAGTTTGCTTGTGTAATAGATGTATTGACTGTTTCAATACCTAGTTTAGATACCGGCAAACCGAATGCTTTAGCAACTTGAGATGTACTGAACTTATAACTATTTAAGAAGTTCAATACTTCGGTAGGAATTTGCAATCTGCTGAATTCCATTGTGTCGTCGATAGCAACTAAGCCACCATTGTTTTTTAATTGGCTTTCTGAGAAATTCTTTTTCAAGTCTCTTAATTGTTCAGCGTTGATTTGCCCTTTTCTATACTTCAATACTGATGTCGAAGTCCCACCATTATCGAAGAAGTTACGCAGGAAGCTCTTAGAACCTTGAGAAATGCCAATCTCATGTGCTAGTGCATACAACGGACTGTATCCTACATATCCATCTAATGTGATATATCTGAAATGTAATATATCATCACTTGTTATCTTAACGGCATTACCCTCCACATCTTCACTTACGTTGTAAATAATTTCACCGTCTTTTTCCTCAATTCCTACTAAGTCGTTATGTAAGAAGTGGAATCCAACGGGAAAATCATTTTTGTCACGCACAATTTCAACAAAAGATTGACCGTTAAGCAGCATATTCGCGATGATTATAAACTTAAAGTGCCAACCCGGTAAGTCCGAATACGGATTGTTATTAAATAGATCCAGTATTTGGTCCATCACTGTATTTGTTTCGTGACCTTTAACTTTCAACTTGGTACTTGCAATGTCTGCAGATATAATACGTGTCGCAGTAAATACATCACTGTTACGCAACGCATTTATACCAACATAGCTGGCATGTGTACCATGTTCTTGCCAATACAACAGTCGCTCTAAATCTCTATTCATCTTTTCCTGCTTGCTTGTAAATCCTAAATCAAGTAACGGCATTAACTGTCACCCCCTTTCCGACTCATAGAGGTATTATCATATGCTTGATTTAAAACGCCAGAGAGACCAATGAGCAACAATCCGCCAATGATATAAGCTAAAGGTTGCCAAAGTATAAACAAGCCGTAGAATAGCCCTATTAACCCCGCAACGAATAACAGTATGACTACAAGCGCATATAAGAATTTTTTCATCGCTGCACCTCCCTTATAAAAATAGCGGCATTAAAGTTTCTGTGTTCCATTCATGTTCGCTCGCTATCACGTAAGCGAATATTGAACTCATTAATGGGTCTATCTTTTCTCTGTTCATTTTCTTCTCAATCATTAATGAGTCATTAGTATCTTTAGCCACTGCATTTTTAATTGCAATGTCTAGCAATGGGTTTTTGTGATGTTTAATCTCTCCATTAATCACTTTTAATCTGAAATCCAATATCGGATTGGATAACGTTTGCGGTCCTTGTCTGATTTCCACTAATTCATACGGCCAGTCACGACGTTCAATCTCTGCAATAACGCCATGTATTGAATAAGGGTCGTAACATACCGCTTGCACATCTAAATTGTATTGATTGATATAATCTTCGATGTAATTCAAAACTTGGTCGGTATTGATAATCCCGCTTTGCAAATCAGTGATTGTACAATAACCATTTTCTGCAAGTTGTCTGTAATCGATAAAGTCTCTATCAATCTTGCCTTCCAATCCACCTTTTGTAGCAACAAATGAGTGACTGGTTACATAATATTGCTGGTTACCTTCATCAAGATGAATGAACGATACTGCGGTTAAGTCATCAGCACGCGATAAGTCTAAACCGATATAAGTTTTCGAACCGTGTATATCAAAGTCTGTTTCGTTTTTCTTCCAATCATTGAAATCTAAGTAAGACTCTGTACTTGCTTGCAACCAATAATTAAAGTTTTTAACAAGAACTTTGAACATAGAACCTTTTTTGTTAGCTTCTGCTACACGTTTTTCTAAATATTCTTCGATTTGTTCTTTCAATTCGTCTGATTCATTGATTAACGGATTAGATTTGGCCCATGTTGTTTTATCTTGCCATTCATCTTCCGAATCTTGTTCATAGATGATTGCAAAGTATTCTGGGTCTTCATAAACTTCAGCTAAAATATCTTTGGCGTAAGGCCATTCATTTACAAACATCGGTGAATTTAAGTTAAACCCTGCGGTACTGATGATGAATATAAGTGATTGATATAAGTTACCTTGACCGGATTGAATAAGTTCTACCATTTCATCAGTCTTAGCTGCATGATATTCATCAATAACAGCTAGGAACGGTTCGAAACCATCGACGGCACTTGTATCACGTGAAAGTGGCATAACGAAAGAGTCATCACGCAAGTTATTAAGCAACTCACGTACTTTTTTCACATCTTTCTTCAACTCTGGTACTTTCGATACTAAATGCATGAGTTGTTTGGTTACCATGTTGAATACAACGCTTGCTTGTTTCTTGTCATTAGCTGCACAAAAGATTTGTCTACCTTCTGCCGGTTCTCTATCGAATAAAAATGAATAAAGGACAAGCCCACTTACTAAAAGGGATTTCAATTTGTTATCGTAGAAGTTTTTTATCATCTACTTCTTACTGTCGCCAGTAAGTTCGGCATATATTTTCATCTTTGCTTTGTTAAGATGTCGGGACCTCGTGGAAGTATTATATTCTATACTTTTTGACCAAACAAAAAGCATAGGTTCAACTCCTATGCTCTACGGTACTAAATATTTTTTAATCTATTTAGTTACCTCGGTATTGTCTAAATATTCTAAAGTAAGTCCTTCTAATTCTTTCAATCTTTTTCTATCTCTTAGCGCATAAGGTGTTAATTTGTAAGGCTCATTAGTTTTTAACAATTTATAAGTCATTGGAGACGTATTGCATAAACCTAATTCCTCACAACATTCGTTCAGACTATCATATATAACTACTTCTTTAGATTTCTACCGATTTTCCCCGATTACAGTTATATATTTCTATATAACCAGGCAATTTTTTACCGCCCTTTCTAGCCATTGAGATAAACGCTTTTTTAAATCTCAACATATCTTTATCTTTAGTGAACCAACCTCTGACACTGGCAACTATGAATTTTTGGAACAAAGTTAGTTTATGAATTTTACCTTTTGTATCGGGTAATGTCTCCATGAATTTAATGACCTTTTTAGCACGTTTAGGCTTATAGGTATAATTCCATTTATCATTTTCTAATGAACGTTGTATGTCTTTTAAATGACGAATACAAGCAAGTCTAGTGTCCTTACATGTAATGTATGCACCGGACAGAACCATAACGCAATATTTGTATGCGTCATCTCTTAATTCATTCGGTATATTGAGAAGATTTTCATATGCTTTGGGTATTTTAACATTAGTCATCTTCATCAACACCAAACTCATCGTAAACTGATTTAGCTTTATCCTTTTCAACAGGGACAACTAAACGCATACGGCTGTCAATTGTCATTCCTAACTTGCCGCATATGCTTATAATCTCCCTTGTCGTATCCATGAATGTGACATATGGTCCAGTTTTTCGGTGATTATCTGGTTGATACGTCCCCACTTGTTGCATTTCTTGATATGCTTCATCGCTGATGTCGACTAACTGGCAATATTTTTTAATTAAACCATAATCTAGTTCAGCAATCGGCAATTGTTGTAAGAGAGGGACAACGCGTAACCATTCCTTAGCAGCACCTTCGGTTAAATCTTCCGGCAGATTTTCCGTATTAATCTGTTCGAACTCATAAAGTCCGTTTTCTACATTTTCGGCTTCTTGTAGCTCTTCTTTGGTACGGTGTCCCTGCTTTTGAAGATTCAATTTGCGTGGTCTAGCCATCTGACCACCTCCTTTTTGTAATATTACAACGGTCAGTTTCGGGAAATCGGGCGAAATTAAGGCCGGCTCGTTTTCAGCGTTCTCTCAACACCCACCCGGTTTTTCTTCACCCCGCAAAAAATATTTTTCCAAAAAATAATTTCAAAAAATAAAACTTCAAAATTTTATCTGCCGTGAATTTTATTGTGGCAGCTAAAACATACTGCCTCTAAATTATCCATATCCAGTCTTTTCGACCAATCCCGTTTCAATTCAATCTTGTGATGGACAATTAAATTCTTGTCATTCACAACGCCTTCAGCCAAGCAATGTTGGCAAAGATAGTTATCACGCATTAACACCTGTTGACGTAGTTTACGCCACTGTGTGCTATTGTAGAATGCTGTATACTCACTATTGTGCTTATTGTGCCTAACCTCTTGGTTATACCTTTGTGTATTGGCTTTCCTATAGTCTTGTAGCTCGCTTTGACTATAAGTTCTGTTTCCTAATCTAACTTTTGGAACTTTGAAATTACTCAAATTCATTTCAACTTCTTTCAATTAACTTTTCATCTTTCATTTCTTAACAAAGAAACTCAAATCAATTTAAGAATAAAAAATAAAAGACAAAACAAAATAAGAAATTATAATCTCAAATCATTTTGTCTTTCACTTTAGAAAATGTTTCATCAATCAAATGCAAATTGATCTCTAAAGTTTATGATTAATGAAACACTTAACAAATAACAAACAACAAATAAACAACAAACAAATTGATAATAAATAATAATTGTTGTTTCGATTAATCTCTTAAACTAATGAAACCTTTTAAGTTAATAGAATGAATGATGAATGTTGTATGTTAATCTTCTGCTTCAAGCATTGACCTTTAAAGCCTACACTCAAAGTGTATGACCTAAAAGGGTACTCTTGAATGTAGAGACCTTTAATCACCGCACCTTAACAAGTAGTGTCCTTTAATATGTGTGTCCTTATTATGTGGGTAGATTAAATAGGTGCATACAAAAAGACACGCTACAAAAGTAACGTGCCTCGTATAATATAGTATGTTTGAAGAACCGTGCATCTAATCAAATGCATATCTTAGAATGACACGTCCTGTTTTATTTCTCTAGGTAAAAACCTATACTATCATAATAAGCTATTGACACACCGCACTTCTACAACCTCGAAAGTGCGGTTACTCTTTTGTAACCCAGCCTATCTTTTTAGCTGTCTCTCTCATCATCTTATTACGCATTCTTAGCGCTGCGTCTTTACTGATAATTTTATCGTCCTCTCTCTGTTTAGTTATCTCATGAGCAATGTCCGGCCATTCATATATAGCAAGGTCTTTTTCCCAATAGCGATATTGTGCTATCAGCTTCTGTTCCTTAGTTGCTTTCCTATACACATCTTCAACTGCCATGATTGATTCAGTTAAGTTTCTATACAGGTTGTCCTTATTAAGTTTAATAACTTCCTGCTCTACTGGCTTGCCCGGCAAGTTAGATTTACCACCTCCTACATTCTTATCACTAGGTTGATATAGTAATTCATATCTTCTATATGCAAGTTGTCCTTTCAACTCTTCATGGTAAACCCACAACTCTTCTAGCTTCTTAATATCTGCACTGCCTAACTTCATGAGAAACCTCCAGCTATTTTTTTATAAAATCTATCGTTACGGTCCTTATTCACATAATATCTAAGTAATCAAATGCTATACCGTTTCTACTTTGTACTGGATCTATATTTTCAAAGTAACTATACGGAACACTTTTTCTATCCAACGTTTCTTCTAATCCTACATATTCATCAATATCCAATGCGTATAACTCTTGATAACGTTCAAAATAGATAAGTAAGAATGCTGCACCGCCATGTGCTTTAATTTTCTGTAAGTAATCTACTTGGTGCGGTTGTATGTTATTGAATGGAATGCTCTTACCTTTAGTATTCTTAGTATCAAAGGCTATCATCTTGCCGTTACTGATACCTACGAAGTCCACCATACCTTTAGCTTTAAAGAATGCTTTGCCTGTGCGTGTGTTGTAATTAATATCTGTCGGCACCTTACGTATGATTGCTTTGTTGTTCATCTCATATATCTGATTTACATGCGTGATTACTGATTCTAACCACTTGCCTCTGTTTGCGTAACTCATTTATCCACTTCCTTTGAGTTATTTAGATGTTTATGGTTATTAATATCTGCATCATCATTTCTTTTAGTCAGCGTCCGTATAATATATTTCTGTATCTTTAATTCACGATTCAACTCTCTATTCGCCATATTAAGCACAAGTGAAAGGAGAGCAAAGAGTATTGTTAGGGCTATCCACATATGCTACAACTCCTTTACATAAGTATTAAGTGCTAAAACTTTAAGATCGTACTTTGTCGCTTCTTCGCTAGCTTCTCTATGTGTACGATATTCCTTTGCTTTCGAAATATCATCAGTAGTTTGCATTACTTTTTCTATTAGGTTTTCGTTGTTTACATACATCTTAACTACATCTTGAAAATATCTACCATTTTTACTTTTTAATACAAATGATTGTTTGATTGGTATTAATCCATTTTCTTTTTGTTTATCTAACCAACTAGATGGGTCAATTTTATGTCTTTCGCTAATCTTATGTTTTGATGTATTTATTAATGTTCCATGTATTATTGATTCTTTAGATTTTAAATATTCATGCAAAGCATTTTCAGCTCTTATTTTTTCTTCTCGATAATATTGAGTTTCTTCTTTATATTTATCTAATTCTCTTTCAGACTTTATCCATCTATAAAGAATATAAGCCCACAAGAAAAATAGAAGGATTATAGAAATTATTTTTATCAAAACCATTACTCACTCACCTCTGCTTTTAAATCGTTAAGGTGCATGTGATCGTGTATATTAAAGTCTGCAGGTGCTTCCACCTCATCATTACGGTTAGCATAGATAATCAATTGCTCACCTAAATACTTCCCTAACTCCCACGCACCAATAATAAGTAAGTTTCTGATTAATGTATGTTTAAAATTTTTCATTTATCTTTCTCCTCAAAAGTTGTTTCATCATTAAATAAATCATTGACTGATAGTCCTAAACTGTCCGCTAATTTCTTAACTGTTTTTATGCTAAGGTTTGTCCTTCTATTTTCAATATCACTTAAATAAGACCGTGAAATTTCCATTTTTGTGGCTAATTCCTCTTGAGTCATATTCATGCGTTTTCTAATACGTTTAAGATTTTGACCGAATTTCATTATCTTACCTCCTTAAGAGCAAGGCGGACGAATCGCCAAGCAATTTATAAATCTGATTCCTTAACAAATGTTCCGTTGATCATCTTACCTTTACGTCCAGCAATCTCGTCATAAGCAAACTGCAAGCATTCTTCTAACGTCATACCATGTTGTTGTGCAAGAATGATAAGCGTAACTACTGTGTCGCCTATACCGTCTTTCAATGCTTCTGATTGCCCACGTGATAATGCTGCTGCTACTTCCCCGGCTTCTTCATAGAATTTAAGTGCTTGTCTGTCCGGATTACCTTTATCTAATCCTTTATCTTTACTCCATTGTTCTACTTGTTTGATTAAATTATTCATTAATATTTTCCTCCTTGATTAGTTCTACAATTTCATCAATCTTCTGTGCTACTTGGATTGTCTTTTTATCTTCTATCCCTAGAAACTCATTAGGCGTAATATTGAAGTAATCGCATAATTTCAACATGACTCCTATTGACGTTCCGCCTTCTTCTTTTATCAACTTCAATAATGTAGGTCTTGTTATTCCTGTCGCTTCCACAATCTGTGTTTGAGTGACACTGCGTAACTTAATGTAGTATTTCAAATTATTCTTTATATCCATCACTCACTGCCCCTCTCTAAATCATGCTTTAAATTACTGAACTCATGTGTGCCGTCTAGGTTATCCATATGTGTTAATAGCTTCCGAAATTCATCTTTAGCAACCATTGCATTTGCTACTTGGAATAAGTGGTACTGATTATTAGGTTTAATGACTCTTTTTGTTTCCTTGTGTGTCTTCACATATTCTGCTAACATATGGTCCTTTAGTCTTTGCCAAGCAGTTTCGTAATCACGTGGTTTCATTCCACAATTCCTCCCTTAATTCGATCCATTTCATGTTGTACATTTTTGTATTGACTGTTGCTCGGATTCCACTCTATTTTCAATCTGATATAATTCTCTAACTCTGACCAGTCGCTGCGATACATCTTAATATCATCAAGTAATTCGTAATACGCTTTGCGGTATTTGTCTGCAAGTTCTTTATCTGTCATTCCATTTCCTCCTGTTACTTTCATATTCTGCTCTATCTGCTAACACAGTGACGCGTGTAGGGACTCATGTGTACTACGAATCCCTTTACGCCTATCTGCTCTAAATCACGCTGTATGTCGCTTGGTGAACGTCCTACCGTATTCAGTTTGAAACGCTGTTTAATTCCGTTTGTAAGTTCTCTCATAAGAAACTCAAATGTCCTAACATTTCTTTTTCAGACCCTACGAAAATTCCCCACTTCTCTATCATGCCGAGTACTAAATGATTTGCAGAAGCACTGGCGATACCTTGATAAAATTGCGGTTGCAGTAAGCGTTTGTTGCTTGTGTAGGCGATAATCGGAATATCTCGTCCACATTCATTCAGTCCCGCAACCAATCCGATTTCTGATACGGTACCGTCCTGTGTACCGCCGTTGACATTCACAACCACATAATCGCTGCTCAAGATTTCAGACACATCACTGTTGTAAATATCTGTTGGTGTCGGATTGTTGGACTTATCATTGATCGCATTGTTCAATGCCAGTGCATATACTTCGTAACCTAATGCTTTTATTTTCTTCGCCGTTTCGATTGAATGATTGAATTCTCCGGTCGTCGCAATCGAGTGTGCCATATAAACTTTACTCATGTGCCAGCCCCTCCTTGAGTCTTTGCGCATAATCGATAATCTTATCCAGCTCTTTGTCTAATGCGTCTTTACGACCTAGCCTTGTAGCGTATTTGATGATATTAAACTTCATTGATGCAATCCACTCATCTTTAGTAAATTGTTGACGCGTAAATTCAATAACATCTACATTATCTGTACCGGCATAATGTGATGGTGTTCTATCACTTTCCAACGGCAGTGTTATTTTAAGTCCCTTTATACACGGAGAATGTATGCTTTTGCTTTCCATCTTCTTATAACTGATAGGCAACTTGTCGAAATAATCTTCATCAGTAAGTTCTAAAACCTTTTCTTGTCCGTCCGTTCTCACAATTGCCGTATCATATTCAAAATTCTTTTTAGATAAGTCAATGACTGTCGCACAATGTCCACCGTCTGCAATGTTCATGCCTTTATAGTTGTAAATAATGATACGATCACTTTGATTGAGTTCATGAATTTTAATCATTTACTGCACCACCTTAATAAATATGTCGTTTTCTGCTAAATGCTTGTACCATTTGCTAGGCTTCACACATTGCGGTGTGCCATCGTATAGCCACGGTTTTTCGGCCTTCTTACGTTCTCTTGACCGTTCTTCTGCTCTTTTTCTGCGCATTACATCTTCAAGTGCCAAGTCGTATTCAGTACGTGAGTTTCTGTCTACAAAATAAAGATTGTTTTCTTTTAATAAGCCATCTATGCTTTTATTGTTCTCTATTCTTTTTCTGAACGCCGTTAAACTTTTGATTGCGTTATCTTCTAATGTTTCAAGCGGTAAGTAGTAACTGACTTCCGGCAAGATAAATGCTGCACATATCACGCTATTTTTCATTACATACTCAGGAGATAATGAAATAGCATCATCTAACCCCCAACCTTCATCTAAACGATATTGAATAGTAATCATATTCAAGCCTATATTATGTGCATGCTTGACTTTTTCCTCTGATAATGTAAATGGTCTGTCATTGTAATAAACTATTGCCATGCTTATATCCCCCTTATGTGGTCGACGTCTCTTACATCGCCGTCTAACCAGTCATCTGTGTTATAAAATATGTCGTCTGCGATTTCCTCGATGTAGTCATCAACCGTCTCGTCCGGTTTTAAATTCAATGGAATTTTCTTTTCGAAATCTATGGTGTATCGTATTCTAGCCTTCTCTTCTCTGCGTTCCATTTACAGCACTCCAATCCATTTCTTTTAATGCTTTCTTCATAACAACTTCATAATCATCGAATGGTGTGATTTCATTTCTTTTAATTAATCTGTCTATCGCCCAACCCAGCTCTAAAATATGTTTTTGTATAACCGGGTCGTTCTTGTATTCGTTTCTGAACATATTGCCTAGTAATTCTTGTAATCTGAATGTCGGAAATGTCATGTGTAAAACCTCTGTATACGTTTATAGAAATCAAATTCGATTACGCCTGTTTCGCCGTCTTTATTCTTGGCGATATTACATTCGACTGTGGACTTGCCTTCCTCTTCTTCAATATCTTTGTCGTAATAATCTTCACGATAAAGCAGCATTGCTATTGAAGCGTCTGCCTCGATACCGCCGGACTCTTTCATATCTGATAACATCGGCCGTTTGTCATTACGTGACTCAACACCACGACTTAATTGAGACAAGATTACGATGATTGCGTCTGTCTCGTTTGCTATGATTTTTAGATCGCGTGAGATTCTTTCTATTGCCACCCGTCTATCTATCTTTGCGTCGGTCTGCATTAATTGGAGATAGTCGATAAATATGACTTGTGGTTTATCTGTTTGTTTCATCGCTTGCGCTCTCACATCTTGGGTCGTTATACTACTCTTAGCGACAATATTCACATTATTGTGCATGATGTCGTCCAAGCCTTTAGTAAGGTTGGTTATGTCATCGACAGTTAAGTTTGATACCTCTTTAATTTTCGTTAACTCGATTTTGCAAATGCTGGCGAGCATTCTTTGCAAAACATTTTTACCGGTCGTTTCAATAGAGAAGAATGTTGTTTGATAACCACTCTTAGCGACATTCCATAAGAGGTTCAATGCGAATGCAGTTTTTCCGACTGACGGACGCGCTGCGATGACGACCAATTGGCTTGGCTCAAAACCTCCGATTTTATAATCCATAAGTGGAAAGCCCGTTTTAATTTTGTTATTCGGTGCATCACTATAAATTTCCTCAATCAATTCGTTTACATATTCTTTCGTTCCTGTATCTTCCGTTTTATCTAATAATTCGATTGCCTGTAAGTTATCTATCAGTTCTCTTATGCTTGTCGTATCATCTTGTTGATACATGTTGGCTAGCCGTTCCGATTCTCTGCGTTGATAAGCGTGTATGATGTCGTCTTGATATGATTCGAAGTAACCCACTCCGATAAAATCAGTATTGTAAAGATGTGCTAGTTCGTCGTTGCTGATAAAACCTTTGTCTTTAGCACTTTTGATAAATAACTCATTTAATTCCACGCTTCCTTTTTCTAAGATGAATGTGATAAAATAGGAGTAACCAACATTTGTGAACATGTCGGGTTTTACTCTTAACTTTTGGAGAAGGTCCGGCTTTTTTAATAGGCTCGCAACAATAGTGCTTTCTATCTCATTGATGTTATACATAATTCTCGCCCCCGAACTCTCTCATTTTATTTCTTAAAGTTTGTAATGCTTTTGCTCGTTCCTCTCGATACTTTGGATCATTCGCCATTTTGCTTTGATGTTCCTTTGTCTTTTCATCAACCTTATGTTCTAGTTGTTTAGGGTAACTACGCATGATGTTCGGTATCTTAGGTGGATAAGGATTACCATCTTTGATGTATTTCTTTAAAGTGTGCATAGTAGGCTCGTAATCCCCGTTCTCACTTAGCATGTCTAACCATAACTTTGCTTTCTCTCTATCAAAATTCATTTCGTAAATGTTATTGGCGAACTTGATTATCTCTGCAGCCTTTTCTTTAGTCATAGTCATTAGCTATCACTCCCTACTAAGTCATCTAGCATTCCATCTATATTGCTATTTTGTTTTTTAGTCTTAGGTTTAACTTTGTTCTCTGCTTTCTCTTTAGTATCTACACCTTCTTTAATCCAATTAGTTAATACTTTGATTAAGTAGTTAATACCTTTGTTGTTATCTCTTGTATAATCAGTAGCTACTTTTACTATGTCTAATGCTTCATTACCTAAGTCTTTGATTAACTCTTCTATCTCTTGTATCTTTAAAGGACTTTGTATTATTTCTAAGTGATTACTAATATATTGAAATGACTCACTTACACTATCTGTAGTAATCTCTGTAGTAATCTCTGTTAAAGATTTGTCAGTTTTTGACAATTCCATTTGCGAGTTTTTAGCATTTCCATTTGTTAGTTTTTCGCAAATCCACTCGGTCAATCTGTCCATATCAACTTTATAGTGTAAAGTAGGTGCGCCATTAGCTTTCTTTAATGATGTTTTTATTAAACCTATTTCTTTTAATTTATCAATGCTCTTATCAATTTGATAACGAGATAGAAAAAGTTCTTCTTTCCATTCTTTATATGATTTATAGAAGTAACCGTCTTTCCTTTTCGTCTTATCGGACCAGTAAATTAATTGATTTAAGAATGCAGCAATATGATAATCTCCTAACAATTCAATATATACAACTGGTATTGGAATAATATTTTCTCTACCGCTAAAGCTCTTAATAACACTTTTAATTTGAAGTCTGTTATCCATTTAGTTATGCCCTTTCTGTTGTATTTTCTCGAAGTGCATACCAGTTAGATCTATTTAAACCGGTAACTCCAAATTGTCCTTTACAAATCAATTTTTGATTACATAAGTTGTTGACACATCTTGTTATTGATTTTTCACTCATAAATGTTAATCTGTTTTGTATTTGATAATATGGTAATCTAGTCCAACCATTCTTGTTCTCTGTGGAGATACATATTTTGATGTATTCATATAAAATAGCTTCTTTAAGACCTATTTCTTTAGCTAGTTGCGGTGAAAAATATAAAGGAATATCATTTGTTATCATTCATCTTTCCTCCTTTCAACATTTTGTTTAATCGTCGGTCTACTGGAATCCAAGAATTTTCTAGTTGATGTAGCTTATCGAAACTGTTAACACCCATGTCATGCTGTGACTGATGATGTTCTCTACAAAGACACAGCACTTCGTAACCGTAGTGGCCCATTTTCTTACGATTAGCACCTCTTCCGATTGCTTTGTGATGAGCAAGCTCTCCACGTTTTCCGCATATAACACAGTTTCGATTGACCGTTGACCAGTAAAGAAAGGCTTTATCCTCTTTCATGAGGTCGCTTGTTTTATGGTTGAGTGGAATATCGTTATAGAAAACCCAGTCTATAATGACCTCTATAATTTGTTTCGCTTGGCTTCTTGTGCAGTCACTCAATGAGAGGGTCATATCATAGCCGTAAAGGACTGATACGTAATCCATGAACATATACCGCATATAGTCACGTGGTTGCCCTGTGTGTGCTTCTATGTCGTTACATAAGGCGAATATCTTTTTGCGCTGTTTATCTGTGATTAGGAATGGATCGATAGCTTTAACTTCACATTCAACTTCTAGTCCGTTATCTAACAGTAAGAAATCTTTGTTTTCTAAAGTTACACCCTCGATGACGGCAGTTATTGTGCCATCATCTTGTTGGATGTATGATTTGATATTAGCCACTTAAATCAGTCCAATCAGAAAGGAAGTTCCGATTCTGAAATATCGTCGTTAGCATTTGCAAACGGGTTATTGCCTGCTGGTGCTTGTCCTCGTTGCTGTTGAGGTTGATTGTTTTGTTGTTTACTGCCTTTGCTATCTAAGAATTCAATTCTGTTCGCAATCACTCGTACTACTGAACGATTGTTGCCTTCTTTATCTTGAAATCTATCTTGTTTCAATTGCCCTTCGATTAAAATTTTGCTTCCTTTACCACAATAGTCAGTGAGTAGTTGAGCAGTTTTACCAAATGCTGCAATGTCAAAGAATGAAGTGTCATCTCTTTTGAATGGATTATCTACTGCCAGTGAAAAATTAGTTACCTGTGTTTGACCTGCTTGTTTTAGTTCCAAATCTTTAGTGATACGTCCCGTTAAAATAGTTAAGTTAGTCATTATTATTCTCCTTGTCTAATTGTTTTAGTCCGGCGTCTAATTTTTGATGAGCTACTGCAATATCTTTTTTAGTAACTTTGTTAATGTTTTGAATACCTAACCAACGCATTGTTTTATCTAATGTTGCGTCTCTACCTTTTTCTTGTGATAACGTTACAAATTGGTTGATACGTTCTTCTAATTCTGTAATATCGTTATCGCTTGCACTTGGTACTTCTTCACCGTTGTAAATGTAAAGGCCTAGTCCATGTAGTGCAGCAGCTTTTACAAAACAACGTTTCTGCGCTTTATTGATATCGAATGTAGTTGCGCTACCTTTTGCTAACGATTTGTTTCTAAAGTCCAATACTGGCAACCATTCTGTCTCTGTATGACCTTTGACTGTAACTGATACTTGTACGAAGTAGCCCTCTGGTGTAGAAAGGTAAGGCACAAAATAGTCATCTCTAGCTACATCGGGGTGGGGGAATTCATGAGTTTTAATTGTGTATTCAGGGTCAATCTTTTTTAATTCTTGATGAGCATATGACCACGCTAAATAAGTAAGTCCGTTTTTCTTTTCTACATGATCGTTTACATCTTTTTGGTTAAGTTGATTAAATAATGTTTGCTCAGTCATCAAGTCCTACCTCCTCATATTTAGTCGTTTCTGTAACAGTCTTTTTAATTGCTACATGTTTTGTCATATCTATTGAAGTTTTGTCTAAGCCATCAAAATGTTTAGCGTCACGTTTGTCAGTTGAATATCTAATAGTAGGTACATTCTCACTAGGTCTATTAGTGATATATAAATCATCATCATCAATACCTTTTCGCTTGATTAGGTAAGTCACTGTTTCTTTGGACATTTGACGAAACACCCCTATTCTGTGTATATTTAAGTTATGAATAATTAATAAACACTTACTCTGACTGTCAGCAATTGCTCTTGCTTTCAGTCTTTTTAATGTTTAATTGTCAAAATCGTAATGTATTCTTCTCCATCAACCGCATTTTCTTCTTCATCTTCTTCGAAGTACCAGATATCAAAGAACAGATAAACTACTAACGATAAAAGCAATGACCACGCTGATGATATAATGAGATCTTGTGTGATAAGTGTCAGTATGACTGTGCTTACAAAACAAAACGCATATGTTATCCAGAATGATTTCATAATTTCAACTCCTGTTTAAATACTGGTTTCTTTTAATTCTCGAATTGCTTCATCCGACAAATCACAATATGGGAATTTTTCTCTCACTAATTGGATAGGAACCTTCCCTCTAATTGCAATAAATCCTTCTTCTTCAAGTTCACTGTTCAACTCCCTTACAATGGTAGAAGCTTTACTTTTACTAATACCTGCCAACATCTGTATATCTTTTATAGTTAAATAATTGATGATCATAATAGCGACTCCTTTCGTGTATAATGTTGGTATCGCTACTGCGATAGTGGGTGGTGAAAAAAACTATGAGCCAAGATAAATACGAATTAAAATTTGATGAGATAGATCAAGTTTTAAAGGATAACGGCGTTGACAATGTAAATCTTGCAGTAGCGCTATCTAAATTATTTTCTCTATATACTGATGACGAAAGATTAAAAAGAAGAGTTATCAGTGATATCGATAGAGTCAATAAAGATATGTCACAAGAAGCACAAATGCGTCGTTTAGCTAGCCAAGGTATTTTCCCAGAAGATTTATCTAAGGATTAATACTATTTGCGTGTTACTTTTTAATAGAAGTAGCACGCATTCTTTGTTCTAAAATAACAAGAGCTAATTCGTAAATTGGAAGAAAATCTACTAGTTCTGGTTCCTGTTTAACTTTAAATTCGATGTCTTTAATTATCTTGTAAGCCTCTCCGTAGGTTTCTGCACTATCAATAGAATCTTTATAAATTTCTAATGCGTGTTTATACAAAATATCTTTGTAATCTTGATGACACTCTATTATTTCTTTGTTTAATTTAAATTTGCTCATTCCGTTTCCTCCTTTAATTTGTTCGCTCGATTGTGGGTTTTGGTATACTAATTTCATCTCCTACTGAAAGGAGGTGCTGCCTTTGGGTAAAAAGTCAGGTATTTCTATTGATTTTGATGAGAAGAATTTCGACAAGGCTTTCAAAAAAGCTTTGAATAAACAAATAGCTAATTTTGATAAAACCATGAAGTGTCCCGACTGTGAGAAGAAAGTGACACTTAAATTCAGAAAGCATAAAGCTACTTGTCCGAAATGTTCTTCTGAGATTGTTCTAAATCAAATTTGATTTTAAATTGATTCAATCTTTCAAAATCATCTTTCAAAGCTGCAATGTCTTTTTGAATTGTTTCCAGCAATTCTTCGAGATCATTGCGGTTTTTAAGTTTTAAATCTAGATTCACTGTCATACCTTCAATTTTCTTCATTTGTTTCACCTCCTTTAATTTCGCTCGATTGTGGGCAGGATATTGTTGTCTTTGAGCAAGTCATAAATAAACAGTCTGCCCTTTTGCGTCCATTTAGTATTCATACGTACTGACGTGCTGCCGTCTTTATGCTCGATTTCTGTAGTTGATGAATGCGTATATCCTTCATCATGTAAATTCGAGTAAAGTAACCATTGTCCAGATTGTTTGTACTGTACTTTTAATTTATGCAGTAATTTATTAAGTGCTTGAGCCGACATACCATAGTCCTTCGCAATCTGACCTACTGTCACTAAACTTTTGTTGTTCAAAATTGCGTCTAGATAAGAAGCTTTAGGTTCATATTCCGCTATCTTTTGTTTCTGCATGTTGTTTTCGAGCTCTAATTGTTCATTGCGTTCAACTGTTTCTAACAATTCAATCAATGCTTCTTTATAAGTTCCTGGCAATCTGTTTTGAAGCGCGTTTTCCATTTCGTTAAATTTGTTGATGTATGCCATTTTAAAATCGTTATGACCCTGAATATTGAACATGTATAAAGTGAAACCATCTTTAGTAAGTAGATATTCTTTTTGTTTTCTACCTCGTGAATCTTTGTAGTTACTAGGAAAGATTAATGTACTCACATTTGAGGACATTAAAATTTGTTCTAAATCTCTCTTAACATTGTCATGTCTACGATTTAATTCTTTAGCTACTATTCGACTAGAAACGACTGGCCCTAATTCCGAATTATTTTCAATTTTGATTTCTTGTAAATCTTGCATATGTTTCCCTCCTATTAATTTGATGCTTTTTGTTTCTCTCCCACTAAAACGTATTTAAAATACGATTGTTCTTTTAAAAAAATAATCTCATTAATAGATACGTTAAGTGCATTTGCTATTTTAAACGCATCTTTCGGTTTAATTATTTCAGGATTATTTTCCCAAATATTATATGTTGAAGGAGAAATACCAATAACTTTAGCTAGTTCTTGTTGTGTATAATTTTTTCTAGATCTCCATTCTTTCAATGTAAGTTCTGTCATGTTTGTCACCTCTTTCTCTCAAGCTCTGACTAAAGTATATCGTACTTAAAATACGTTTTCAAGTATTTTTTGTAAAAACTTTCGATTTTTTCGTAAATAAATTTCGAAATAACGTATTTTAACTATTGTAATTATGATTTTTCATAGTATAATAATAAGTAACAAAACATCACATATAAGGAGGGAAATTAAAATGGCTTTCAAAAATTCCATCAAAGAAATCAGACTAAAAAACAAACTTTCAAAAGTTGAAATGGCAAAAAAACTAGATGTTTCTGAAGGTACAATAAGAATGTGGGAAAGTGGCAAAAATGAACCTAGAATGGGCATGGTAGAAAAGATTTCCGATTTATTTAATGTTTCTAAAGGGTATCTTTTGGGAGAAATTGATAGTGTAGCTTTACCTAAATTCGAACAAGATGTTGAACTTTCATATTACGGTAAGGTTTCTGCTGGTAATTTTGAAGAAGTGGCAGTTGAATCCTCTACTATTAAAGTTCCTTCTTCAATATTTAACGGACGCAAACCAAGCGAATGTATTGCTTTACAAATCAATGGAGACAGTATGAATAAAATCCTTGCCAATGGTTCATATATAGTCGTACACGATTATAGAATCAATCAAGATTACAAATTAAATAGTAACGATATTTTAGTCTTACGCATCGGTGGAGAATACACTGTCAAACGCGTTAGGCGCACTGAAACAAAGCTACATTTAGATCCAGTAAGTTATTCTGATGAGTTCAAGACTAATTCTTATGAGTTAGATTCAATTGATGAAATAGAAGTTATAGGTAAAGTTATCTATAATTACCAAATATTCGATTAACAGCGCTCTCGTGGAGCTTTAATATAAAAAATTATTATTAAGGAGAATGTAAAATGGGAAAGCAAGACATACTTACATTTAAGGAAACTAAGGTGGAAGGGGATTATTTAAGAACATTAACAAAAGAGCAGAAAAAAGAGTATAAGAAAAAATCAGTGGAAGAAAAAAGAAAAATTATACATGAATTTAACCCACAAAAGTTTGAACCGTCTAATAATGAAGATAACAAAGTTATCGGTTGGATTAAAAAGCACAAAATTTGGAGTGGGATTATAATATTAATACTTATTGGTGGCATCTGGAGCATTTTTACTGATTCCGAAAATACAGAAACAGAAGATGCTAAAAAAGAAACTGCTACCAAACAAGAGAAGAAAGAAAGTAAACAAGATACTAAAAAAGATACTAACAAGAAAGAAGAAACTAAAAAACCTCTGACAGATGAAGAAAAGCTAAATAAGCAGTTGAAAAAAGGAGTGCATTCTGCAGATGTTAAAAATGTTGATTTTGGCGTGGGAGCGTCGGATGTAACTATTGAACTAAAAGGCAAAGAAAATTTATCTGAAAAGATGACCTCAAAAGGGTTTAGAATGGGAACATCTGAAGCGTTATATGCGCTAAAGAAATCTAAAATCGATGTAAATAGTGCAGATATATACGTATATTATCCTCTGAACGACGGAATGAAAGACGAAGAAAAAATGGTAATGAGTAGCAGATGGGATAAAGATACAATAAGAGAAATGAATCAAGATGCATTATATACACTACCTGATGGCGACAATATCGAAATGCATGCAGAAAGTAGTTTTATACACCCTGTAATGCGTAAAAGTGAAAAATAATTTTTAGGGCATTCACTTGCCCTATTTTTTCCACATGTTACAGCTAGTCAGAAGTTATTTTAAACAAAGGGGACAACAACATGAAAATAATCAATTGTAAGATCAAAAGAACAAGTATCATTTATGAAGTTTTAACAAATGGAAATCAATTATTCACTTATGAGTTACCTAAAGATTTATCTTCATACCACACAAAAAAATGTCTAAATTTAATTGAACAAAAAATCGATAGTGATAATAAAACGAATAATAATTCATTGTAATAATAAAACGCCTACATAAGTAGACGTTGTAAGGAGGTAGATTATGAAAGGTTATAACCAAGGCAAAGACATTGAAGACTATATGAAAAATAAAGGTGTTAAGCGAAGTAACCCATTAAATAAAAGTTTTGAAAAAGAGGAATCTTCGGGTAAGCTCAAATCTATTTTAGAAGAAAAAGCTAATAAAAATAAAGGTTAGCTTATTTTCATTAAATACAACTCTAATTTCACTTTTTGCTTTAAATCAATAATGGTATGAGTTGTGTAGTAATCGTCTTCATATGGCAAATTAGAAACTTTAAATTTTTGAGGTTTTATTTCTAGTAAATCAAAATCACTACCTGAGGAATTATAAGTTATTAACTCTCCTTCATTAAGAATTTTGTTTTCAAAATCTCTTATGACTATAAAAACCGGTTTGCGATTGTTATTAAATAATTCATCTCTTTTATCAAGAATACTCATTTTGTCTAGTTTGAACTTCATACGAGTGATGTTAACCAGTTTGATTATAGAATTGATAATTAATGGATTAAAGATAAATATTACTAATATAAACAATAGTGTAAAAACAATAGATAATTTTATTAGGGTAATGAATTCAGACGTGTATAGATTGGATATGTCTATATTTCCATATACAACAGCAAATGCTGTACACCAAATTATTATTGTCTCAACTGAAAATAATAATAATATTGGGGCATTAATTGTTTGCTTATCTTCACTTACCAAACCGATTAAAACTAAGTATTTATAAGGAATATAACCCAAAAATCCGGTAAGTATCAAACTTGTAATTACTTGAGCCAAACCATCACCTACTTTTTCTTTAATTATAACATATTTCTATGAGTTATCACTCTATATATAGTTTTAAACTATTACATGGGTACACCCACCGTACCCTTATTATTTTTTTACCTTTTTTGAGGAGGAATGAGTAAAAATGCCAGTATATAAAGACGATAGTACAAACAAATGGTATTTTTCCGTCAGATATAAAGATGTTTATGGTAACAATAAACGCAAAATGAAACGAGGATATAACACTAAAAGAGAAGCTAAGTATGCAGAAGCTGCTTTTTTAAACGATATAAATGAAGGTTATAGCGATTCAAATACATTTGATTATGTATTTAATCATTACTTAGAACATAGTGATCTAAGACCTAAAACTAAAAAACGCAAAATAAATGAATATAATCGGCACTTTAAAGATAAGTTCGGACATATTAATATGAATAAAATTACGCAGAATCAATGCCAAGAGTTCCGCAAATATTTAATGGATAATATCCCTTCCACTAACACAGCACGCACAATATGGTCTGGTTTCAAAGTAGTCATCAATTACGCTAAAAAATACTTTGGTTTACGTACTGACCCTACTATTTCTATCAAGCCAATTCCGCGCATAAAAACTAAACCGAAATACATGTTGAGAGAAGAATTTGATGAGCGTGTGAAAGAAGTAGAAGAACAAGATTATCAAGAATTGTTTAAGCTCATGTTCTATACTGGATTGAGAATTGGAGAAGCTATGGCTTTAGTATGGACAGATTATAATAAATATAAAAAAGAGATATCCATAGACAAAACTATGGACATCTCCAACAGAACAATATATCCACGTCCGAAAACTGACAGTTCAGAAGATATTGTTCCACTACCTAATTTTATTAATGAAATGTTAGCTGAACGTTACCAACGCGAAAAAGCAGCTAACAAGTATTTTGATGAACGCAGCTATTTCATTTTCGGTGGAATAGCACCTAAACATTATAGCCATGTTCATAAAAAATTTCAAAAGGCTTTTCCACACTATAACATACACACGCTGAGACATTCTTACGCATCTTATCTTGCAAATAACGGTGTAGATATTTTCGTTTTACAGTCACTTATGAGACACGCTCAAATCACTGAAACGATGGGCACTTACAGCCATTTATACACCCAGAAAAAGCATGATGCGATAGCCATATTTGATGAGTAAATGGTATCAAAATGGTATCAATAGCCCTTTTTCGACTTCAAGAATGGCTCAACCACGCCTCTGAAGGCTATCCGATACTACCTTCCATTTCGAATTTAATCAAACGGTTCATTTCTACTGCATATTCCATTGGTAGTTCTTTAGTAAATGGTTCGATGAAGCCCATTACGATCATTTCAGTAGCTTCTTCTTCTGAAATACCGCGACTCATCAAGTAGAAGAGTTGTTCTTCTGATACTTTAGATACTTTAGCTTCGTGTTCTAATGAAATGTCATCGTTCATGATTTCATTATAAGGAATAGTATCTGAAGTTGATTTGTTATCTAAGATTAACGTATCACATTCGATGTTCGCACGTGCACCTTTGGCTTTACGACCGAATTTAACGATACCGCGATAAACAACTTTACCGCCATCTTTAGAAATTGATTTAGAAACGATAGTAGAAGATGTGTTAGGTGCTAAGTGAATCATTTTAGCGCCGGCATCTTGTACTTGACCTTTACCTGCTAATGCAATTGAAAGTGTGCTGCCTTTAGCACCTTCGCCTGCTAATACACAGTTAGGGTATTTCATTGTCAATTTAGAACCTAAGTTACCGTCAACCCATTCCATATTACCATTCTCATGAACCATTGTACGTTTAGTAACTAAGTTATAAACGTTGTTAGCCCAGTTTTGAATTGTAGTATAACGCACATGAGCATCTTTGTGTACAAAGATTTCAACTACAGCTGAGTGTAAAGAGTTTGTTGTATAAACAGGAGCTGTACATCCTTCAACATAGTTTACAGACGCTCCTTCATCAGCAATAATCAATGTACGTTCGAATTGACCCATGTTTTCTGAGTTGATACGGAAGTATGCTTGTAATGGTGTATCTAATTTAATATTTTTTGGTACGTAGATGAATGAACCACCTGACCAAACTGCTGAGTTTAATGCAGCGAATTTATTATCGCCAGCAGGAACAACTGATGCGAAATATTCTTTGAATAATTCTTCATGTTCTCTCAATGCAGAGTCAGTATCTTTAAAGATAACACCTTTTTCTTCTAATTCTTGCTCCATATTTTGATAAACGACTTCAGATTCGTATTGCGCAGAAACACCAGCAAGGTATTTTTGTTCTGCTTCAGGGATACCTAAACGGTCGAAAGTACGTTTGATTTCTTCAGGTACTTCATCCCAAGAACGTTCTGCATGTTCTGAAGGTTTAACATAATAAGTGATGTCGTCAAAGTTTAATTCTGACAAGTCGCCGCCCCATTGTGGCATCGGCATTTTATAGAATAACTTCAAAGCTTTTAGACGGAAGTCTAGCATCCATTGAGGTTCTTCTTTCATTTTAGAAATTTCAGTTACGATATTTTCTGTTAATCCGCGTTCTGATCTGAAAATGGAAACATCTTCGTCGTGGAAACCATATTTGTAATCCCCAACATCAGGTGCTTGTTTAGCCATTTCAATCACTCCTTTTATATAATCAACACGATATAATTTACACGTGACAATCTTTCAATTTAATAGAGCATCTTGTTGATTTACGATAAGTTGACTTATCTGCTATCGTATTATCTGCTCTAAGATAATACTCGATGTTACTAGCTTATCATTTAACCGGTCCATTCGAAACCTTATAAACCGGTTGTTTATATTTTACCCGTTATATACTGACTTAATTTGCATCTTCGCTAGAATTTGGCTCTGCTTTACCTTCACGTTCTACAGTTCCTTTTTCTAAAGCTTTCCATGCAAGTGTTGCACATTTGATACGAGCTGGGAATTGAGAGACACCATGAAGTGCTTCAATGTCGCCCATATCTTCTGTTAATTCATAATCTTCGCCGAGCATCATTTTAGAGAATTCTTGACTCATTTCTAGCGCTTCTTTTAATGAGTGTCCTTTTACAGCTTCAGTCATCATAGAAGCACTAGACATAGAGATTGAACAGCCTTCTCCATCAAATTTTGCATCTTGAATAACGCCGTCTTCAATATCGAAAGTAAGATGAATACGGTCTCCGCAAGTTGGGTTGTTCATATCAACAGTAAGAGAGCCGTTATCCAATTTGCCTTTGTTTCTAGGGTTTTTATAATGGTCCATAATTACAGATCTGTATAACTGATCTAAATTATTAAAATTCATATGAGAAAAACTCCTTCGTTTGTTTCAAAGCATATACAAGTTGATCAATGTCTTCTTTCGTATTATAGATATAGAAACTTGCTCTCGCTGTTGAAGATTGGCCCAACCATTTCATTAGCGGTTGCGCACAGTGGTGGCCTGCCCGTACCGCAACACCTTCAGTATCTAGTGCTGTAGCAACATCATGCGGATGAATATCTTTAATGTTGAAAGTAATTACGCCCGCACGTCTGTCTTTCGGAGGTCCGTAAATTTCTAAGTCTTCAACTTGAGACATTTGTTCATATGCATATTCAGTTAATTCTTTTTCATGCGCATGAATAGCGTCAAAACCGATATTCTCAAGATATTTGATAGCTTCTGCTAAACCGATTGCTTGTGCAATTAACGGTGTACCCGCTTCAAATTTAACTGGTAAATCTGTCCAAGTCGCATCGTATTTGCCTACAAAGTCAATCATATCGCCACCATATTCAATCGGCTCCATGTTCTTCAACAAATCACGTTTACCATATAGGACACCAATACCAGTCGGACCTAACATTTTGTGACCGCTGAAGCTGTAGAAGTCAACGTCTAAATCTTGCATATCCAGTTTCATATGTGGTGCAGATTGTGCACCGTCTACACTGATAATCGCACCATGTTCATGTGCAACTTTCGCTATTTCTTTGACATCATTGATTGTTCCTAAAACGTTTGACACATGTGCTACCGCTACAATTTTTGTTTTATCATTAATTGTCGCTTTCACATCTTCAATATTCAATTCACCCGTTTCAGTCATCGGTATGAATTTTAATGTCGCATTTTTACGATGTGCCAGTTCTTGCCAAGGTACAATGTTAGCGTGATGTTCCATTTCAGTTACCACGATTTCATCGCCTTCTGAAATGTTCGCATCACCGTAACTGCGTGCCACTAAATTAATAGAAGCTGTAGTACCTCGTGTGAAAATGATTTCTTCGAAGTAACGTGCATTAATGAAACGTCTTACTGTTTCACGTGCACCTTCGTATCCGTCTGTTGCTAAAGAACCGAGTGTGTGCACACCACGGTGAACATTGGAATTATAGCGTTTATAATAATCGTCAATTGCTTCAATGACTTGAAGCGGCTTCTGACTTGTTGCCGTTGTATCTAAATAAGCCAAGCGTTTGCCGTTTACTTGCTCTTTTAAAATCGGAAAATCTTCTATAATTTCATTAACATTGAGTGTATCGGCCACTTTATCCTCAGACCTTTCTTCATTAATAATCACTTGTCGTGCAAAATAGTAGCTGACAGGATTTCAATGAATTGCTTTCTGGGAAATCTTCGTGTTGAAGAAGAGTACAGACAAGAAGGCTGAAACAGCTCCATCCATTTAAAATGGATATTGCAAGCTTGAAGCAACCCCTTTTCTCATTCTCTCCTGCCTAGCTTATCTCTCTTATTTTGCTACTTTTAATTCAATAACTTCTCTTAATTGACGTTTAACATCTTCAATTGGTAATTCTCTTACTACTGGATCTAAGAATCCATGAATAACTAAACGTTCTGCTTCGTGTTTAGAAATTCCGCGACTCATCAAGTAGTAAAGTTGTTCTTCATCAACACGGCCGATTGAAGCTGCGTGACCTGCTTCAACATCATCTTCATCAATTAAAAGAATTGGATTCGCGTCACCACGTGCTTTTTCAGAAAGCATTAAGACACGAGATTCTTGGTTTGCAACTGATTTAGAACCGCCATGCTTGATGTATCCAATACCATTAAAGATAATTGTTGCGCTGTCTTCAACTACACCATGTTTTAAAATGTAGCCGTCAGTTTCAACACCATATTGAACGATTTTAGAAGTTACGTTTGCTTTTTGGCTTCCTGTACCTACAGCTACTGATTTCAATTCACTTGTAGAACGATCGCCAATCAAGTTTGTAGTATTATCAATAATTTGGTCGCCTTCGTTCATTAAGCCAAGCGCCCAGTTGATTGAAGCATCTGCTTCAGTAATACCGCGACGAATAATATGACCTGTGAAACCTTTATCTAAGTAATCAACTGCACCATAAGTAATAGTAGAATTTGCTCCTGCAATTACTTCTGAGACAATGTTAAGTTGATTACCTTCGCCGCTGACATCTGAAAGATAGTTTTCAACGTAAGTGACTTCTGCACTTTGTTCAGTAGCAATAATCACGTGGTTGAAGAAACTAGCGTTTTCATCGTCATGCAATACTACATATTGAATTGGATGTTCAACTACAACATTTTTAGGTACGTAAACAAATACGCCGCCATTGATCAATGCTGTGTGCAAAGCAGTTAAACGATGTTCGTCTACAGTTACTGCATCTTGCATCAAGTATTTTTGAACTAAGTCGCCGTGGTTAATTAAGGCATCTGCTAAGCCTTCAATAATTACGCCGTCTTTTTGTGCTGATTCAGACACACGGGAAAAAGCTAATGTGTTGTTGTGTTGGATAATCAAGTTTTCTGATTTTTCCACATCAATTACTTTTTCAATTGAATCTGGTACATCTTTAATGTCTTTATATTTATCAGAAGTTGTTTCTAATTGTTTAAATGAGTCGAAATCCCATTTATCGATTTTTGTTTTATCTGGTTTTGGCATTTCCAAAGTTTCAGTAAGTTTCAATGCTTCTTTACGTAAATCTGTCATGCAAGAAGGTTCATTGTGGGCTTGTGAATATTCAACAAGTTCTGCTTCAGAAATGTTCAAAGTTTCAGTCGTCATAACTTCATTTCCTCCTAACGATACTTATAACATTTAATCTGTTGTCATTATCAATGTGCATAAAACTTATGCTTCACTGAATTCTTCTTTAACCCATTCGTAACCTTCGCTTTCAAGACGTTGTGCTAATTCTTCTCCGCCTGTTTTCACGATTTTACCATTGTACATAACGTGTACGAAGTCTGGAGTGATGTAATTTAATAAGCGTTGGTAGTGCGTAATAATTAATGAACCGAAGTCATCGCCACGCATTTCGTTGATACCTTTAGATACAACTTTCAATGCGTCGATGTCTAAACCAGAGTCGATTTCATCAAGGATTGCAAATTTAGGTTGCAACATCATAAGTTGTAAGATTTCGTTACGTTTTTTCTCACCGCCAGAGAATCCTTCGTTAAGGTAACGTTGTGCCATGTTTGGATCCATATCCAAGAATTCCATCTCTTTATCTAATTTCTTAATGAATTGCATTAAGTTGATTTCTTTACCTTCTTCACGTTTCGCATTGATAGCTGAACGCATGAAGTCTGCATTCGTTACACCAGTAATTTCTGATGGATATTGCATTGCTAAGAATAAACCTGCTTTAGCACGTTCATCTACTTCTAATTCTAAAACATTTACACCGTCAAGTAATACTTCACCTTGTGTAACAGTGTATGCAGGGTGACCCATGATAGCTGCTGATAATGTAGATTTACCAGTTCCGTTTGGTCCCATAACTGCATGAATTTCTCCAGTGTTAATTGTTAAATTAACGCCTTTTAAGATTTCTTTATCCTCAATAGACACGTGTAAGTCTTTAATCTCCAATGTTGATGGCATTAAAAGTCCCTCCGTAAACATAAATAGTATTTCATATACTAGTTTATAATAATTTTAATCTGTAGTCAAAATAGCACTACATTGATACATTTATAAATTATAACGCAATTGACCCCTTTAATAAACCTTTTGAGCACCTAAATTAAAAGAATTCTAATCTAGGAATCACTATTGAATTGATACAATTTCGTGATTTAATTCACTAAAAAAATTCTTGTTGATTCTCATTTTCTAGCATCAAATTATCATTACCAATATTTCTGTCACAATAATAATATTGACAAATTTAAGTAAAACAAAAACTATACTTCTTATTATAAAAAAATCGACAAACGGTCCTTTTTCCGCCCTTTTTAATTGTTTTTAAACAAATAAAAACCCCGTAAACGTTGAATTTACAGGGTTTTATTAAAAACATACTGTTATTCTGCTGGAATTACAGCACCATCATATTTTTTATTGATGTAATCTTTGATTTCTTTAGATTGCAATGCTTTGATTAAAGCTTTGATTTTTTTCTCTTTTTGGTCGCCATCTTTAACAGCAACTAAGTTTGCATATGGGTTACCTTCTGGTTTTTCAAGTGCAATTGAGTCTTTTTTAGGACTTAAATGTTGTTCGATTGCAAAGTTAGAGTTGATAATTGCTGCATCAACATCTTGGTTTTGATAGATTTTTGGTAAGTACTCTGCTGATTGTTTGTTATTGAATTTGATATCTTTTTTGTTTTCTACAATATCGCTGAATTTAGCATCTTGAATTTTAACACCTTTTTTCAACTTGATTAAGCCGTCATCTACGAAGAATTTCAAGAAACGTCCTTCTTCAGCAGGGTTGTTGGAAACATAAACTGTTGCGCCTTTTGGAAGATCTTTTAAGCTTTTATATTTTTTAGAATATACAGCCATTGGTTCTAAGTGTACGTTACCTACTGATACAAGTTTGTAACCTTTACTTTTCTTTTCAGTGTTCAAGTAAGGTGTATGTTGGAAGAAGTTAGCATCTAATTCGCCATTATCTACCAATTTATTCGGTGTAGTATAGTCGTTGATTGTTTTGATTTTTAAGTCATAACCTTCTTTTTTCAAGATTGGTTTAGCTTTTTCTAAAATTTCAGCATGCGGTGCAGGAGATGCGCCTACTGTGATTGTTTTCGAATCGCTGTCTGATTTATCTTTGTTGCCACAAGCTGCTAAAGCTGCTGTTAATACTAAAACTGCTAAAATACTAATAATTTTTTTCATTTGCTTTACCCCTTTTTTGAAATCAATATTAACGTTTGTCTATTTTATTAGTAGCCCAGTCACCCACGTATTGGATGATGAACACAAATACTAAAATAAGGATAGTTGAAACTAAAATGACATCATTTTGGTTTCTAGTAAATCCTGTTAAGTAGGCCAAGTTACCTAGACCTCCGGCACCGATTACACCAGCAACTGCTGTAGATCCTACTAAAGCGATTGCTGTTACTGTGATACCTGAAATTAAAGCTGGACGTGCTTCTGGAATTAACACTTTTCTGATAATTGTCCAAGTATCAGCTCCCATAGAACGTGCTGCTTCAATCACACCTTTATTAATCTCTTTGAACGCAATTTCTACTAATCGTGCATAGAATGGTGCTGCACCGATTACTAATGCCGGCAATGCACCTGTTGGTCCGCTGATAGTTCCTAAAATCAAACTTGTAAATGGAATTAATAATAAGATTAAAATGATGAAAGGAATCGCTCTGAACAAGTTAACAATAAACGAAACAATTTGGTAGAACACTTTAGCTACAGGTGATTTGCTTTTAGCAGTTAAAAATAAGAGAACCCCTAAAATTAAACCGATGATAAATGCAAATACCGTAGAAATTGCCGTCATATAAAGCGTTTCAATTGAAGCTTGCCATACTTGATCCCATTGAACGTTCGGCATTGTAATCATTTCTTGAAGTATATCGCTGAATGATTTATCCATGACGTACCACCTCCACGTTCACACTGCGTTTTTCCAATTCGTTTTTGAACTCATCAAAATATTCAGTTTTCAATCCTGCAATATGTACAATCAAGAAACCAACCGGTCCATTTTTAGAATGACGAATATTTGCTTCTAAGATGTTGACATTTAAATCATATTGCTGCGTGATATAGGATACGAGAGGTTCAGTTGTTTCTTCTCCCGCAAAGTTAAATCTGAGGATATAACCATCTTCCGCTGCCGGAATTAATTCTTCAATAGATTCGTCGAATTCGTCATTTAAACCTTCTTTCACAAAACGTTTAGTGACTTGATGTTGCGGATTCTCAAATACTTCTTTCACATTACCGCGCTCAATTACACGTCCATTTTCCATCACTGCAACTTCATCACAGATTTGACGGATAACGTTCATCTCATGCGTAATGATAACAATCGTTAAATCTTCTTCTTTTCTAATTTTTAAAAGTAGTTCTAAAATTTCATCCGTTGTTTGCGGGTCTAATGCACTTGTTGCTTCATCACATAACAAGACTTTTGGATCATTCGCTAATGCACGCGCAATACCGACTCTTTGTTTTTGACCTCCAGATAATTCAGAAGGATAGGCCTTTTCACGTCCGCTTAAACCTACCAAATTAATTAATTCTTTGGCTCTGGCTACAGCTTTGTTGCGCTTAACACCTGCAATTTCCAATGGAAACGTAATGTTATCCAACACTGTTCTGGACCATAATAGGTTGAAATGCTGGAAAATCATGCTGACTTTTTGACGTTTCTTTCTTAACTGCGATTTAGAAAGCTTACCCAATTCTTCTCCGTCTATAATCACTTCACCTGAAGTTGGTTCTTCTAAATAATTTAAGATTCTGACAAGCGTACTTTTACCAGCGCCTGAAAACCCGATAACGCCGTAAATCGTACCTTCTGCTACATCTAAATCGACATGATCGACAGCTAGTACATCTTGATGTTTCGTCTTATACCGTTTGACGATTTGTTTGAGTTGAATCACCCTATACTCCCCTTTCCTTGCTTACATTACCACATTAAAAAATGCTTTCTCTTATCGTCGCTTCAAGCGATAAAGAGAAAGCAATTTAAAATTTCTTTCTCTCATCTTCAAAAGCAGTTCAACTTTTTGTGAATTGGCACCATTTCTAATAAGACGGTTGCCGGGTTTCGCAGGGCACATCCCTCCACCTCTCTTGATAAGAGATAACACTATTTAATTGATATTTATCCTACCACTTCACTCTGTGATAGTCAATAACTATTTTAAATTTTCTAATAAATATGGAACAGATTGAAATGCGTAAATTCGCTTTATTTCTTGATCTTTAGACATCAACATTACTACCGGAACAGATTGTATTTTATATTGCTCGCTGAAATCCGCATGAAAGTTCAAGTCCGCTTTGACTACTGGCAGTTGCAATATATCATTTGCAATATCCAGCATTCTTTCGGAAATTTTGCACGTTCCGCACATTGGTGTATAACCAAATATCAGATGTTTGTCTTTATCAAAATTTTGGGTAATATCTGTTCTAGTTGTCTTGCTTGTACTCATCTATAAACTAATCCTTTCACAGGAGCTTCATCTTTTACGTTAAATCCATATTTTCTAAGCACTCTAGCAAGGTAAGGTCTAGGACAGCGAGCTACTTCACAATAGGTTTTGTCCACAAAGATATGCTCGCTTTCTGAAAGATAATGTTTAAACCATTGGCGGATGCGTTGTCCTTCTTTATCTGCATCCACGAGGATATAGACTGGGCGTTCATATAGGGATTCAATCATATCGTCTAATTTATCAATCCCCATTGTGCCGTGTGTACAAATGATTTGGACTGGTTCGTTCATCACCTCTTGAACACGCTTTTTATCTGTCTTACCTTCAACAACGATTACTTTATCTAACAATGCCATATTCACTACACTCCAATACTCTCGTGATATCATTGCATAATACTTGCAAACGTGGTGCTTAAGTTAAGAAATACGTAATAATATTAAATTTTGCTAATCAAACTTATAATTCTATAGTAACGCAGAAACTTATCGCTTTGCATGAAAATTGTTTTGAAACAAATGCATTATGTACTCAACTGTTAAGTAACTGCACTTTACTAATATAGTTAGTTATATCCATTTCCACGAAAAAAATAACCCCAAAATACAAAGTATCCTGGAGTTGCTTTTTCAATATAAATTATTCACCAATCATTTCTTTATATTGATCTGCTGATAATAAGTCATCTAATTGACTTTCATCATTTAATTTCACTTTCACCATCCATGCTTTTTCATATGGTGATTCATTAACGAATTCAGGGCTGTCTTCTAATTCTTCATTAATTTCAACTACAGAGCCTGAAACAGGTGCATATAATTCAGATACAGTTTTAACTGATTCTACGCTACCGAAAGATTCGCCCTCTTCAATATCATCTTCTGTTTCTGGTAACTCAACGAATACGATATCGCCAAGTTCACCTTGTGCGTATTCAGTAATACCGATTGTTACTGTATCGCCTTCAACTTTAACCCATTCATGTTCTTTTGAATATTTCAATTCCTCTGGCACTGCCACACGAATCCCCTCCTATAATATAAATGAATACTCTTTAATGATGCCATATGAAACCTTTTCATTCAACTATTTATAGACATCTTTTATGTTTTAAATTTTTTTGGTTAATTTAATTAATCGAGTTCTTAAAAGGAATGCAAATACGGGTCACAGTTAAGTTAGTTTACCCATTTTTCTTTGTATTCTTTTTCATTGAATCCAAGCGTTATTTTATCGCCTGAAATTGCTAATGGACGTTTCACTAACATACCGTCTGAAGCCAATAAATCTAGCTTTTCATCGTCTGATAAATCATCTAAACGGTCTTTCAGGCCTAATTCGCGGTATTTACCTCCGCGCTTGTTGAATAATTTGTCAATTTCGACACCGGTCTTATCAATCATGTCTTGCAACTCTCTTTTATTGGGATTAAGCTCTACAATGTCAATCGGTTCGTAACTTACACCGTATTCATCTAGAAATTTAGCTGCTTTCTTGCATGTTGTACAATTTTGATACTGATAAAATCTAATCACATTCATTGACCTCCTTTAACTTTGTTTATAATATACCAAATTATCAATTAAAACGCTTTAATTTATAGGTTAAAATTTTTTTAGATTCGCAAATCATTAGTTATAATAAGCGTATAAGCAATTTTAAAGGAGAGAATTAGTAATGGAAGCTATAACAACACGTGAAGAATTTGATAAAGTGATTCAAAGCGAACAACCTGTAATCGTTAAATTCGAAGCAGGTTGGTGTCCTGATTGCAAAGCTATGGACATGTGGATCGACCCGATCGTTAAAAAATACGATGATTATAAATGGTATTCAGTTAACCGAGACGAATTAGAAGAAGTTGCTCAAGAAAATGAAGTAATGGGAATTCCAAGTCTGCTTGTTTTCCAATATGGAGATAAACTTGCACACTTACATTCCGCAAATGCTAAATCCCCTGAACAAGTGGAATCTTTCTTAAGTGAAACATTCAACAAGTAATTACAATTAACAAAAACGGTCTGTGATTTCTAAGTAAATCACAGACCGTTTTCAATTAATATTCCGAAATAAAGTTTTCTGTATGACGCGGTTTTTTAGGAGGTATTTTACCTTCTAAATCTGTTAAATATAAAAATCCAACTAAATCTTCATCATCTTGGACTCCTAATACTTTTCTTACTTTTGGTGAGAAAATATATTCCGGAGATTTCCAACATGTACCAATGCCCGCTTCATACAATAAGAGCATCAGATTTTGTGCATAAGTTCCGAACGCTAAATGATTTTCAAGATTTTCTTTTTGTCTTGGATCTCTTTTGACAATCATCACTAATAATCCGCCGAGTTTGGTTACGGCGTCAAAATGACTTTGTTGTTTCTCAGGTTCGTTTCTAAAAGCAAAGCGAGAAACTGATCGACTCATATCTCCTAATCGTTCTTTGGAAACATGCACAATTCTCCAAGGCTCTCTCATACCATGATTAGGTGCATCTGTAGAAAGTTTGAGCGCTTCATACAATGCTTCGTCATCTATTTGCATATCATGGTCAAATATTTTAACACTACGTCTTGAAGTAATTGCATCTTTTAATTCCACAGTCTAACTCCCTTTCATCTAATGATAATCATTATCATTTATAGTATAGATTGTCGAATGTTTTTATTCAAATTATTTGTTTATTTCGTATAAATTCAAAAGTTCTTTTAATTTGCGTACATGAATTTGTCCAGGTGCTTGCGGTTCACCTAAACATCCGTATGAGATAGCTCCTCCGAACACACCTTGTGCTGTTCTAGAAACCAATCCAAGGTGAGACATAGCGATACCGACTGATTTGGCTTGTACACTTTCTGCAGAAGTAGCAAGTGCTTCTAATAAGTTTAAGACATCTTGTCTTTCTTTAGGCATCACTGCTATTTTCAATATATCTGCACCTAATTTATTCATTTTAAAATAAGTGAATTTTAAGGCTTCCAAATTAGGAGTCTGCTCGAAATCATGCTGTGATAAAACGACTTCTAATCCAGCTACTTGCGCCTGTGCGATCAATTGCAGCAACGTCTCAGATTGCGTTTCCTCCCATTCGATGTCTATCATATCGTATCCTTCAATTTGGATAAGATTTTGTAAAAATTCATAATAGTCTTTGCCGTTTTTACTTCCTTTACCACCTTGAACTGCAGTGCGGTAAGTCACTAAAACCTTAGCCTTTATATCGATAGTTTTTAAATCTTTCAATAGCTTTTCTAACTCTTTAAAATCCAATGATTCGCGTTGATCAATACGCAGTTCGATGATATCAATATTTGCTTTTTCTCTTATCAAGTCATTTTTTAATTGTTTATTTACTCCCTCATAGGGAGCAATTGTCACTGCTACATCCACCTTACTCATACTACATACCTCACTTTCAATAATCGCACTTATTATTTAACTTTCCCTTATTTTTTCAACACTATTTATCCAAAAAGATAATAAGTATGAAGAAAAATACTGCAATCAACAATACTAAAGTAGGTATTAGAAATCCTAGCCATTCCATAGTTGTAACCTCTTTCAAATACATATGCAATTTATTATATCAAATTTATTAAATGGTTTGTATATTGAACAATGCTTGAAATGCAGTTCTCTTTGCTCATTCACACAGCAAATTCGGCATTCATATAACTTTTTAACTTTTTTGAAAAGTACATGAATTTGTCATTGATTTGTTTATAAGCCTATTATAATATTAAAATTAACTAATTGATGTTATTCTATTGCCTTAAAACAATAAATAATTTCATCCGATTTTGAAATTTGGAGTGTGAAAAATGAAAGAAATCCGCTTATTGAAACCAGATGACTTAAAAAATGTATATAACTTGTTTAGAGAGGCTGCTCAAGATAAGAAAAATATTTATACTTGGGCCATTTACGACGAAAACACAATCTCTGAAGAATATTTCGCACACCTGCTTGATGAAAACAATACGATTCAATATCTATTCGGCGTCTTTTTAGATGATGTTTTAGTAGGTGCACTGACTTTATTCCACCCTATTATTATCGGCACTAAACATAAAAGTATTATTGAGAATATGTATGTAAAAGATATTGATCATCTGGATGAACACTTACTTGATTCAGTTGTGGATTTCTGTCTTAAAATGAATATCGAAAAGATTTTAGCACCTGTGGCTTCTAATAATATTGGAGCTATGGTCTTTTATAGTGAATATGGATTTTCGAAAGTTGGTTTTGAAACAAATTCACGTAAGTATAATAACCACTATATAGATGAGCATTGGCTTATCTATCCTATTGAAAAGACTGCAAAGGTGAATTATTAAGTTCATAGTGAAAAGAGGGAAAATATGGAGTTTACAAAATTTAATTTAAAACTAGCATTGAAGAATGAAACTTCTACTGCTGATTTCCCGAATACTTTAAAGAAGTTTAAAGACTGCGGAGTTGTAAAGTATACTTACCATCTAAAAAATGGACTTTATATATTCACAGATGCAGAAGGAGACGAAATCTATCTTCAAGAAGATGCTACTTCTGTTCTTTTTCCACATCATGCAGATAAAAAGACCTTTACTGAAGTTCTGCAAGGGGCGCGAGCTGGGGAATTTACTTTCAAAGAGTTTTGCAACCGGGCTGCAGCTTCAGGTATTTATTTATGGTTAGTTGACGTGCGTAACTTCGAAGTCGCCTATTTTGATGTTCAAGGCAATGTCGTGTTAATTACAGAAATTCCTGCTGATTAACACGTATTGAAATATCAATTAAAATGACTGCGTAATAAAAAAATTCGGCACATTCCCGTGTACCGAATTGACTAAGTAAAGTAAGTTGTAATTAAGTGACCGCAAATCGTAACGGTTACGTTTTATATTACAGTATATTCTCCTATTTGTAAACCATAAATCGTAATTTTTTCGATTTAAATTTATAAAAAAACAAGTGCAAGCATCATACATACTTCGCACTTGTTACATTTAATGTTTTTCATATATACTCATTGCTCTATTGGCGGATTCTAGAAGATGGTTTTCCATATAATGCTCATGTACATAATCATAAATATTTTGGACGTTTGTCTCTTCCTTTGGGAAATTGTGATCTTTTGTAATATAATCTGCTAATTGACCAAATGGTGTATCGTCTTCCATAAATGTAATAATAAATTTATAAAATGACATTCAACAACCTCACTTAAAGGTATTTCCTTATCAGAAATTCAATAATTTTCATTTTCGACGCATCGAAAAAGTATTTCTTATTAGGTTGATAGGATTTCCTCTAGTATATCATAATAGATAAAATATAAATACAGTTTTTACAAAATTATTATATACATAAAAGTTGATTTCATTTATTTTTTCTCTTTTAAGCTAAATGCGATTTTATAACCATTACTTCTGCGTCTGTAAGTGCTTCTAAACTGTGCTTTTCATCAGGGTTTATCCGCACAACTGAACCTGGTGCAATGCGCTCATCAAAATCTTCGCCTCTAAATTGAATCGTTCCTCTTACTGGAACTACAACTACACAATTCGGTGCAGAATGAGTAGGAAGTGTTTCTCCTGCTTTAAAGACGATATTCACAATTGTCTGCTGTTCTGATTGATAGATTGGTCCTGTTTTGCCTGTTCCTGTTAATTTTTCCATACTAACCACCTCAATAAATAATGTATTATTCATGTTGCTTTAGTGACTTAATTCTAAATTAACGGATGCTCTGTAGAGATACAAGAGCAGTCCCACAAAGTTTGCCGATTAATCACAACTTCATTACGCAAAATTAATTATTTTTAAGAAGAATTAGCGAACATAATTCTCGTTCCTTCCCAATCTACTTTAACATTAAAAAAGAGAGCACGCTAAATTGCGACTCCCTTTTTACTTTAAAATCCTCTTCCAGCTCCGCCGCCTGAGAAGCCGCCTCCTCCACCGAAGCCGCCTCCGCTAAAGCCACCGCCGGAAGAACCATTTCCAAAGCCACCTCCAGAACCGGGTCCTACCCACCACATTCCAGAGTCGTCTCTTCTACGGCCTCCCCCTCTAGGAGGACCGCCACCGCCATTTCTGGTGATGATAATCAAAATAATGATGATAATCACAAATATGAACCCGAACGAACCTAGAAAACCGCCACTGCCAGAGTTATCTGTTTCTTTAGGCGTATCTTCCTTAAATTCTTTTCCATCATAGCCATATGCCTTAGCAATCTCATCCCAAATCGCATTATACAAATTCGTAATACCTTGACTGTAATATTGCTTTTTTTCAGCCTTATCATCTGTATTAGCAGCTTTTTTAGCATACGGAGAAAATTTATCGTCGATTAAGGATCCGACTTTCGCATCGTTAAGCACACCTTCTAGACCATCACCTACAGCAACTTGTATACCTCTATTGTTATTTTCATTGTCATTATCTAAATTCACCAGTATTACAACGCCTCGGTTATGTTTTTGATCACCGACTTTGTAATGGCGTCCCGCTTCATATGCATAATCTTCTCTTGGTGTATTTCCAATCGATTTCATAGTCATTACTAGAATATCTGCATCCGTTCCATCTTGTAATTTCTGACCCTTTTTAACAATATCGTCTTTATCATTTTGTGAAATGATATCCGCATGATCTTGTACAAAAACAGGTTTCTCTAAAGGTGGAAACTTTTCTGATGCCGAAACACTTTGTGCTGTTATCAGCACCCCAACAAACATAACAGCTAAAAAGCCGATTATGCGTTTCATCATTGAGAACTATCAGTACCGAAATCTACTTTTGGAGCTTTTTCGGCACCTTTTTCCGCTTTAAAATATTCTTTTTTATCAAAACCGAAAATTTTAGCAACGACTGTTGTTGGGAAGTGTCGAATGGCTTGGTTATATTCATTTACAGAATCATTATAATCTTTTCTTGAAACAGCAATTCTATTTTCTGTCCCAGCTAATTCATCGCGTAATCCAGTGAATTGTTTATCTGCTTTTAAATCAGGATATTTTTCACTAATTGCGAGCAATCTGCTTAATGAAGAGTTGACTTCATCATTTGCTTCTGCCTTTTCCTTAGGAGAATCCGCACCTGCTAATTTACTGCGTGCATCAGAGACTTGTTTAAAAACATCTTCCTCATGCTTAGTATAACCTTTCACTGTATTGACTAAGTTAGGGATTAAGTCCACACGTCGTTGAAGCTGGTTGTCAATATTAGAGAGTGCTTTATCTGTGTCTTCATCTAAACCAACCAATTTATTATAGGGACCAATCATCATTGCGCCAATAATTACAATTACAATACCAATAATAATAATCGGGGTAAGTGTCTTCTTCAATTTTTAAACTCCTTTAACTCTTAGTTTCTTAATTTTATTATACATGAAATGATCCTCATACACGATTGTAGAGAAAAGAACTTTTTTCTCACTTGAAAAATTTTAAAAAGTTCATTTATAAAATTGGTGCACATACGCAAAAGATATGTATAATAACTAATGTATTAAAAGTACTAATAATAGTTGAATAATTTAGCTAAGAAGGTGTTCATGTGGATTTCTTAAAGAAACCTCTTTCAATGTATCTTATATTATTCTTGAGTACCACACTCATTGGAGCGTTCTTGTTATATTTGCCTATCACCGGCAAACATCCTACGCCCTTTATTGATGCATTTTTCGTCGCATCCAGCGCATTTACTGTGACAGGTTTGTCCACAGTAGATATCACTACCCAATTTAATTGGCTAGGCGACTTGATTATTATGTTGCTGATTCAAATCGGCGGCCTTGGAATTGTAACTATTACAACGCTGACATTGATCATAGCCAACCGCAGAATTTCACTGCATGATCGTCGTCTTATTATGGTCACATGGAGCGTTGATGAGCCAGGCGGCATGGTCCGTTTTATCCGTCAGCTTGTGGTTTATAGTTTGACTTCAGAATTCATCGGTATGCTTTTACTGGCCTTATCTTTTATACTGCGTTACGGATTTGGCAAAGGAATATACATTAGTTTATTTACTTCTGTATCAGCATTCAATAATGCGGGGTTTGCCTTATTTTCTAAAAATATGATTGGATTCAACGATGATCCTGTAGTCAATATAGTGATCCCTTTATTAATTATCCTAGGCGGGTTAGGACCTTTAGTAATGTCAGATTTAATCCAAACGAGAAGACTGTCTAAATTAAAACTCCATACCAAAGTAGTGCTGTCTACTACTCTAGCATTGATTGTCGGAGGCACTCTACTCTATTATATTTTAGAGTTTAATAATACTTTGAAGCCCTTTAATATTTGGGGACAAATCGGCACTTCTTTTTTCCAATCTGTTACTACTAGAACGGCAGGCTTTCAATCTGTCGACTTGGGGCTGATTCATACACCCACTGCATTATTAATGATGGTGCTCATGTTTATCGGTGGCGCGCCATTTAGTGCGGCAGGCGGAATTAAAGTCACAACTTTCATCGTTTTAATCATGTTTGTGTACAGCGCCTTGCGTAATGAAAATCATACAGTAATCTTCCATAGAACAATCAAACCTAGAATCATTGGAAGAGCAGTGGCAGTTACTACAGTCAGCGGCCTTTTCGTATTGCTCGTTACTTTTATCGTCAGTATTTTAAACGAGAATACACCCTTTATCAAAGTTATCTTTGAAGTCGTCTCCGCCTTTGGGACAGTCGGCTTAACTATGGATTTCACGACTGAATATCATACTGCTACGAAAGCGATTATTATACTCGTAATGATTTGCGGTAAAATTGGAGTCGCCACTGTACTGGCATTATTTATTCCTGATAAGAAACGGCTTTACCAATATGCAAAAGGAAATATTTATCTGTAATTCTATTAAATGGATGTCGAACTTAAAAATATTTTTTAAGTTCGATTTTTTATACTTTACTACTCACTTTCATAGTATATTAGTAGTAATACATTTACTCTAAAGGAGATAGGAATTTGAAAAAGATTTTATTTTTTATTTTTGCAGCTTGTATAACGCTTGCCGCTTGCGGTAATGTGGAAAAATCGAATCAAAACGAAGAAAAGAAAACCTCTGACACTCACGATAAAAAAGATAAGACTGATAAGGGTAAGAAAAAACCAAAAAATGAAGATAATAATAATCAAGCACAGTCCTCAAATGATGAAAATAACCAAACAACCGAATCAACTAAAGACACAACTGAAACACAACCGGAACAAAATCAAATTAATGTCGCAAATATTACAGACCGTGTGACTTTAGAATCGGTGATTTTCGGAAATTATTCTGAAATTGATAAGATACAAGCTTACAATAGTGCGGTTGCTAATGGGGTTATTCCACAAGGAAATGTAATGGAAGGTCCTGCAAGTGCTGCATATCAAAGTTCATTACGTGTCGAAAGCGGTGCTGAAAAATCTGTTTACGAACAAAGCAGTGCTGACAACGAACAACCTGAAGATGTTAATGCTGAAATAAATTCTGCACAAAATGAAGAAGAATATGTAAATGCGCTACGTAAAAAATATAATGGCGGTTTATCTACTCAAGAAATGCAAACTAAAACTGCTATCGAACAAGGTTATTATGACGGAGATGATGGACCTGAAGTATATCAAAAAATCCAAGAAAGAGAAGCAGACATCAATGCTGGAAAATATGATCAATATAAACAATAAGTCTTAAGTTAATGTAAAGATTAATAAGTATATCTATCGGAATTTAAAAATAATTTTTAATTCCGATTTTTTGTGCCACAAAATATTATAACAGTGTATAATTTAAGTGTAGAAATAAATATTAAGGGGAAAATGCTTATGAAAAAATTCTTGTTCCTATTTGTAGCGAGTTCATTGGCGCTTTCAGCATGCGGTAATCAAGAGACAGAAAAACATACTGAGAAGAAAAATGTTCAAACGAAAAAAGAAAAGCAGGATAATAGGCAACCAGAGGATAACAAAAAGATTCCAATTGAAAACGTAGCAAATAATAAAAACGTTGCCAAATCTGATAATAATTATTGGAATTACCTAAGCAATCAAGAAGCTATAGATACCAGCAAAGTTACAAATCATGCAGAACTGGATAAAATTATGACCGGGAATTATTCTGAAATAGAAAAATTAAATGCTTATAATAATGCGGTTGCTAATGGAATTATTCCGCAAGGCAACGTTATGGAAGGACCACCTGAAGCGGCTTACCAATCATCATTGAATATTGAAAAAGGAACTGAAGTCCCACCTTCTTACCATATGTATGATAACTACGGAAATACTCTAGTTAAGCAAAAAACATTAGATAATAACAAGACGCAAACCACTTTGGAGACACAAAAACAGTCTGCTGCAACAAATAATCCTCAGCACTAATCTTATTAATTATTTTTCAGGATGAATTGAATTAAATGCAAGTTCTTACCTGTTGAGAACTATATTTTAATCATGAAGCATCTACCGACTATTCGATGGATAGTGTATAATAATTATACAATTGAATTACGGAGGCGCATCATGGGAATTTTTGACAACACCAACCTCGAAACTGAATACTTACGTACTTTATCAGTGAAAAAACGTAAAGAATATAAGGAAAAATCAGTTTCGGTGAAGAAAAAACTGCTAAATCAATTCAAATACGAAACAGAAACTTTTAACAACAAAGCATCTCACGATATTATTAAACGCTACTTAGAATCTCAAGGCATCTACGAACCAACAGAAACAATGATATCAGCAATTGAGCATCGTAAATTTAATAAGAGTACAAATTCAGATGCAGAGAAATCGCATCCAGAAAATCTTGATTCTCCGTTAGATACTCAAACAGATAAACTTATTAAACAAAACGAAGAAATTATTCATCAAAATAAAAAAATTATCAAGCTGCTTACTAAGCTGAATGATAAAAAATAATAACCTAACTGAGACTTTTATTGGGAGTCTCAGTTTTTCTGTCTCCCGCCCTTATTTTTTAAATTAATATTGCAGCGTGGCGGTATTTTATCATTTTCCCATTTTTTATATAATAATTTTCGGTATAGTTCATAGGCTTCATCACCTTCAATATACCGCTTGCCTTCTACATAAAAGGGTGGCAACTTAGCGTGAGAAAATTGATGTTCCTTAGCCGCTTCTTCAACAATTTGATGCAGATCGGCTAATTCATTTTTAAAGTGTTCAGAATGATTGCCACCTCTACGCAAATGTTCATAGTTCATAGCATCCATAATTTCTAAGGCTCCCCACAAATAGGGATTCCCCTCATTATAGACGGCTTTTACCACGGGATGATTACGATATCCAGTTCCAGTTTGGATAGCGCCCAACTCACCTAGACATACACGTATTATTTGATAAAGCTCTAATACTTGCTTCGATAAACGTCGATTATCTAGAAATTCTGCACTGACTTTTGGATTAGAACTCACTCTGAATATCTGCACTGAATCACCCTTTCTGAATTTGATTTCATTATACAAAAAAGCAGTGAAATAACCTAACTTTGTAGATTATCTCACTGCTTCTATTCATCAGCTAAAGCAAAAATTATGACATTTTTACAACGTTAGCTGCTTGTTCACCACGGTCGCCTTCAACGATGTCGAAGTCTACGCTTTGGCCTTCTTCTAAAGTTTTGTAGCCGTCGCCTTGGATTGCTGAGAAGTGTACGAATACGTCGTCACCATTTTCTCTTTCGATAAATCCAAAACCTTTTTCTGCGTTAAACCATTTAACTGTACCGTTATTCATATAAAAATCCTCCATGTGCTTTTGCACGAATATTTGTAACTTGTTAATAAAAATCAATGGGAGCAAATTCATACGAATAAAACTTCAAATCAATTTCACGAACAATAATTACTTAACCTCAATACTACACTTATTTTTTCGTTTTGTATACCTTTTTGTATTTTTATTTTTAGAAACTATCCATTTCCTTATTCTATTGCTCGTTTTGATACCCTATTGCGATTACTTTTTCTCGAAAAACAAATTATCCATTTAGTATTTTTAAAAAGGTAGGATGCTGATCAAGGTATTTATCTTTCCAATGCAGCTCTAATTGGTGCCATCGATTATCAATTAAGTGAAACAAACCGTGATTATTCAGAGCATAGAAAGCACCTGGATGAGTTGAATCGGCTTCTATTTGATTCATATAAGTTCCTGCATAAGGCAGACCTTGGGCACATTCACTCCAACTGCCATCTTGATTTCTGCGATAGATAGTAGCGCGAGGATATTCTTTCTTCTCATCTTGGTAATGTGCTGCAAAGGCATTTTGGGCTGCACCAACTAACAAATCTGAAGCGTCCTCTGGATTAATTGCGATAGAATATAAATAAGGATGCTTATCCAAACCTTTACTGGAATACTGCCAACTCATTCCATCATTGTCACTCTCCGCAAATGAATGACCCTCAAGCGCCAAGCCATCGCCACATACTGCGAACAATTTACCCGGCTCAGAAGAATGCGTAACCATTTCATGAATATCTTTAGGGCTGAAAAATGGTCGATCATTCCAAGTTTCACCGCCATCTGTAGTATTAATGAAAGCACCGAATTCAATAGCTACATTCAGTGTTTGACTGTCTTTAGAGCTAGGCATTAAATCTTGCACATGATTGGTGTATGGTCTCGCAGGGAATTCCCAAAAAGGCTGTGAAGGTAAGTGTTGTACTTCTTTAAATTCCGTAAATGTTTGGCCACCATCTTTTGAAAAATAGATAGCACTTGGTTCTGTGCCCACATATAAAATTTCTGGATTATGTGGATTAATCGCCACAGCAGTCATATAAGCAGAGGTAATACCTTTTCCTAATGTAGCTTCATGATACGCGTTCATTTGTCCTATTGCTTTCCAGTGATCTCCGTTATCTTCGCTTTTCCAAAGTCCGTTTCCGTAAGTTGCACAATATAATACTTCTGGATAAGCTGGATTTTGAGCTAAGTCAACAGGATGCGTTCCTTCTAAGCGCGTATCTACTTTATATTGACCTGTCGCAGTTTCTTTTACAATTACAAGTTCATCTTCCATACCTAAGAAAAATGTATTCATTCAGACTGTCCTTTCTCTTTCGTGAGTTAACTTTTTCTAGATTTTTCCCTGTAATTCAAAAAGATAATCAAAAGAAATATTTCCAAGGCCATATATTTATCTTTAAACAGTTTATTCATCAAGCAATTCTTTTACAGACTCACCGATTCTTACATAATGATCTCCGACTACACGGCTGATAGGGTTTAACTTTTCAACATTGACATATGCACTTTCAGGGTCATAAATAGCATCATCTATATATACTGCTTTAACTTGCCCTATTAACATATCCGTTCCATTTTGCTTGTCACCTAATTCTAAATGATGCACTAACTCACATTCATAACGCACTTTAGCTTCTTTAACGCTTGGGACGCTTACTGTTTTTGACGGGGTAGTTGTCAGGTTTGTTTCATCTAGCTCATTAATTTCATGAGGATAATTATCACCTGTTTTGACCACTTCTTTTACAATCGATTCATCAACAATATGAACGACGAATTCCTTGTTATTGAAATATTAGAACTCGTGTCCTTTAATGCACCATTTTGTTTACCTACACAAATCATTAGCATTGGAGGATCAGGGCAGACGATATTAAAGAAGGCAAATGGTGCTGCGTTTAATCTTCCATTTTCATCTTGAGAAGTTACGAAAGCTATAGGTCTAGGCGTTACAGTACCTATCAACGTTTTATACATTTTGCTTAATTCAAGTTCATTAGGATTAATAAACATTTTCATACCACCCATCTTTATATTATTAATACAGTTTAAGATATTTTCACGTCCTTATAAAACTTAACGCTTTATGCTTTGTTGAATGCTTTTCTTAATTAGATTAATAATTCTCAATTAAAGTATTTAATCTTGAGTTATCACACATAAAGGATATTCAATATTTTCAGGAAAAGAATAGTCAAAGACTCTCTTAACTTATTAAAACTACTATTCAAGTATATATATTCAAATAAAAAACACGCTGCTAATTAATTAGACTTACACGCGTTGTAAAAATTGGTTCTAAATATTTTAAATAGATGTTTTATCAATAATACTTAACTAATATTGTTCTGCGAATGACTGTGCTTTTGCATCAGCTTTTGTTCTAAATCCCGCTTTACGTTTATTTTGATACCGTTTTAAAATCCGAATAAGTATCTTTTATTAAATCATCTAGATTGAACTTCAATTTGCTTTCATCAATCTTTTTATCACTTTTATTTATTGGTTGTAAATAAACAGGACTATTGTTCTTTAACTCATAAGCCTTTATTCCACATCCGGAGTTTCCTTTTCTGATTTTATTGAATGGTTCCTTAACGCAAGTTCTATGAATGTCTTGCATAGGTGAAGCTTCAGTAGTTAAAATTCTTTCTCTCCATCAACTAATTGATATACGTTATAAATAATAAACCAACTAGAATTCGGTGTTACCTTCTCTCTAATATTTTTATTGGTAACTGTAATATCAAAAACTATTGTATTTTTATGTTGTTACCTCTTATTCTTGTTAGTCAGTTATTTATGGTTGTAGTTGTTTATACTCTTTTATAACTCTCTCTTTATATTGGTTATATGTTTTGTTTTCATTAACAACCAGGCCCGGCCCGCCTCCGATTCCACCTCCCTCATATTTAGACGGATTACTTCTCACATCATCTGAAAACTTCTTGTTTGCTTGATATTGAGCATAAGAAGGGGTGTAAGGATCTTCCACTTGAAGCTCGTCATGAGTTATAGGTTTATTTTGATTCGATTCACTCACTTGTTGCGATGCCATACTATTTGATTGATTACTTGAAGTTTCGACTTGGGAATTTGTTTTAGCTGTGTTGTCATTATGATTATTACTAACTTTTTCTTTTACTTGTGTTGAAGTATCTGGATTCATGATAGCAGAATTTTCGCTATCAGTTGTTTCGGTTTGGTTATTTTCGTCGCTTGATTGTAAAGCATTATTCGCCTCCTCTGATGTAGAATAATCTACGGTTTTAAGTTTAGATAAATCATAGACTTTTTTGCCTAACTCTCTGCCACCTGCGCCTTGTGTAAATTTCACTGTTACTTTTTTATCATTTTTCAATTCATATCCTGACATACCTTTAGCAATTTTGCCTTTTTTGATAGTATCATTCGAGTGTTCTAACCACTTTTTATATTTTCCGTTTGAGACAAGACTCATTCCAACGTTTAGATTGTCGACAGTATTACCATTGTCTTGTTTTATTTGTGTAGAAACAATAAATATATTACTAGGTGTAATTTCCTCTTTATCTGTCTTATTTTTTACCTCATATTTGAAGACAATTTCTTTTTTACCGTTATCTTGATTATTTAAAATAAACGTATCTTTAATATATAAGACCGCTTGATTTAATACGACGGTATTATTTTTATACTGTACTTTGTTTTCACTTACTTTTTCAGATTTCTGTTCTGCTCCTCTGTTAGAACATGCACCTAAAACTAATACGCTTGTTAGTAATAATGCAAAAACCTTTTTCATTCCACTTTCCCTCTATCCTGTTTTATTTTAAAGCACCATATTGCCAGTTACTCACTGTATAATCTTTCGGGTTATTCGTTATATCTGTCTGCATGTTCTTATCCATATTATCGATACTATTTTTATCCCATTTAGATATAATAACTATTGTATTATCACTGTTATCTAGTAGACATATAACACTCTACAATTAAATTCTTAATTGATATACTAGAATCTTTAACATCTAAAATAGTATTAGCAATCTCTTCGTTCACACTTTTGATAATCGTTGATTTAGTTAAATTACCTACTCCTTTGAATACAATTACTGTATTATTTTCTGTATAATTGAGCAATTCCAACTTTACTGTATCTCTAATAGAGCTTTTGATACTTTCTTTCAAGTCATCATTAGATGAACATTTTGCTAACTTATCTCGATATTCTTCTTTTTCTAGATTAATTCAGGAGTTTTAGTTTACTCAACCTTAACTTCTTGTTTAGATTTTCTTTTTATTTAGATTTTCTTCATTTTTAGTATCTGAATTGTAACAAGTAACACAAATAACCAAAGCAATAACAATAAGTAATATATTCTTCGTTTGTTTTTGTGATACCCTCCTTATATTATATTTTTAAAAATACATATAATACAACCCTCTTATATCTAATTCTAATCTATTACAATGTTAATTCATACTTAAAGTTAAGCTCATTCTACAAAAAGTCACCGCTATATATATTAAAGCCACCTATTAAGCCAGTTTATCCAATAAATTACTAAATATTTGTCTTAATCGCCTTTCTGTCACAACTATTATTTTTTCTATTACATTATAACCTTTGCCTTCAACAAGCATTTAGAACATATAAGCTCCTAATTTATTTCCTCTATTAAAGAACTCAATTCCTTAAAAAATATATTATCTTCTAATTTTTCTGTTGAATTAAGTTTTAAGAAAAAGAAATCATCTATATTAAACTGTGTTTCTTCTAACAAACCGTTTTCGTTATGTTTACATTCCATTATAAAAATTTTCTCTATCTTTTTATCGTAAATTATTTGTTATCTCTTTCTAACCGATTTTAACAATCAAAAGACGAGCGATAGAAGTGAATAAAAACTCATCCACATTCTCCCCCTTACCAAAATTTTAATTGGACACCAACTTTTGAAGTGTCCAATCCGTGTCCACATTTTTAAAATATTGATATCAATGAAAAAGGCCAAAATAAAAAGAAACGTTGATTTAACAACGTTTCTCTCAAATCTGATATAACAAATATTAACGAATATTCGTGTATGTATGGAGACGGCGGGATTTGAACCCGCGTCCAAGGATCCTGATACAAATCTTTCTACGTGTGTAGTCTATTAATCAATTTCACATGATGGTAGGAAACAGACAACCAGCATCATGCTAGTCCGATTCATCTCTTCTAGGCAGACTTCGAACAGCAGTGCCTAGCGTATCCTACTAAAGTTGAATCGCGTTAACAGCACATAGGAGATGCTGTTAGGCGATGCAGAGTGCTATTACGCAGCTACTGCTAAATTATTGTTTGATTTGCCAGTTATTATAAACTGAGTGTGTTGATGACGGAGACAACCCTCCGACACGCTTAATAAGCTCTGGGGACCCCTGTCGAATCCAAAACGTCCCCGTAATATAAATATGAGATTCATTCTTTGATGAATCCGATAGCATTCTTAATCATATCAAATTACGCGGTTAGACGCAATTCTAATGTTTAGACTACGATTATTAATTTGAAGATGTAGAAGCGGAAACTTTTCATTACCGCTTCTACCTTTTTTAATAGCGATCTTTCATAGCACGTTGCATATCACGTTTAACTGCTTTATCTTTCAGATCTTGACGTTTATCGTATTTTTTCTTACCTCTTGCAATACCAATCAAGACTTTACAAACGCCATGTTTAAGATAAAGCTTCAACGGGATAATCGAATATCCTATTTCTCTTGTACGTGTCCCCAACTTATCAATTTCTCTTTTGTGTAAAAGTAATTTACGTGGGCGAAGTGGATCATGATTGAATCTATTCCCTTCTTCATAAGGTGCAATATGCATATTATGAACGTAAATTTCTCCGTTTTTGACTTGTGCGAAACTATCTTTCAAGTTTGCGCTTCCACGTCGAATTGATTTAATCTCTGTTCCTCTTAACACAATGCCCGCTTCAATCGTATCTTCTATATTATAATCATGTCTTGCTTTACGATTCTCCGCTAAGGTACCTGGAGATTTTTTCTTCTTTTTCGACATCGTGTTCACCTCTTGTTGAATTAATTTCAAAGTGAGGAGGACTGAATTTGTCACAGTCCTTCCTCAACTATAATTTATTTCTTTTTACGCGCTTTTTGTTTCACTTTTTTACTTTTGTAATAAGGTTTATGCTGTGTATTATTTTGTTTATCACGGTTACGTTGATTTTTACCTTTACGTTGTTTTTTCTTACCTTTTTTCTTATCGTTTCCTAAGCTTTTACCGCGCGTCTTAGCTTGGATAGTTGTACCTCTTGCTGGACGATCTTCAGATTTTTTACGTTTCGGTTCAGGCATGCCAACAATTTGGAAATCAATCATACGTTGTTCAACATCTACATTGACAACTTTAATTTTCACTGAATCTCCAATACGGAATACATTACCTGAACGTTCACCAAACATCGCCATTTGGCCTTCAGCGAATTGGTAGTAATCATCTGTCATGTTTGAAACATGAACCATACCTTCTACAGTATTCGGCAATTCGACAAACATTCCGAAGTTAGCAACAGAACTGATAATACCTTCATATTCTTCTCCAATATGTTGCAGCATAAATTCAGCTTTTTTCAGTTCATCTGTATCGCGCTCTGCTTCAATAGCGCGACGTTCACGGTTTGAAGTATGCTCAGCAATTTCAGGAAGCTTGTCTTCCCATTTTCTCAATTCTTTACCACTCATTGTTTCATCAATTAAATATTTACGAATCAATCGATGTACTACTAAGTCAGGATAACGACGAATCGGTGAAGTGAAGTGAGTATAGTAATCAGCTGATAACCCGAAGTGTCCTAAGTTTGTATCTTCATAGCGTGCTTGTTGCATAGAACGCAGCATCATTGTAGAAACTACAGTTTGTTCTGGCAACCCTTTTACTTTTTCATGAATTTCTTGCAAAGTACTTGGAGAAATATCTTCTCCTGTTCCTCTGACCATAATTCCGAAGTTCGTAATGAAATCAAAGAATTGTGTTAAACGGTCTGATTTCGGTTGTTCGTGGACACGATATATAAATGGTACTTCCATTTTATTGAAATGTTCTGCAACCGTTTCATTTGCAGCTAACATAAAGGATTCAATTAAGCGTTCGCCTTCACCGCGGTCACGTAATTGAACATCTACCGGAATACCTTCATCGTTAACTAATACTTTAGCTTCATCAATATCGAAATCAATTTCACCACGACGTTTACGCATTTGTTTTAAGCGATTGGATAAATCTTGAGCTAAATCCAACATCGGCGTCACGTCTTTATACTTTTCACGTACTTCTGGATTCTTATCAGTAATAATTTGATTAACTTCATCATAAGTCATACGATGGTCAGATTTAATGACACTGTCAAAGATTTCATGATTTTTCACGTTGCCATCTTGATCAATTTCCATACGGCAACTTAAAGTTAAACGGTCAACATCAGGATTTAACGAACAAATGCCATTACTTAAGCGATGCGGAATCATCGGAATAACGCGGTCTACTAAATAGACACTTGTACCGCGGTCATAAGCTTCTTTATCTAAAGCTGATCCTTCTTTAACATAGTGGCTTACATCTGCAATGCTGACGGTTAATTGTGTATTGCCATTCGGTAATTTTGTCACACTGATAGCATCATCTAAGTCTTTTGCATCTGCGCCGTCGATAGTAATCGTCAATTCATCACGCAAATCTGTTCTGCCTTCAATTTCAGATGGTTCAATCGTCTCAGGAACTTCTTCTGCTTCCTTCAACACTTCATCTGGAAATTCAATTTCGATACCGTGTTGATAAATAATAGATAAAATATCTACACCTGGGTCATTTTTATGACCTAATATTGCAGAAACATGACCTTCTGGATTGTCATTTCCTTCTGCATATTTCGAAATTTGCACTAATACTTTATGACCTTCGACAGCGCCTAAGCTTTGACCTTTAGGTATAAAAATATCTTGCATAATTCGCTTGTCATCAGGTATGACGAAACCAAAATGACGCCCTTCTGTATAAGTTCCCACGACTTGTGTGACAGAATGTTTCTCGATGGTTTTGACTTCGCCTTCAACTTTCCCTTTAAATTCACCTTTTGAAGGTTGAACTTCAACAATCACGGTATCTCCATCCATTGCACGATTAATTTTTGTCGGCGGAATAAAGATATCTTCCATTTCTTCGTCTTCAGGACGTAAGAATGCGAAACCTTTTTTATTTTGACTTAATGTACCTTTTACGAGATTATTTTTCATAGTTTGACTTCCTTTTCTTTGGTAGCGGTCCGTCTTCGTTCGCTCTACTAAGCCAGATTGTTCCAGTTCAACTAACACCTTTATTAAGTCTCTAAATGAGTCGGCATTATTTAAACCTAAACGATCTTGAAAATCAGAAACTGACATGGGTTCATAATCAGGTTGTTTAATAATATCTGCTACAGATTGTTTTAAATTCATTATGCCCCCTCCTTTCATTATTTAATTTGTTTGTTTCTCATTTCTATTTTGACCAATCAAGACTTTCAAGGAAATCGTAAATATCCTCAAAGACTTGTTCTTTTTCTTTATCAATTGTAATGACGTGACCGGAATCCGCATACCATTTTATATTTTTTTCATCTGAAGATGCTTCATCATAAATCACATTTGCAGATTCAGGATTAATCATTTTATCTTGTTCTGCTTGGATGACTAATAATGGATCCATCACTTCATCAACGTGATTACGTACATCTTGAATTGTTTGTTGCAATTCTTTTAATGTATTTGTAGGATGGAAAGCTTCCATCTCACGTTCAATAGTTGCTTCATCTTTCCCTTGGTATTTTTTAAAATTGCGCGCATATTCGAGTACCCCTTCGTACATTGAGCCTTCTGTCTTGATAAACATAGGCGCACACATCGTTACAATACCCTTTACATCTCTATTTATGCTTAATTTAAGCGCAAAATCGCCACCTAACGAAAGCCCGGCTACAGCAATTTCATCATAACCTTGCTCCACTAAATAGTCGTAACCGTCTAACGCATCTTTATACCAGACATGCGGGCTGGATTGTAAAATCTCTTCCGGTGGTGCTGCGTGCCCTTCATATTGAGGCGCATATGATGTATAACCTTTCTTTTGTAAAAAACGTCCTAACTGTCTTACATCAGAAGAGTTTCCAGTGAAACCGTGTAATAATAATACCGCTCTTTTTCCTTCTTCAAAAAAGAATGGTTTCGGCAATTTAATCTGCATGTCTTTCAATCCTTTCATGATTCCCAATTAATCAAATTTACTCATAGTCCTATTATAAAGAAAAAAGCCCGACTTTTACATTGTCGGACCTTACATATTGAAATAAGTAATTGCTAACATCAACACGAAAAATGCAATAGATAATCCAATCGTTACACGGTTTAAGAATAAATCAACACCGCGCTGCTTCTGCTTACCGCCGAAGAGCTGCTCAGCACCGCCGCTGATTGCTCCTGAAAGGCCGTTACTTTTGCTTTCTTGGAGTAACACAACTGTGATTAAAGCGATACAGTCTATAATTAATAAAACTGTCAATAAAGTGTGCATGCGTAGTCCTCCATTCATAATATACTCAGTAAGCATAACACATTTTAATGTAAATTATCAACTTTTGGTCAATCTTCTTATTTACTGATTAGCGATTAAACGTACTTTTACGTTTGATGGAAATAATCAACATATAAACTGCTAAAGCGAGTGAACCGATGATAGTAATCCATAAAGGCAATGTCATAAACCCTGACTTCACGTGATTAATACTTTGAATAATCACACCTGCATTGACTGCAGTATAAAAGGCTTGAGAGATATAAACAGCAAAGAGGAACCACCATAAATAAGTGTGCTGATTCCAAATTGCGATTAATCCGCACATATAAGCGATTAAATACATAATTCCTGTTAGTCGATAACTGTTAATAAAATTCCCTACTGCATTTTTTGTCGCATCAATATGGTGTGATGTGAGAATATCAGCTACCACACTATTGTCTAAAGCAACAAAAAGGTAGATTGCATAAATAACAGCCAACAATACTGAAGCATAAGCAATAAAGCGTCCAGACTTCTTAGCTCTTAGCTCCTTTTCTCGATCTATAGTTTCCATTTAAATTCAATCTCCTTAATTCACGCTGAAAGTTTGACTCTGTTTATTTAATTATATCAGTTTCTCAATGATTTTCGACAAAAAGCTAGTCCAAAAAAAGAAACTGCTAAAGTCTTCAAAGACTCTAGCAGCTTCTCTAATAAGATTACTACTTTATGAAGTTTTGCGTGAACTCAAAATTAGTAAATCTTTACTTATTTATCTAAATTATAGAAAGAGTGAATACCGTCGAATTCAGCTGTTTCGTATAATTCATCTTCAATACGTAATAATTGGTTGTATTTTGCAATACGGTCAGTTCTTGATAATGAACCAGTTTTAATTTGACCAGCATTTGTAGCTACAGCAATGTCAGCAATTGTAGTATCTTCAGTTTCACCAGAACGGTGTGAGATAACTGCTGTGTAACCAGCTTTTTGAGCCATTTGAATTGCATCAAATGTTTCAGTTAAAGTACCGATTTGGTTAACTTTGATTAAGATTGAGTTACCGATACCTTTTTCAATACCTTCAGCTAATTTTTTAGTATTTGTAACGAATAAGTCGTCACCTACTAATTGAACTTTTTTACCTAAACGATCTGTAAGTTGTTTCCAACCATCCCAGTCATTTTCGTCCATACCATCTTCAATTGTGATGATAGGATATTTGTTAACTAATTCTTCTAAGTAGTCAACTTGTTCAGCTGAAGTACGTTTAGCACCTTCAGGACCTTCGAATTTAGTATAGTCATAAACACCATCTTCGTAGAATTCAGAAGAAGCGATATCGAATCCAAGATAAACATCTTTACCTGGTTCTAAACCTACAGCTTTGATTGCTTCTAAAATAGTATCTACAGCATCTTCTGTACCGTGGAATTTAGGAGCAAATCCGCCTTCGTCACCTACTGCAGTTTCTAAACCGCGTTTTTTAAGAATTTTAGCTAAGTTGTGGAAGATTTCAGCACCCCAGCGTAATGATTCTTTGAATGAATCAGCACCAACAGGTAAAATCATAAATTCTTGGAAAGCAATCGGTGCATCAGAGTGTGAACCACCGTTTACAATGTTCATCATAGGAACTGGTAATTGTTTACCATTGAATCCGCCTAAATATTTATAAAGTGGTTGACCTAATAAGTCTGCAGCTGCACGAGCAACAGCGATAGAAACACCAAGAATAGCATTTGCGCCTAATTTACCTTTGTTGTCAGTTCCATCTAATTGAATCATCATTTTGTCAATTGAAACTTGATCTAAAACTGAGAATTCACCTTCAACAATTTCAGGTGCGATTTTTTCGTTTACATTTTCAACTGCTTTAGTAACACCTTTACCTAAGTAACGATCTTTATCACCGTCACGTAGTTCTACGGCTTCGTATTCACCTGTTGATGCACCTGATGGTACTAATGCACGACCGAATGCACCGCTTTCAGTTAATACTTCTACTTCAACTGTTGGATTACCGCGAGAATCTAAGACTTCGCGAGCATAAACATCTGTAATAATTGGCATGTTGATAATCTCCTTTTCATAATAGCTTTCGCTTATATTATAACTTTTTTCATATCAAAATTGAATTGATTATTGAGTAATGACACACTAATTTCTTAATGTTTGATTAAAGAAACACCAGTCATTTCTTCTGGTTGTTGTACACCTAATAAATCAAGCAATGTTGGTGCTAAATCACCAAGTTTACCAGTTTCATTTAGTGTCACGCCTTCTTTAGTCACAATAACAGGAACTGGGTTAGTAGTATGAGTTGTCATAGGTTGGTCGTCATCAGTCAATACTTGATCTGAGTTACCATGGTCAGCAGTAATAATTGCGTGGCCGCCCATTTCGATAATTTTATCTACAACTTCACCTAAGCATTCATCTACCGCTTCAATTGCTTTCACAGTCGGTTCAAGCATACCGCTATGGCCGACCATATCTGGGTTAGCAAAGTTTAAGAGAATTAAATCTAAATCCCCTTTATCAAGTTCTTCCAATAGTGCATCTTTAACTTCGTAGGCACTCATTTCAGGTTTCAAGTCATAAGTTGCAACTTTTGGTGAGTCGATTAAGCGACGACGTTCACCTTCAAATTCTTCATTACGTCCACCACTCATGAAATAAGTCACATGAGGATATTTTTCAGTTTCAGCAATACGTAATTGTTTTAAGTTATTGGCTTCAGCAACTTCACCAATTGTTTGTTTCAAATCAACTTTTTCAAATACGATTCTAGCATCTACTTGGTCATTATATTTTGTAAATGTAGCAAAGAATAAATCTTTAGGTTGCTCAACTTTAAATCCTTTGAAATCTTTATTAGTGAAGATTTCAGAAAGTTGACCTGCTCTATCAGGACGGAAGTTGAAGAATACTACTGAGTCGCCATCTTGAACGCCTTCATTTTGTTCTTTGATTGAGAAAGGCACAACGAATTCATCAGTCACATCGTTTTCGTAATTAGCTTCAATACCTTCTTCAGCTGATGCATATTCAGGTGCATCGATATCACGAATTGCGTTATAAGCTTTTTCTTCACGTTCCCAACGTTTGTCGCGGTCCATTGCGTAATAACGTCCAGAAATTGAAGCAAATTGGCCAATACCGATTTCTTTGAATTTTTCTTCAGTTTCTTTGACATATTTCAAGGCAGATTTTTGATCTACGTCACGGCCATCTAAGAATCCGTGCACATAAACTTTATCTAATCCTTGTTTTTTCGCTAGTTCTAAAATCGCAAATAAATGTTTATAGTGGCTGTGTACACCGCCATCTGATAATAAACCGAAGACATGCAAGGCTGAACCATTTGCTTTTACATGTTCGATTGCTTCGTTCAAGACTTCGTTTTCAAAGAAATCTCCATCTTCAATTGCTTTATTAATACGAGTCAAACTTTGATAAACAATACGGCCTGCACCGATGTTCATATGACCAACTTCAGAGTTGCCCATTTGACCTTCTGGAAGTCCTACAGCTAAACCGCTGGCTTCGATTTGTGTAGTCGGATATTTGTCATAATAACGGTCGAAATTTGGTTTGTTCGCTTGTTTGACTGCATTACCGTGTTCACTTTCTCTGTTCGCAAAACCATCAAGGATGATTAATGCTGTTGGTTGTTTTGCCATATTATTTAGCACCTTCTAATAATTGTACGTAATCTTCTACTTTCAATGAAGCTCCGCCGACTAAAGCACCGTCGATATCTGATTCTGCCATGTATTCAGCGATGTTGTTAGGTTTAACACTGCCGCCGTATTGAATGCGCACTGCGTCTGCTACTTCTTGGTTAGCAAGTTCAGCAACAGTTTTACGGATAAACGCGCTCATTTCATTAGCATCTTTAGAAGTTGATGATTTGCCTGTACCGATTGCCCAAATTGGTTCATAAGCAATAACCACTTGTTTCAATTGTTCTTCAGATAATCCTTCTAAAGCTTTTTTAACTTGTTCGCCGACAACTTCTTCAGCTTTTCCGCCTTCACGTTGCTCGTCAGATTCACCGACACAAATAATTGGAGTCATACCATGGTTGAATACAGCATGTGCTTTTTTATTCACTTCTTCATCAGTTTCATGGAATAAATCACGGCGTTCTGAGTGACCGATGATAACGTATTTCACACCTAAATCAGCTAATGCAACTGGAGAAGTTTCACCAGTAAATGCACCGCTTTCTTCGAAATAAGTGTTTTCAGCACCGATTTCTAGACCTTCAGCTTTACCTTCTTTAACTAAAGTTGTTAAAGCATCTAATTGAATAGTTGGTGCACAGATGACTGCTTCAACTTCATTTGTATCTGGTAATTGAGGTAAAGCATTTACAAAGTCTTTAGCCTCTTGTACTGTTTTATTCATTTTCCAGTTACCTGCAATAATTGGTTTTCTCATTATTAAACGCTCCTTGAAAAATTATTATATAAATTATATTGCTTATTTGTCGCTGATAGATTTGATACCTGGCAATTCTTTGCCTTCAAGATATTCAAGAGAAGCTCCGCCGCCAGTTGAAATGTGTGAGAAGTCGTCTTCGAATCCAAGCATCATTGCTGCTGCTGCAGAGTCGCCGCCACCAATAATAGTAGTCGCGTCTTTTAATGATGCAATTGCTTCACAAACACCGATAGTACCTTGTGCGAAGTTTTCAAATTCGAATACGCCCATAGGACCGTTCCATACTACAGTATGTGCGCCTTCGAGTTCTTTTTTGAATAAATCTACTGTTTCAGGACCAATGTCAAGCGCTTCTTGATCTGCTGGAATTTGATCGATTGTTACAACAGTAAATTGTGCTTCATTAGAGAATTCTTTTGCAACTTTAGCATCTACAGGTAATACAATTTTATCGCCTGCACGTTCTAATAAATCTTTCGCAAAATCTACTTTGTCTTCTTCTAATAATGATTTACCGATTTCGTAGCCTTGCGCTTTTAAGAAAGTATAAGCCATACCGCCGCCGATAAGAACTTTATCTGCTACATTCAATAAGTTTTCGATGACACCGATTTTATCTGATACTTTCGCACCACCTAAGATAGCCACAACTGGTTTATCAGGGTTATTTACAACACCACCGATAAATTTAATTTCTTTTTCCATTAAGTCGCCAGCTGCACTTTCTAAGTGAGATGCAATACCTACGTTTGAAGCATGTGAACGGTGAGCAGTACCAAATGCATCATTTACAAACACATCACCTAATGATGCCCAGTATTTACCTAATTCAGGATCGTTTTTAGATTCTTTTTTACCGTCTAAATCTTCAAAACGCGTATTTTCTACTAAAAGTACTTCTCCATCTTTTAATTCTGCGATTGCTTTTTCTAAAACTTCACCGCGAGTATGAGGAATAAAGTTAACATCTGTGCCTAATTTTTCGCTTAAACGTTCAGCTACAGGTTGAAGTGTTAATTTTTCTTTATCGCTTTCTTCTTTAACTTTTCCTAAGTGTGAGAAAAGAACAAGTCTTCCACCTTGGTCAAGAATATACTCGATAGTTGGTAAAGCTTGAACAATACGGTTGTCGTTAGTAATTTTTCCGTCTTTTAAAGGTACGTTGAAATCAGCGCGTTCTAATACAACTTTACCTTTCAAATCTAAATCAGATACATGTTTTTTAGCCATCTAAACTTCCTCCTTTGAATGAAAGCATGATTCTTTAATGTCTATAGATTGAGATTAGCATATAGCTGTTAATATTGCAGAAAAAATATCTAAAGCATCTGAAAATTTCTCCATTTAGAAACAAACTATCCGCTAAGTTCCAATACAGCTTAATAATTTTAAAAAAGCGGAGAAGCGTATGTGCCTCTCCGCTTACTCAAAAGCTGACCATTGAAATTCAACAGCACATTTACAGCTTGTCAAATTCAGATCTCATTATCAAATTATTTTACGTCTTTAATAAGGTATTCTAAAGTACGTACTAATTGTGCAGTGTAAGACATTTCGTTGTCATACCAAGCTGCAACTTTAACTAATTGGCGACCTGATACAGTCATTACACGAGTTTGTGTAGCATCGAATAATGAACCGAATGTCATACCAACTACGTCAGAAGATACGATTTCGTCTTCATTGTAACCGAATGATTCGTTAGAAGCTTGTTTCATTGCTTCGTTTACATCTTCAACTGAAACATCTTTGTCTAATACAACTGTTAATTCTGTTAATGAACCAGTTGCAACAGGAACACGTTGAGCGCCACCGTCTAATTTACCATCAATTTCAGGGATTACTTTACCGATTGCTTTAGCAGCACCAGTTGAGTTTGGAACGATGTTTTGAGCTGCTGCACGTGCACGACGTTTGTCACCTTTTCTGTGTGGACCATCTTGAGTATTTTGGTCACCAGTGTAAGCATGGATAGTAGTCATGAAACCTTCAACTAAACCAAAGCTGTCGTTTAAAACTTTTGCTACTGGAGCAAGTGAGTTTGTAGTACAAGAAGCACCTGAAACGATAACATCAGAGCTGTCTAAAGTATCTTGGTTTACGTTATAAACGATTGTTTTAACGTCACCAGTTGCTGGAGCAGAAATTAATACTTTTTTAGCACCTGCATCGATATGTGCTTTAGCTTTTTCATCACTTGTATAGAAACCAGTACATTCTAATACAACATCAATGTCTAAATCTTTCCAAGGTAATTTGCTTGCATCTGGTTCTTCGAATGATTTAACTTCTTTACCATTCACACGGAATCCGCCATCTACAACTTCAACTTCTTCTGTGAAACGTCCTTGCATTGTATCATATTTTAATAAATGCGCTAACATTTCATCATCTGTTAAGTCGTTTACTGCTACTACATCGACACCTTCAACATCTTGAATTCTTCTAAATGCTAAACGACCGATTCTACCAAAACCATTAATTGCTACTTTAACTGCCATTATTATGGCCTCCTTTAAAAAGATATTGTTAAAAAGTGGTTTCACTTTTTATAACCAAATTTGTTTAAGATTGTACGATAGTTTTAGCTGCGCCTTCATCTGTGATAAGAATAGTATTCTTAGGGGCAATCGATAAATAAGCCTTTATCGCCTCGCCTTTAGAAGCACCTCCAGCTACAGCATATATATATTGCTTCGATTCTAAATCTTCCATTTGAAGTCCTATCGTTTTAACTTTATGGACGATCTTTCCATGAATATCGAAGTAATAACCAAATGCTTCTCCTACAGCATTGTGATGTTGAAGCATTTCAATCACATCTTTAGATGAATGACGTCGATTCGCCATTTTCAGCGCATCACCAATGCCATGAATTGTAATATTTGATTGCTTGATTTTTTCTAATGTATTAGCAACTGAAGGCTCTTGCATCAACAACTCATATGTTGATTCACTGACATTATCAGGAACATATAATGTTGTGTAGTCACCGCCAGTCTGTTCAGCCATACTTGCTGCAATAGTATTTGCTTGGTACACCATATTTTCCCCTAAACCGCCTCTTGCCGGTACAAAGAAAGTTTTAAATGGCAATACATGCATTGACTCACTTACCGATGCCATTGTAGAACCACCGGTTATTGATACTATCGCATCTTTATAAAAAGTTTTTTCTAAGAGCTGTCCAGCTTGATTACCCATTTCACTCTTCACTGCATTATCGATATCTGTATTTCCAGGTACGACATAAACATTACTGATTTGATAACGTTCTTTAATCAGTTGTGCCAAATGGTAACCATCTGAGTACATGTTGAAATAATTATCCAGTTCGTCGATTAAATGTTCACCTTCATCAGTAATTTCCATACCAGTAGGTTTCACTTTAATCAATTCTTGCTTCTTCAACATGTTTGTTTCTGACCGCAATACACGTTCAGTTAAGTTCATGTATTCGCTCAAGCTTCTTCTTCCAACAGGTTGGTGCATCTTGATAGTAGTGAGTATAGTGAATCTGCGATACATTCTGTCGACAAGCTCAGGAATTAACTTCTGTTGGACTTTAAGCAAGTCTTCCACTACTATTTCCTCCTCTATATCTTTAAGGGTCAGCATGCAACCACACTTTGACATTTTAAGTCCCAGGTGGGGCAAAAAAATAACATCTCTTACATTTGTAATAATACTATCATCTGATTTAAAAAGCAAGTCCAAATGCTTATAATAAAATTCCAAGCTTACTATTGCATGCAATTGTTCCTCAATAATTATATTATACCCTTTCACCATAAGAAAAATCATCTAAAAACTATATTTTCCACGCAATTTTTCTTATGATTATTCATATACCCAGTTAACCACTATAATAATGCATTAAAGGAGAATTATATACATGTCTGAAGAAAACAAAAATCCAGAAGTTATTGACCCAAAAGATCCTAGATACAAAGACGACACATATTTTCATCCTGATCATTCTGATAATCGTCAAACTCATTTCGAGAACGAAAGAAGATTTAAATACTATTCTTTCGGCGGCTGTTTCCCTATCGGCTGTGGTTGCTTACCTTTCTTTATCATTATATCTATATTAATTACTTGGTTATTGAACTTAATAAATTAAAAAAGCTGAAGAGGCTGAGACATCATTTCTGTCCCACTCCTACTTCAGCTTTATAATTCAACGCAAATATTATCGTTGTGATGATGTGTTGTTACTATTATTAGTATTATTAGATTGAGTACTTTGATTAGATTTATTCGACTGAGCACCACTACTATTACCTTGATTTGAAGGTGTCTGTCTATTTTGTGTTGCATTAGAATTATTTGATGGTTGTGCATTAGATGGATTGCTTTTTGGTGGATTGTCTACTGTTGATTGTTGTCCTTGCCCTGGCCTGGGCTTATTATTTGACTGTTGATTCTGGGTATTCTGCTGAGGTTTGCTCTGTTGTTGATTTTGTTGTTGGTTAGATTTTTGCTGATCTTGCTGACGTTGTTTATTCGCTTGTTCTTGTTGTGCTTTCTGCTGTTCTTGCTGTCTTTGCTGATTTTCCTGTTCTTTCGCTTTTTGTTGTTCCATTGCTTTGTCAGCTTGTTCTTTCGCCTTTTGCTGACGCTCTTTTGCTACTTCATCATTTTGCTTTTGTTGATTTTCAGCTTGCTTTTTAGCCGCTTCTTGATCTTTACGCGCTTGTTCTTGTTGCTTATCTTGTTGTGCTTTGTTGTTTGCAGACTGTTGTTTTTGAGCTTTTCTATTTTGTTCCTCTTGTCGAGCGGTTTGTTCTCGTTGTGCGTTTATATTATTTTGTCTTTGTTGTTCTGCAGCTTGTTGATCGGCCCACTCTTGTTCTTGTTGTTCTTTTTGTTCTTTTTCTTTTCGTTTCTGTTCTTCTTTTTTCTTTTTCTCTTCACGTTCTTTTTTCTCTTTTTTATCTTGCTTTTCTTGTTTTTCTTTTTTCTGTTCCTGACTTAATCTCTCGCTGCCTTTCTTAGAGTGATCCACAAATGCGAAAGTGGCAAATGCAAGCGTGAATAATAAAATAACAACAATAATAGCACTCACAATTTTCGCGAGGCTGCTCATTTTATTTTTAGGCGGCTTGCCAAAATCATTTCGATTTTTATTAGACATGTGCTCTCCTCTTTCCGAATTCAATTCCTAATAATCTACACATTAAGATATTTTGCAATTTATTTTTTATATACCCAATTGAATTGTTATTTTCATAGTTTTCATTAACTAATCATAACATTTTCCAATGATATATACATCATTTTGCGAGGAAATGAGTCGATATTAATCTGAATTTAATATTCACTTTATCAATATAGATGTGCAACAAGTATTTTCATGCACAGGGTGTACAGATGATTAACTTCCGAAAGATTGTTATAATGAAATTCATATCATTATCTCCTAAAAAAATAATGGACCTATACGTTTCTCGCATAGGCCCAATACTAAAGGGAGTCAAAATTTCACCTTCGCATGTATATTATGGGGTATACTGTTTTTAATTAAGAGATGTTTAATTAATTTCCGAAGGTACTTTCATTATAACTTTTCTGTATTTGTTTTAAATACTTCTATTAAGATTTTATTGACATATTAATGGCTAAACATTGAATAATCAATGAATATTTAGAATGAATATTGTCTATATAAGAAATGAAGTAGAACTACGTATATTAAAAAAGAGGTGGCTAAAATGAAAGAGTATTTAATCACAGGTGGTACAGGTTTAGTAGGTAGTCATTTAGTAGATGCTATCTATAATACTGATTCGCATATTACTATTCTCACTCGACAAGATCGTCATAGCTTAGACAATAAGATTACTTATGTTAATTGGAATAAAGATGGATGGGAAGACAAAGTACCTAATCATATCGATATTGTAATCAATCTCGCTGGTGCTTCATTAAATAATCGTTGGACTGAAGATTATAAACGTACTCTAATGTTGAGCCGCATTCGTTCGACTCAAGCACTTTACGAATTATTCGAGCATAAGAATACGCATCCGTCTGTCTTATTTAACGCAAGTGCTGTGGGTTATTATCGACCTGATTTCCATAGAACTTATACAGAACTTTCTAAATGCGATCCTCATGATTTTCTTTCAGATATTACTTATCAATGGGAGCGATTTGCACGTAAATTTGAAAAATTAGGTACAAGAGTCGTAATTGGACGATTCGGCATGATTCTTTCAGATGAAGGCGGCGCCCTTCCTACTATGGAACTTCCATACAGATTTTACTTTGGAGGCAAATTAGGCACAGGCTTCCAATGGTATTCTTGGATTCACATCACTGACTTAACACGTGCTATTCTATTTTTAATTCACGATTCAAATGCTGAGGGTGTATTCAACCTCACTGCTCCTGTCTCTGAAAGACAAAATCTTTTCGGATATACACTGGCTAGAGAAATGCACAAACCTCATGAAACATGGGCGCCTAGTTTAGTCTTGAGATTAGTGTTAGGTCAACGTGCTACAATCATCTTAGATACACAAAAAGCAATTCCGAATCGCTTGCAAGCACGAGGATTCGATTTTGCTTATCCAAATTTAAAAGCTGCACTAGATAATTTAGTGCACGAATAATCAACTACTCATTTAAAGTAGTATTTAATTAAGAAATTCCTGACTGATGAATGTCAGCCACGTGGTTAGAACGAAGGTGGATTTGTGGATAAGAACGACATTTTAACTCAATCATTATTAGCAATTGCTGGTATTCTTTTAATATGTATCGGAAGTTTCGCCATGACGACCCAAGCTCCATCAATCTTTATTGCTATCTTGTACCTCTTAGTAGGTATCGTAATATTGGTGAGCGTACTGATGAAATATTTGAAAAGAAACCGCAATAAACATTAAGCAAACGAAACAAGGGCGGAGACAACATTTTGTCTCCGCCCTTGTTTCGTTCTTATATCAGTATATTATTTTTCTGGTTGCATTACTTCATCAATTAGACCGTATTCTTTAGCTTCATCTGCTGTTAAGAAATTATCACGATCTGTATCTTTTTCAATTTGTTCGATTGATTGACCAGTACGTTCAGCTAAAATTTTATTCAATTTAGCACGTGTTTTTAAGATATGAGTAGCAGCGATTTCAATTTCAGTTGCTTGACCTTGCGCGCCGCCTAGTGGTTGGTGAATCATAACTTCAGCGTTTGGTAACGCGAAACGTTTGCCTTTTGCACCAGCTGCTAGTAAGAATGAACCCATTGAAGCGGCCATACCGATGCAGATTGTTTGTACATCTGGTTTAATATGTTGAATTGTGTCATAAATTGCAAATCCAGCTGTTACGCTGCCGCCTGGTGAGTTGATATATAAATAAATGTCTTTCTCAGCATCTTGAGCTTGTAAGAATAACAATTGTGATACGATTGAGTTTGCTACGTTATCATCAATCGCTGAACCTAACATGATAATACGGTCTTTTAATAATCTTGAATAGATGTCATAAGCGCGTTCTCCGCGATTAGTTGTTTCAATTACTGTAGGAATTAAATTCATTACATTTCCTCCTTGTACTTTTATGAATTAACTATATTTTAACCTAAAAGTCAAAAATGGTCAAAAATTATACTCACTTTTTATTTCTTTCTCCATATTGACCCTATAGTCGGTTAAAGGTACACTATTAATTGTCTGTTAATATTTACCCCTCGTAGTGTAATGGATAACACGTAAGATTCCGGTTCTTAAAATGGGGGTTCGATTCCCTCCGAGGGGGTTCAATAACTAATATTCATTAATACTTATTAACCAGAAACGCTGATAGATTATTCAGCGTTTCTTTTATTTGCAGAAATTCACCTTAAGATTTTCATACTTTTGACACTTTATAATCATTTCAATTTGCACCTTTTTGCTTAATTTATCACTTTTTATATTATTTTTTCAATTTAAACTTTGCTAATAGTTAGAATTATGTTAAAGTTTATATATTTGAAAGGTTTCAACATTAGATAATATTCAGAAATTTTAGTAAATATTGTTTCTTGATTTTTCGGGAGGTTCAAATGAAAAAAGTAATATTAGTATCAGGTTTAATGTTGTTCTCGCTATTTTTCGGGGCCGGCAACTTGATATTTCCACCAATGTTAGGTTATACCGCACAGGGGAATATGTGGGCTGGTATGACTGGATTTGCAATTACCGGTATTTTAATGCCATACATAACAGTTATCGTCATCGCCTATTATGACGGCGGTGTAGAATTTATAGGTAATCGTGTTCATCCAAAGTTTGGATTTATTTTTGCAGTCTGTATTTATTTATCTATTGGAGCGCTTTATGGCATTCCGCGTGCTGCAAATGTCGCATATGAAATCGGCGCTAAATCTATTATTCCTGTCCATAACACTTGGACATTAGTCGGGTTTTCGCTGGTATTCTTTATAATAGTAGGATTAATTGCTTTATATCCTAATAGAATGGTAGATAATTTAGGAAAAGTTCTGACTCCAGCATTATTACTAGTTATTGGAGCACTTTGTGTAGCGGCTATTATTCACCCAGAAGGCAAAGTCGGCGAACCACAAGGTAAATACGCTCAAGCGCCATTAGTTTCAGGTATCTTAGAAGGTTATTACACAATGGATTTAGTGGCTGCACTCGCCTTCTCAGTTGTTATTGTACAAAGTTTCAAACTAGCGGGCATTTCAGATAGTAAGAAGATTGTTAAAAATGTGATTTTAGCAGGTTTGATTTCAGCTGTTTTATTAACGATCATTTACTTTTCACTTGCCTATCTTGGTATCACTACAAGCAAGCCAGGATTTAAAAATGGTGCGAGTATCCTAACTTATAACTCAGTCAGATTATTTGGAGCTTTCGGCAATATATTATTTGGGGTTATCGTTATTCTAGCATGTTTAACGACATGTATCGGACTCGTCAACGCAAGCTCAGCATTTGGAATGAAGAAATTTCCTAAAATTTCATATAAAACCTATGTTATTGTTTTTTCACTAGTCGGATTCTTAATTTCAACTTTAGGGTTAAATATGATTTTGCAAATTGCTGTACCATTACTCACATTTATTTATCCAATTTCTATTGTGTTAGTATTAATTTCGTTAATTGCTATTGTGATACCTACACATTTAAAAGTTGCATATATACTGCCAACTATTTCAACATTGATTATCTCAGTACTTGAGATTTTTAATACTTTTAAATTAATTAAGCCTTTAAACAGTTTATATCAAGCATTGCCTTTGTCTGGACAAGGATTAGCTTGGTTATATCCATTCTTAGTATTAACATTTATCGGTATTATTATCGACTTTATGAGAAATCGAAATAATAAACCATCACATCGTACTGAAGCACAGAAAGTTTAAATAATCGAATATAATTTTAATCTCGTCATGAAGCCGATGGAATTGATCTCTATTTCCATCGGTTTTATATTTTTTCTACTGATTTTTCACAATATTTTTATATTGAGCAAACCCGTTTTAATTTAAGTTTCATGTGTTAAAATTAAAATTGCATTTTAAAGATGATGGGAGTAGACAGAAATTATGTCCAATTCCCTGTTTGTGCTCGATGACATATTGCCATCTTTTGAGCATTTTGCATAAGTAATGGGACGTGTTGAAACATTTGTCCCTATTTCTTTATGTAAATTTTGAAATTCCTATTAAACAATTTTCCTTCATATTAATTATTTAAAGAAAGGTAGGTTTGTAATGGAGCAAAAGTTTAATTACAACTTAATCACCACTGTGTTCTTTATAACAGGTATTGCAGTTATGTGCAGCCTTTATTCTGCTATCCCCTTGATGCCTGTTATCGGTAAAGAACTTCATTTAAGTGAGAGTGCAACTACTCTGATTGGTGTCGTATTCTCTATTTCTTATTCAGTCAGCTGCATGTTCTATGGAATTATTTCAGATAAGTTCGGTAAGAAAAAAGTGATTCTTATTGGTTTATGCGGGTTAACTTTAACTACACTTGCAATTGGATTTATTCATAATTTCATCTTGCTTTTAGTAGTAAGAGTTTTACAAGGTATGGCTGCAGCCAGCTTCTCGCCTGTATCACTCACATATGTTACTGAAGTGTTCCCAATCAAAAAACGTGTTACTGCAATCAGTTTTATTAGTACAAGTTTCATGTTATCCGGTGTTATCGGACAGAACTTAAGTGATATTATCGCTGCACATATGAGCTGGCGTATTGTCTACTTTATTTTAACAGTCGTTTATATTCTATTAGCTATTTGGATCTTACGTACTATTCCTAAAAGTCCATATCATACACCAGATACAAAATTCTCTGTGTTCTTCAAAAATATGCGACACATCTTTGATAATAAAGGTATTGTGTTATGTTTCTTTGTATCACTCACAATCCTCACTTCATTTGTTTCAATGTATACCATATTGAATGAATTTTTAACATCTAAAGCAATTCACGCAGATTTAACTATGATTTCAACTATTAAATTATTTGGTTTAATCGGTATGGTGCTTGCGCTATTAGCAGGACGTGCTAGTGATTTCATCGGCGTTAAAAAGGTATTGCTTATTGCATTGCGCACAAGCGGCATTTCAATTATCTTAATGGGACTTACTCATAACATAGTTCTTATTACTACATTCAGTGTTACGTTTATCGCTGGAATTGCATTCGCCGTCCCATCTGTTATTTCACAAATCGGTTTATTAACAGATAAAGATAAAGGATTCTACCTTTCAATCAACACATTCATGCTGTTTATTGGAACAGCAATCGCTCCGATTCTATCTTTAAGATTATTAGAATTACCTTCATTCACAATGATGTTTGTGGTTCTATCCATCGTTAACTTTATCGGTTTAGCTATTGCATCCTTCATTCCTAAATCACAATTTGTTGAATAAAACGTGAGATAAAAATGGCTGAGACATTGATTTGTCTCAGCCATTTTTTACATATCGATATGTTCGCCGCTTCGAATTTTATCTGCCAGCTCATTCAACTTGCGTAAACGATGATTGACGCCTGATTTCGAAATCGTACCAGTAGAGACCATCTCACCTAATTCTTTGAGGGACACATCTTGATTGTCTACACGTAACTTGGCAATTTCTCTCAAGCGATCTGGTAAATTTTCTATTCCAATCTCTTGGTCAATCAGTTGAATGCTTTCAACTTGGCGCATGGCAGCACTTACTGTTTTATTTAAATTTGCTGTTTCACAGTTGACTAACCGGTTAACAGAGTTGCGCATATCACGCACAATGCGTACATCTTCAAATTTCAGCATTGCTTGATAGCCTCCTATCAAACTCAAGAAATCCGAGATTTTTTCCGCTTCCTTCAAATAAACGATACTGCCTTTCTTTCGTTCGAGATGTTTAGCATTCAAATCATATTCATTCATTAATTCAGTTAATCCTTCTGAATGATTCTCATATAAAGAAAAGATTTCTAAATGATAAGATGAAGTTTCAGGATTATTTACAGACCCACCCGCTAAAAAGGCACCTCTGAGATAACTGCGCTTCATATCATCATCTTGAATCATTTCTGGTGCAATCGCATGGGTAAAAACGCCATCTTTCAATATTCCTAACTCATCCAAAATTTCTTTAGATTTTACCTTTGTACGACAAATATAGATATTATTTTTCTTTAATTTCATTTTCTTACGAACAAGGATTTCTACCTCAATATTAAAAACTTTTTTGATTAAAGAATAGATACGTCTTGCAGTTGTAGCATTTTCAGTTTGTACATTAATCACAAATTGCTGATTAGATAAACTGAGCGCTCCATTCATACGTATCAAGGCGCTTAATTCAGCCCGCGCATTTTTTTCATCGACATCTATTCTTGTTAATTCGTTTTTCATGTCTGATGCAAAACTCATGCTGCGCCATTCCTTTCTTTACTTTTTTCTTTTTTTAGGTTTAAACGGAATTGTGCTTGTCAGATCTAGAGCTAAATCATAAATCATCCGAGCAAGACGCTTAGTATTATGTCTCACTCGATTCTTCTCTGAAATATGCACTAAATCAGGATCAGTTAACGGTATAATGCCTTCCGCTTCAATATCTTCTTTGTGATATTTAACAGGTTCTGCACATTCTTTACGATAATTTTCTAAGATTTGATTGCTATAATCTTCATTTTCACAACAAATAACATAATCGATAAAGTTAGCACCCATATGTCGATTTAATGCATGCACATGATCCATAACATCAAAGGCATCTGTTTCTCCGTGCTGTGTCATTACGTTAGACACATATACTTTAGGAGCACCACTTTGTTGAATAGCGTCCCCGATACCTGGAACACACAAATTCGAAAGTACACTTGTATAAAGTGAACCTGGTCCTAAAACAATTAAATCCGCATGCTCTAAGGCATCAATCGCCTCTTCCATCGGCTGTACATCAGCAGGTTCAATAAATACACGTTTAATCTTCTTTTGACGTTTAGGAATATTAGATTCACCGCAGACGATTTCTCCATCTTCCATTTCAGCATTTAAACGAATACTGGAATTAGTAGAAGGAATCACACGTCCTTTGATATTTAATATTTTACTAAGTTCTTTTACTGCATGACCAAAGTCATCTGTAATATTAGTCATTGCTGCAATAAGCAGATTACCTAACGAATGCCCTTCTACTTGATTATCTTGGAAGCGATATTGGAACAATTCTTTCAAAGTCGGTTCTGTATCACTTAAAGCTGCAATAACGTTTCTGATATCTCCAGGGGCCGGAATATCCATTTCATTACGTATTTTACCCGTACTGCCGCCGTCATCCGCCACAGTCACAATAGCAGTAATGTCAATCGGATAATCTTTCAAACCACGTGCCAAGACTGAGAGTCCTGTACCGCCCCCAATTAATACGATTTTAACTTTTTTCATTCTTCTCGCCACTTTCAATATGCGCATCTCTGTGGTGAACATACACATTGTAGTCATAACTTTCATTTAAATCTTCAGCAAGACGTTTCGCTAAGGCAACCGAACGATGTTGTCCACCCGTACATCCTATTGCAATCACCAGCTGTGTCTTGCCCTCTTTCTTGTATCCCGGAATCATAAATTTCAATAAATCCAACAACTTATCATAAAAGATAGCCGTCTCTTGCCATTTCATAACATATTGATAGACTGCGTCGTCTACGCCTGTCAAAGGTCGCAATTCTTTTACGTAAAATGGATTAGGTAAAAAACGCACGTCAAATACTAAGTCTGCATCTTGTTGAATACCATGTTTAAAACCAAAGCTTGTCACACTAATACTGAAAGTTTCAATATTATCTCGATTGAATAATTCATCTATTTGTGCACGTAACTCTTTAGGTTTTAGAGCTGTTGTATCAATGACAAAGTTTGCAAAACTGCGGATTTCTGATAGAGATTGTCTTTCTTCTTGAATCGCATCTATTAATGAACGTTGACCATTGTCATTTAACGGATGCGCACGACGGGTTTCTTTATATCTAGAAATTAGCTTGGATTCACTCGCTTCCACAAACATAACATCTACAATAACATGGTTCTGACTGCGAAGTAAGTCTACTTCTTTAACTAAGGATTTGAAAAATTCTTGCCCGCGTAAGTCGATTGCAATTGCTACTTTTTGCAGTGACGGATTCCCTTGTTCCATTAATTCTACAAACTTAGGAAGTAGAATAGGCGGTAAATTATCCACACAAAAGTATCCTAAATCTTCTAAGCTTTGCAGCACCACAGACTTCCCTGCGCCTGACATACCGGTAACTACTAATAATTCACTTTTATTTACGACTTCATTTTCTTCATGTTGCATTTTGCCACCATCCTGTTTAAATTCGCTCATAATATCCTCATTATATTCAATACTATCACATTCGCTTCATGGATTGGCATTGCAAATGCAGAATATGTAAAAAGGTTTGAATAATACACAGAAAATTTACATTCGTGCAATATTCAAACCTTGTTCGTTTTTATTATGCTTCTGTTTCTAATTTATCTTTAACTTCTTCGATATAAGCTTGAGAATTTTGTGCAGCAATACTACCATCGCCTGTAGCAGTTACAATTTGTCTTAAACCTTTTTCACGTACGTCACCGGCAGCATAAATACCTGGAAGTTTAGTTTCCATTTCATCGTTCGTCACGATATAGCCTGCATCATTCGTGATACCTAAGTCTTTAAATGGTGCAGTCAATGGTTTCATGCCAATATATACGAACACACCATCTGCTGACAATGTTTCTTCTTTGCCGTCCACAGTAGATTGCAATGTCACTGAACCAACTTTGCCGTTTTCTTCGTTAATAGAAGCTAACGTATGGTTCCAGATAAAGTCCATTTTTTCATTTTTGAAGGCACGATCTTGTAAGATTTTTTGAGCACGCAATTTATCTCTGCGGTGAACTACCGTCACGCTATCTGCAAATTTAGTCAAGAATGCACCTTCTTCGACAGCAGAGTCGCCGCCACCAATTACGAATAATTTTTTACCTTTGAAGAATGCACCGTCACAGACTGCACAATAACTTACTCCGCGTCCACCTAATTCTTCCTCACCAGGTACGCCGATTTTTTTGTATTCTGCGCCTGTTGTAATGATAACAGCATATGCAGTTACGGATTTATCTCCGTAAAAGATTTCTTTGATATCACCTTTATCTTCAATACGTTTAATATCACCATATTGGTAAACTGCACCGAATTTTTGTGCATGATCAAACATTTTTGTAGATAAATCAGGTCCTGAAATGGATTCGAAACCTGGGAAGTTTTCTACATCTTCTGTATTTGCCATTTGTCCGCCGGGTACACCGCGTTCTATCATGAGTGTTTTTAAATCTGCACGAGAAGCATAGACGGCTGCAGTCATTCCTGCTGGACCTGCGCCGATAATTACAACATCATAATCCGGTTGTTGATTAGCCATTAATATTGCCTCCTATCTTCATATCATCATGTATTATATTATATCGTTCTCTTTAAATATAACGATTTGCTCAAAGTATGCCATAAGCAAATCGTTATCTCCTACTTTATTTCTAAACCTCTAACAGAATATTAATTGCTTTATTTAAACCGTAAGTCGAAATATCAAACCACTCTGCAGCTTGTTTCTTAGTTACCTTTTGTTCAGTTTGTCTGAAAAATAAATAGACAAATGCTGCGACATAACCTTCAACTTGCTCTAAATCATAGCCGCTTGCAATCAAACCTTCTGCACGATCAATCCAAGCAATAAATAAATTATGGTAATGACGTAATGTTTCATGCTCATATAATGCTAACATGCCGCGGTGAATAAAATCTAACTTTACCAATTTCAATCCTTTAATGAGATAAGTGAGGTACAGCTTTTCATATTCATCCATCGTTTCTAATACTGCCCAAACTTCCTCCGTAATCAGCAGTTCTTTTCCTTTAACTTGATTTAATAGAAAGATACCGTAAATACGGGCATGGTTATCTTCACTCGTTAATAAAGGCAAAATATTAGATTGGAAGAAATTATCATTTTCAGAAATCACCCAAGGAGGATAACCGGGACTGCTCTTAGTTATTTCTTGCAGCTTATTCCAAAAGTAAATACTCTGTTCTTTATTTCCTAGGAAATAATAGTTATAACTTAAAGCGTGAAAGAGCTGTATAGAAATAAATTTCCCTTTCTTGTATAAAGGGAAGAGCAGTTTCTGAGAAGCTTCATATTTTTTTAAATAACTAAGGACAATACCTAATTTAAAGGTTTCATCTTCATTCATAGGCACGACTTTAGATAATAATTGCAGATAACTAGGGTAAGCTTTATTTTTCGTATTATAGAGCAACAATGTATAGTGGCATAATGCATGAACGTCAGTTTGATTTTCTTTTAAGAGCTGTTTCAACATCGTTCGCGCTTGATCGTAATCACCTAAATACAAATAACTCATAGCTAAGAGATTGCGAATGCTGTGATGTGCGCGAATCTTCATATCTTGTCTCAACACATAATCTCTGGCATCTTCTAATCTGCCTTGTGAAAAAAGATGCTGGAAAATCATTTGAACCGCAAAGGCTTGGCTTTCCTTTTCTAATTTATCCAAATCATCATAAACCACTTCAAACATTTCTTCTAATTCAGAACGATAATCTTCATCTTCCGCTTCTAATACATAATTCATTCCAAAGCAAAAGGCTTTATTTGGATCGTTCAATGTGATGTAAAGCTGGCTTAATTGGAAAAACGCATCTGCCAGATGCTCTCCTTTAGCTATATAATCATAATAACGCTCTGCCACGTTGCTGCCTTGGCCTATTTCTTTCAATGCTTGGGTATAATCAACGAGCAATTCAAAGTCAGAAGGTGACAATTCAAGGGCTTTTTGATAATACTCTGCTGCTTTATGATAATCTTTTTGTTTCATTTTAGATTCTGCAATTCTTTTGAAAAAAGCAGCATCTCTTTGCATCGGTATGACATTTTTATGTTGATTTTGTGCCATGGATTGTCCCTCCTTTCTAACTATAAACGTATTTGCATAGGATTTCCGAATGCTAATGCATTATCCGGAATATCTTTACTCACAACTGTACCTGCACCTACACGCACATTATTTCCTATAGTTACACCAGCCAAGATAGTTGAGTTAGCGCCTATCAAAGTATTATTGCCGATTACAACTTCTCCAATACGATATTCTGAAACTAGAAACTCGTGTGTCAATATTGTTGTATTATAGCCTATTACGCAATTTTCACCAATCTGAATTAATTCTGGATATAATACATCCGGCATAACTTTATAAGCGAACGCTGTTTTCTTACCGATTTTCATGCCTAAACAAGCACGATATACCCATAGTTTTAAAGACAACACTGGGATAAACCGCGCAATTTCAATTAACAATGTTTGTCTGAACACTTTAGAAAAGTTGATTATTTTATACATGCGCCATAAAGGGTTAGTATGAGGAAAATGATTAACAATCTTTTTATACTGTCTCAAGTCATCACTCTTTTCTATTTAGGCCAAGGTAATGCCTTAGTATCTTTGTATTGTGGAGGTTGAAACTTAATACGGCGATAAATAATCATGCCGATACTAATAACTATCAAGAGAATGGATACGAGTTGCGCTACACGGATGTTGCTTGTCAACATTAAGCTGTCTGTACGTAAACCTTCTACAAAGAATCTTCCGATAGAATACCAGATTAAGTAAACAAAGAATGTTTCTCCAATACGTAAATGCTTGCGTAAAAATAACAATAGTGCAAATCCAATTACATCCCAAATTGACTCATATAGAAATGTAGGTTGGTAATATTTACCATCAATGTGCATATTATTAATAATAAATTCAGGGATATGCATATTTTCTAAAAAGGCTTTAGACACTGGCCCGCCATGTGCTTCGTGGTTCATAAAGTTGCCCCAGCGTCCAATGCCTTGCGCTAAAATAATACTTGGCGCAATAATATCTCCGATTTGCAAAGGATGGTGATTATTACGTTTACAAATAATTACCCCGGTAATAAATCCACCTATCAAACCACCATGAATTGCAATGCCTCCATGCCAAATCATCGGAATTTCAGCTGGATTGGCCGCATAATAAGGCCATTGAAAAATAACAAAGTAAATTCGCGCTGAAATAAATCCAAAGATGGCACTCCAAAAGATAATATCTATTAAAGCGTCTTTATGTAATCCTATTCTTTTAGCACCCTCTTGTGCAATAAAGTAACCTAATAAAATACCGGCTGCGATAATGATTCCGTACCAGCGCACTTCTACCGGACCTAGGTGAAAGGCTATAGGATCAATGTAAGCCAAATTCGACATCATCACTCGTTCTCCTCTTTATGTTCATTTTTGCGTAGAATTTCAGCATTTAATCGCTCATTAAACTCTTCAGCTGTATTAATTCCCATTATATTCAAGCGGTAATTCATCGCCGCAACTTCAATAATAACAGCCACGTTTCTGCCTGGCCGTACAGGAATCGTTTTTTTCGTGATTTCAGTTTCTAGAATACGCAATGTCTCCTCATTTAAACCGACACGGTCATAGAGTTTATCTTTATCCCAATTTTCCAAATTGATATTCAAACCGATTTTTTTCTCGGTTAAAATAGAACCTGCGCCGAATAAAGTCATTACATTAATAATTCCTAACCCGCGAATTTCTAATAAATGTTCGATTAGTTTTGGCGGTTTACCAATTAATTCATCTTTCGTGATTTCACGAATTTCCACATTATCATCTGCTACTAGACGGTGACCGCGTTTAACGAGTTCTAAAGCAGTTTCACTTTTACCAATACCAGAATCTCCTGTAATAAGCACGCCCACACCATAAACATCGACAAGTACGCCGTGCAATGATGTCGTCTTAGCCAATTCATGCTCTAAATAGGTTGTCAGACGGCTCATTAAGCTGGTTGTAGGATCTTTAGAAGTAAGCAATGGTGTACCTAGTTCTTTTGCTGCAGTCACTAGTTCTTCAGGAGGCTCAATATCACGGGTTACTATAATTGCCGGTGTATCTGGACGACATAATTTACGTAATCTGCCGTGACGTTCTTTATCAGGAAGCAGATTATAAAAAGAAAGCTCAGTAGTGCCTAATAATTGAATACGATCTGATGCATAATGAGAGAAATAACCTGCCATTTCTAAACCTGGTCGAGAAATATCTGTATTATGTATTGGACGATCCAATCCCTCTTCACCTGCAACGAGTTGCAACTTGAATTTATTAACTAACGCTCTTGCAGTTAACATAATTTCACCTCAATCCTCAATTTCCTTTATTTCTTCTTATCTCTATCATATCAAAAAAGATTGTGTTTAAGTTATTGGTTTAACGATTATTACTTGATACATTCTATCATTTTTTGACAATGTTCAAAAATTTATTCACTTTCCTTGTTGGAAAATATTTTATGTATAAGAAAAAGAGCGGAAAGATGAAATAATAATACTTCAAATTATTTCGTCTTTCCGCTCCGATAGTATTTTCTTATTTTGTTGCTTCAGCTTTATCCCGCTCTAAAACTTTTTTCAAATATTTGCCTGTATAAGAATCCGGCGTTTCTGCAATTTCTTCCGGCGTGCCGGTCGCAACTATTGTACCGCCGCCATCGCCGCCTTCAGGTCCTAAATCAATGATATAGTCCGCTGTCTTAATGACGTCTAAGTTATGTTCAATAATAACTACAGTGTCGCCGTTTTCTACAATACGATTCAACACTTTCAATAAACGGCTGATATCATCAACATGCAAACCTGTTGTCGGCTCATCTAATATATAAATAGAACGTCCAGTAGAACGTTTGTGCAGTTCAGATGCAAGTTTGACACGTTGTGCTTCACCGCCAGATAAAGTCGTTGCTGGCTGTCCTAATTTAACATAGCCCAAACCAACATCTACTAAAGTTTGTAATTTACGTTTGATTTTAGGTATATTTTCAAAGAAATGAGTCGCTTCTTCTGCAGTCATATCTAATACATCTGCAATGTTTTTACCTTTGTATGTGACTTCTAAAGTTTCGCGGTTGTAACGTTTACCTCCGCATACTTCACAAGGTACATAGACATCAGGCAAAAAGTGCATTTCTATTTTAATAATACCGTCACCTTTACAAGCTTCGCAACGGCCGCCTTTAACATTAAAGCTGAAACGTCCTTTTTGATACCCGCGAATCTTCGCTTCATTCGTTTGTGCAAATACATCGCGAATATCATCGAATACACCTGTGTAAGTAGCTGGATTTGAACGTGGTGTTCTACCAATTGGAGATTGGTCAATATCAATCACTTTATCCAATTGATCGATACCTTCAATTTCATCTACTTTGCCAGGTCTTACTTTAGATTTATTGATTTTTTGCGCAAGTGTTTTATACAGCACTTCATTTACTAAAGAACTTTTCCCTGAGCCCGATACTCCTGTAACGACAGTCATAGTAGAGAGCGGAAAATCGACATTGACATCTTTCAAGTTATTGCTATTAGCGCCTCTGACTTTCAATCTGCGCTCTGTAGCTGGACATCTGTATTCTGGTACTTCAATACGTTTCTTGCCGCTCAAATATTGACCAGTTAAGGATTTCTTGTTACGCATCACTTGTTTTGGAGTACCGCTAGCCACAATTTCGCCACCATGTTCTCCGGCACCTGGCCCTACGTCTACTAGGTAATCCGCTTCTCTCATCGTATCATCATCGTGTTCAACTACAATGAGTGTATTACCTAAATCGCGCATTTCTTTCAACGTTTCAATTAAACGATCATTATCACGTTGATGCAGACCAATAGACGGCTCATCCAACACATAGAGTACACCTGACAATCTGGAACCGATTTGAGTAGCTAAGCGAATTCGTTGTGCCTCACCACCAGAAAGTGTGCCTGAGGAACGATTCAACGTTAAATAATCCAACCCGACATTATTTAAGAAATACAATCTGGAAATGATTTCTTTCAAAATTAAATCTGCAATTTTTCGATCTTGCTCTGACAAATCGATGTTTTCAAAGAAATCTAAAGCCTCTTTAATTGAATACTCTACTACTTCTCCAATATTCAAACCTGCCACATAAACAGATAACGCTTCTTTACTTAAACGTTTTCCATGACAAGTTTCACAAGGGAGCTCAGTCATATATTTACGCATCACTTCGCGTACATATTCAGAAGGCGATTCATGAAAGCGTCTTTCAATATTTGGAATAACACCTTCAAACGGCATAGTACGTGTACGTTTTTGTCCATTTCGCGATTCAAAAGTAAATTTAATTTCTTTATCTTTTGAACCATGTAAGATGATATTCTTTTGACGATCAGTCAACTTTTTGAAAGGTTTGTCCATATTAATTTTATACACTTCGCATACGCGTTTTAAAAGTGTTGGATAAAAATCTGAACTCTTAGGTTCCCAAGGTACAATAGCACCTTCTGCTAATGATTTATTCGGATCAGGCACAATTAAATCAACATCTGCTGTTAATTTTTGACCTAAACCATCACAATCAGGACAAGCACCGAATGGACTGTTGAAACTAAACATACGGGGTTCTAGTTCACCGATACTGAATCCGCAAATTGGACAAGCATGATTTTCAGAGAACTTCAATTCGTCTCCATCAATAATATCAACAGTTAAGTTACCATCTGCGAGTTCTAAAGCTGTTTCAATTGAGTCAGCTAGTCTGCCCTCAATTCCATCCTTAACTACTAAGCGATCGACAACTACTTCTATCGTATGGTTTTTATTTTTGTCTAACTCCGGCACATCATTAATATCTAATATTTCACCATCTACACGTACACGCACGTAACCTTTTTTACTGATATCTTGTAATAGCTTTTCATGTGAACCTTTACGGTGGTTAACCACCGGAGCCATTAATTGAATTTTAGTGCGTTCTTCTAATTCTAATGTACGGTCTACCATTTGTTGAACCGTTTGTGATTCTATTTCAATTCCATGTTCAGGACAATATGCTTTTCCTACTCTTGCATACAGCAAACGAATATAATCATATATTTCTGTTACAGTTGCTACTGTTGAACGTGGGTTTTTACTGGTAGTTTTTTGATCAATTGAAATTGCTGGCGACAATCCTTCAATTGTATCTACATCTGGTTTATCCATTTGTCCCAAGAATTGACGCGCATATGCACTTAGCGATTCGACATAACGGCGCTGCCCTTCAGCATAGATGGTATCGAACGCTAAGGAAGACTTACCAGAACCTGATAAGCCTGTCATCACAATCAATTTATTCTTCGGTAACTCTACATCTACATTTTTTAAGTTGTGCGCTCTGGCACCTTTTACAACTATGGATGGTTCTTTCATCTAGATATCACCCTTCTGCCTTTAATTCAAATAACATATCTCTTAATTCTGTTGCTCTTTCGAAGTCTAAATCTTTCGCTGCTTTTTTCATTTCTTTTTCTATATTGGCAATTGTTTTTTCTCGTTCTTTTTTCGTTAATTTTTTAGGAACTACTTTTTGTTCTTTTTCATTTTCTTCATCTGTCTCTACTGTTGCGCTGATAACATCATGAATTTTCTTATGAATCGTTTGCGGCGTAATACCATGTTCTTCATTATATTCATTTTGAATCTTACGACGACGTTCTGTTTCATCTATTGCATATTGCATAGAGTCCGTCACTTTATCAGCGTACATAATTACTTCACCATGTTCATTACGGGCAGCACGGCCAATAGTTTGTACGAGTGAACGTTCAGAGCGTAAAAAACCTTCTTTATCAGCGTCTAAAATTACTACAAGAGAAACCTCTGGTATATCGATACCCTCTCTTAACAAGTTGATACCTACGACCGCATCATAAGTTCCCATACGCAAGTCTCTTATGATTTCGATACGCTCTAAAGTTTTAATTTCAGAATGCAGATAGTTTACTTTAATACCCGCTTCTTTAAGATATGTCGTTAAGTCCTCACTCATTTTCTTCGTCAATGTAGTGATTAATACACGTTCATTTTTTTCTACTCTATCTTGAATTTCACTTAATAAATCATCAATTTGATTTTTAGTAGGTCTGACTTCAATTTTAGGGTCTAACAAGCCAGTAGGTCGAATAATTTGTTCAGTCATTTTATCTGTATGTTCTAATTCATAAGGTCCAGGTGTAGCTGAAACATAAACCAATTGTTTGGTTTTTTCTTCAAATTCTTCGAAAGTTAAAGGTCTGTTATCGATTGCACTCGGCAAACGGAAACCATGGTCAACTAACACTTGTTTACGTGCTCTGTCTCCGTTATACATTCCTCTGATTTGCGGTAAAGTTACATGAGACTCATCAATCATTACCAACCAATCATCACCGAAGTAATCAAGTAACGTGTATGGTGTGGAACCGATTGGGCGTAAAGTTAGATGAACAGAATAGTTTTCAATTCCTGAACAAAAGCCCATTTCTCTCATCATTTCCAAATCATAATTGGTTCTTTGTTCCAGTCTTTGAGCTTCTAATAATTTATTTTCAGAACGTAATTCTTTTAGACGTTCTTCTAGTTCTTTTTCAATTCTTTCAATCGCTAATTTCAGCTTTTCATCACGTGTGACATAGTGAGATGCTGGGAAAATTGAGAAGTGTTCACGTTGTCTTAATACTTCTCCAGTTAAGTAATTCACTTCGCTGATACGATCAATTTCATCTCCGAAAAATTCTACACGGATACATATTTCTTCACGTGAAGCTGGGAAGACTTCAACTACATCTCCGCGAACTCTGAAGGTACCACGTTTAAAATCAATATCATTTCTGGTATATTGAATGTCCACTAAGTCTCTCAAAAACTGACTGCGGTCCATCTCCATGCCTTCTCTGATGTTTACTACTAAGTCACTATATTCTTCCGGATTCCCTAACCCAAAAATACAGCTGACGCTAGCAACAATAATTACATCATCACGTTCAAATAAAGAACTTGTTGCGGAATGTCGTAATTGGTCGATTTCGTCATTGATCGTTGCATCCTTTTCAATAAATGTATCAGTTGAAGGGACATAAGCTTCTGGTTGATAATAATCATAAAAGCTGACGAAATATTCTACTCTATTTTCTGGAAACAGCTCTTTAAATTCATTGTATAATTGACCGGCAAGTGTCTTGTTATGTGCGATAACAAGTGTCGGTTTACCTACTTCTTTAATCACATTGCTCATTGTAAAAGTTTTACCTGTCCCTGTCGCACCTAACAATGTTTGATGACGTTTGCCCGCTTTAATACCCTCTGTAAGCTCTTTAATCGCTGTAGGCTGGTCACCTTGAGGTTCATAACCAGAGACAATTTTAAATGGATGGTGTTCCATGCAATTAACAATCTCCTTTTATTTATATTCACATAATCATATTCAATCTTTATATCAATGTACTAAAACACAAATCGGCTGAGACATCCTCATTGCCTCAACCTCCTACTCAGACGAGCAGACATTGTTATCTCTTCAGTCCGCACTGTCCGTTTGTACATTTAATTCAACCCTATTTGCTAATCTATATATTCTCATTTTGGCTTTATCTCAAACTTTTTGTATCATAAACTATTTTAACAGATTCATCCGAAAAAATACAAACATCTGTTCGTAAGGTAAAAAGTTTTTTTAAGACGAAAAAAGCACTTGCCTCAAAAGTGACAAGTACTGAAATATATTATCTTATATCATTCTTTTTAACGATCTTCATCTTCGTGCTGTTTGTGGAGATTCAATTGATCAACAATCACAAATCCCGCTAACAACGATACTACATCTATAAAAATAATCCATTCATTATGGAAGAATCCTTTATAAATTGAACCGCCAATCAGCGTTAATGTTACAATTGCACCTACCCATTTATTTTTAGTAATTACGCTGAATAATACAACTAAAACACAAGGGAAAAACGAAGCACAAAGATACCAAACGAGAACCATAAGTTGTCACCCATCTCTTTTATTTAAAATCGACATTGTTAATTCTCGCAATTCCGATCGTGGAATGAAGTTTTCTGTCAACATTTCCGGAATTACATTATCGATAAAGTCTTGTACCGATACTAAATGATCAAACTGCATAATTGTTTCTAAAGACATCTCATAAATTTCGAAGAACAAATCATCCGGATTTCTCTTTTGTATTTCACCAAATGTTTCATAAAGCAAATCGATTTTATCAGCTACCGCCAATATTTGTCCCTCTAAAGAATCATCTTTACCTTCTTGCAGCCTTTCTCTATAAACATCTTGGTATTCAGGAGGAAACTCTTCCCTGATAAAGTTATCGACCATTTCCTCTTCAACTTGTGAGAACAACACTTTTAAATCACGGCTTGCATATTTTACAGGTGTCTTGATGTCGCCTGTAAATACTTCTGCAAAGTCATGATTCAAAGCCTTTTCATATAAATTTTTCCAGTTAATTTCATTACCGTGCGCTTCCTCTACTGTACCTAAGTATTGAGCAATCTTAGTAACTTTGAAAGAATGCGCAGCTACATTATGTTCAAAATATTTAAATTTTCCAGGCAAGCGTATTAGCTTTTCTAGATCTGATAGTCTTTTAAAATATTGATGTACACCCATATCCAGCTCACCCCTTGTCTATTTAATGAGTTATTATACTCGAAAAGTTGACATTCTTGCAAGAACTTTGAAAATACAATTTGACTTTTTTACATTCGTTTGTCTTTTACCCTTTCAAGCTAGATTCAATATCACTTTTTTTAAATAAAAGAGCACTATCCTCAAAATTTGAGAACAGTGCTGTCTTATATTATCGCGATATGAAATTGATTAATGAATAAAGTTATATGAAGCTGCTTGTCCAGCTGAAAGTGTACGTGAAGTAACGACACCTGGTCCATAACCATAGTTCATTTCAGAAACGCGAACTGAACCATCACCATTTACGCCTTCTACGTATGCTACATGGCCATATGCACCTGCTGAAGATTGCATAATAGCACCCGCTGATGGTGTATTATTTACTGTACGTCCTGAAGCCGCTGCTGCACTTGCCCAGTTATTCGCATTACCCCATAATGAGCCAGCTTTACCGCCTGCACGATCAAATACATAATAAGTACATTGACCTGCAGTATAGTAGTTAGCACCTGAATAGTTTGAATATGATGCTTGTGTTGCTGCTGGTGCACTATAAGATGTTGTGTTTGTATTATATGAAGTATAGTCTGAGTTTGTAGTAGGCGCACTATAGTATGAATGTGCAGCTTGAGCAGGCGCTGTATATTCGCTGCTGCTGTCATTAGAATAGTAAGTTGTCGGAGCTGCCTCTTTATGTTCTACTGTTCTGTAGCCTGAATGTGTCGGTTGTTCTGTTTGTTGTTGTTCTTCGTTGTAAGATTGTTTCTCAACTTCTTTAACCGCTTTGCCAGAATATAGTGCTTGTAAATGTGCTGCACCCTTATCTGAAACGGCTAAGATATCACCAGGTAAAATAACATTAGTAAGACCTGGGTTTAATTCGTGCAACTTATTTAAAGTAAGATGATGTGCTTTAGCGATTGAATTTAAAGAGTCGCCCGCTTTCACTTCTACAACATCTGTATCAGGCAAGACTAATTGTGTGTCTTTCTTAACTTCGTCTTGATTTAATTTATTTAAATTTTTAATTTCATTTGTAGTCGTGGCAAACAAAGCTGCGACATCGCTTAATTTAGCGTTTTCTTTAACAACATGTGTTTGTTCTGCATTTGCAACGCTATTTAATCCTGTAAAAACTGTCACCGATGCTGCTGAGAGTAATAAAGCTTTCTTCATTTATTAGTTCATCCTTTGCTGTCAAATTAAGTGAACTAAATATAGCATAAAAAATAACGCAATGGATTGATGTTAAAAAGTTGTAATATAACCGTTATAAAACCACCAACTTTTTATTCTAAAACTTTTTTGTAAGATATTTGTTAACCCTTGGTATTATTGGAACAAACAGATTTTTTAAAGCTACTGTAAACTACTTTTCAGTAACATTAAATCATGCATATTGCATTTAAATTATTATTAAACCAGCCCTGGTCCTCTTTTTAAATTAACAAAGGAACTAGGTCAAATGCTGTCCTAGTTCCTTTTTCTTACGCTTCTCGATTATCCATTTGTGTTCTTAAGTAAGCTTCAATAAATGGTCCGATTTCTCCATCCATTACAGCATTTACATTACCTGTTTCTTCATTTGTACGATGGTCTTTTACCATAGAATATGGATGGAAGACATACGAACGGATTTGACTGCCCCATCCGATTTCTTTTTGCTCTCCACGGATTTCAGCCATTTCACGTTCTTGCTCTTCTAATTTCAATTGATACAATTTAGATTTCAACATTTTCATTGCCGCTTCACGGTTTTTAATTTGCGAACGTTCATTTTGGTTATTGACCACAATTCCAGTTGGATGGTGAGTAATACGGATAGCAGATTCTGTTTTATTGATATGTTGTCCGCCAGCTCCGGATGCTCTGAAAGTATCCACTGTGATATCATCCGGATTAATTTCTATTTCAATCTCATTATTACTGAACTCAGGAATCACATCACAAGATACAAATGAGGTATGACGACGTCCAGATGAATCAAACGGTGATATACGTACCAAACGATGTACGCCTTTTTCTGCTTTCAAATAACCATAAGCATTATGTCCTTTAATGACTAGCGTTACACTTTTAACACCCGCTTCGTCACCTGGCAAATAATCTGCCACTTCTACTTTAAATCCTTGCTGCTCTGCATAACGTTGATACATACGCAATAACATACTCGCCCAGTCTTGCGATTCCGTACCGCCCGCACCTGGATGCAGCTCTAAGATTGCATTATTCGCATCATAAGGTCCATTCAATAATAATTGCAATTCAAATTGGTCTAATTTATCTTTAAACCCGATTGCTTCCTCTTCTAAGTCTGCTTTCAAATCTTCATCATATTCTTCTGCCAACAATTCATGAGTGGCAGTCATATCTTCTAATTCCGCTTCTAAATCACGATAGCCGTTCACAACATGTTTTATTGCATTATTTTTATCGATGATTTCTTGCGCTTTTTGTTGATCGTCCCAGAAATTCGGATCCGTCATCATTTCTTCATATTCTTGGATGTTTGTCTCTTTTTCTTCTAAGTCAAAGAGACCCCCTAAGTTGATTTAATTTCTCTTCATAATTTGCGAGATTACGTTTAATTTCAGATAGTTCCATATTCATATCTCTCCAATACCTGTTTAATTTTCAAGATTACCTTTTTTATTTTAGCATACATTTAAGACCCTGTTGGATTGAAAAAAAGACCGCTGAAAGCCGTCAGAAAGAAACTCTGCTGATTACTGAGTCTCTTTCCTGAAGCGATTTAACAGTGGTCTTTCAAATGTTCAATTATTTGCCGTGACAATTTTTATATTTTTTGCCGCTGCCGCATGGACATGGGTCATTACGGCCAATGTGATTATCTTTAACGACAGGTTTAGATTTAACTTTTTCCTTACCGTCTTCTGCAGATACATGTTGACCTTGATATTCTTTCGCTTTATCACGTTCAATATCGTCATCTACTGTAATAACAGATTTCAAGATATACTTGCTGACGTCTTCTTCGATATTCACCATCATAGTGTCGAACAATTGATGTCCTTCATTTTGATAGTCACGAAGCGGGTTTTGTTGTCCGTATGAACGCAAATGGATACCTTGACGCAATTGATCCATCGTATCAATGTGGTCAGTCCAACGTCCATCAATAGAACGTAATAAAATCATACGTTCAAACTCATTGAATTGTTCAGGAATATTAGCTTTTTGTGCTTCATAAGCTTTTTCAATTTTAGCCCAAACAGTATCAAAGATATCTTCACGATCTTTACCTTTGATTTCTTCTTCTTTTACTTCACCTTCGTGCAAGAAGACATCTTCAATAAAGTTGATAAACGGTGTATAGTCGATTTCATCGATTTCTTCATTCACATAATAAGTGATGGCGCGGTCTAATGTAGAACGCATCATTGTAATTACGAGTTCTGAACTTGATTCTGAGTCGATAATATTATTACGTTCATTATAAATAATTTCACGTTGTTTACGTAATACTTCGTCATATTCTAGGATACGTTTACGCGCATCGAAGTTATTACCTTCAACACGTTTTTGCGCAGATTCAACTGCACGTGACACCATTTTTGATTCTATCGGCGTAGAATCGTCCATACCTAGTCGGCCCATCATTTTTTGTAAGCGTTCAGAACCGAAACGTACCATCAATTCATCTTGTAAAGATAAGTAGAAACGACTTTCGCCGCGGTCACCTTGACGTCCAGAACGACCACGCAACTGATCATCGATACGGCGTGATTCGTGACGTTCTGTACCGATAACAGCTAAACCGCCTAATTCTTCTACACCTTCGCCTAATTTAATATCAGTACCACGACCAGCCATGTTAGTCGCAATAGTTACTGCGCCTTTTTGACCTGCAGTAGAGACAATTTCTGCTTCGCGTTCATGATTTTTGGCATTCAAGACATCATGGCGTACGCCACGTTTTTTCAGAAGTTGTGAAATATATTCACTGGTTTCAACGGCTACTGTACCTAGAAGAATCGGTTGTCCTTTTTTGTGTTTTTCTACTACGTCTTCTACTACTGCATCAAATTTGCCTTTTTGGCTGATGTAAATCAAATCCGGCTTATCTTCACGTTGAACAGGACGGTTTGTCGGAATTTGCGTTACCGTCATGTTGTAAATATTACGGAATTCTTCTTCCTCTGTTTTCGCTGTACCTGTCATACCAGCTAATTTATTATACATACGGAAGTAGTTTTGGAAAGTAATAGAAGCCATTGTTTTAGATTCATTTTGAATTTGAACGCCTTCTTTAGCTTCAATTGCTTGGTGCAAACCTTCAGAGAAACGGCGTCCTGGCATCGTACGTCCTGTAAATTGGTCAACGATTAATACTTCACCATCTACTACCATGTAGTCGACATCACGTTGCAATGTATAATTAGCGCGTAACGCTGTATTGATATGTGTAATGATATCTACGTTATTCAAATCGTATAAGTTATCCAATTTGAACATACGTTCAGCTTTATCAGCACCTTGGTCTGTTAATTGCACTGATTTCGTTTTTTCGTCATAGTTATAGTCATCTTCTGCTTTCAACATTTTAGCGAAGACGTTAGCTTGAGTATATAGGGAGGTTGATTTTTCAGCTTCGCCTGAAATAATCAATGGCGTACGTGCTTCATCGATTAAAATAGAGTCGACCTCATCAATAATAGCGAAGTGCAATGGACGCATAACACGTTCTTCTGAATAATTCACCATGTTGTCGCGTAAATAATCAAACCCAAGTTCATTATTTGTACTATAAGTAATATCTTCGTTATAAGCTTGACGCTTCTGCTCGGTAGATAAACTATTCAAATTCAATCCGACAGTCAAACCTAAGAAGTTATATAACTCAGCCATCTCTTCACTTTGGAAGCTTGCTAAATATTCATTGACCGTAATAACGTGCACACCACGGCCTGCTAAGGCATTTAAATATGTCGGCATTGTAGCTGTCAAAGTTTTACCTTCACCAGTTCTCATTTCAGAAATATCACCATTATGAATGGCGATTCCTCCCATGATTTGTACTGGATATGGCGTCATGTTGAACACGCGTTTAGCCCCTTCACGTACGAGTGCAAAGGCCTCTGGTAAAATTTCGTCTAAAATTTTATTTTGCTTTTGTACATCTTCTTCTGCTTGTAATCTTTCTTGAAATGCTTTGGTTTTATTTCTGATTTCTTCATCAGTAAGAATCGACATTTCTTCTTCTAAAGCGAGTACTTTGTCAGCTTGCTTACTTAGGCGTTTAATTTCTCTCTTATTGCCGTCAACAATTTTTGTTAAAAAACCCATTCTGTTCGCTCCTTTGGTATAAAAACTGTTTGGCTTACAACAATTTATCTTACCATTTATATGGTTTGATTTATACTTAAAAACTCATAGGATCCTGTTTATATACTGTCTTGTTGTCTTTATCCAGATGTGCGTCTTACAGTTTTATTTTTTTCTTTAATACCGTAGTTTCTTTAATTGTGTACTTAATACATCCCTCTTATTTTGACACGGACATAACCTGTAAATCAATCAATTGCTATTTAATTAATCAAATCTTAATAGGCCGTCTTGGAAAAAAATAAACTCTTGCGACATTGATTGCCGCAAGAGCACTTTTAATTATCAAATATTAGTTTTCTAATGTTTCGATCAAACCGTATTTTCCATCTTTACGACGGTAGACGATACTTGTACCATCTGTTTCTCGATCAGTGAAAATGAAGAAGTCATGACCAAGCAAGTCCATTTGCAGTACTGCTTCTTCAGAATCCATTGGTTTTAAGCTGAATTGTTTAGAACGGATGATTTCGATTTCATCATCTTTATCATGATCAGCTGCTTCCGGAGGTGTTTCCGGTGTAGCTGGGAACGGCTCTTGTTCGCTGTCTTTACGTTTTTTACGATTAACACGTGTTTTGTATTTACGAACTTGGCGTTCTAATTTGTTAGTAATTAAGTCAATTCCTGCATATAAATCATCGTTTCTTTCTTCTGCACGAAGTGTAACGTCTTTAAGCGGAATTGTAACTTCAATTTTTGTGCTAGAATTTGCATAAGTTTTCACTTTTACGTGTGCATTCACATTCGGCACATTAGTGAAGTAACGTTCAAGTTTACCAACTTTGTCCTCAATGTAATTACGTATTGCGTCTGTAATAGTGAGGTTGTCTCCATGAATTTCAAATCTAATCATAGTAATCGACTCCTTTAACCTCTATATATGTGATTGGTAATGCTCACTATTATAATAACATGTTTATACTACCTAGCAAAAGTAAATACATCGACTTTTCCTATTTTTCTGACAAGTAATATTTCCGCTGCATGATGGACAGTCAACCCTGTTGTATAAATATCATCTACGAGTAATATCGCCTTATTTTCAAGATTTAAAGATTGTGCCATTGCTGAGAAACAAAAGGGATTTTCAGCTAGCGCACGTTCTCTTTTCCCTAAGCTAGATTGCTTTGGTCGTATTTGCGTATTTAATAACGGCATGTACGCTATCTTTTTCGCTTTTAACACTTGCTCGACTGGATTAAAAGTGCGCTTCACATCTCTTTCTAACGGTGAAGGAATCGGTACAATATAATCATATTTCTTCTTCGGCAAGCTGATTTGTTCAGCAATAACTTCACATAGTGCAGTATCTCCCGCTATTTTATACTGATGAATAACATCCCGTACTGTTCCTTGATATTGATAGTTGCAATACAATTGGTTGATTAAAGTAAAGCGTTGCGCTAGAAATTTACAATCTAAACATTCTGTTTCATTCTCTGCTAAAGGTTTGAGGCATCTCGTACAGCGTCCAACACTTTCCAAAGCTTTCTTTTCCCGGGAAATAAGACTTTGTTGCCATGCTTCTCGACAGGTTTCGCAGAGTATTTCTGGTTTGCGGTAAAAGTTGTCTGCAGTGAGTGGGTCGGTGAATTTTTGCAGGCATTGGCAGCATTTAGGCATCTAACCACCCCTTTTGAAGTCCGATAGTGTTCATTTGTTTGATTTGTGCTTTGGCACGCAGCATGCTGAGGGATACACCATTGTGCAGATAGAGGACGAGTCCGCTGGTATCTTGCAGCTTTCTGCCGACGCGTCCGGCGATTTGGACGAGGGCAGCTGTCGAATAGGTTTGGCTCTCTAGTACTATGACATCGAGACGAGGCATTGTGAAGCCGCGTTCGAGGATAGTGGTAGTGAAGACAATAGGATGTCTGCCTTCTCTTAAAGCTGTGACTTTATCAAAGCGCAAGGCATCTTCACTGTGTACGTAGATGAGATCTGGGATATGCTCAGCATAGATTTCAAAGGCTGCTTTCATTGCTTCTATGTGGTTGAAAAATACGAGGGTATAGCGTTGGTTGTTGATTTGCTGTTGAAAGAGTCGGAGTAACTGGGGTTGCAGTTGTGAAGGTTTGAATTTCAAATAGCGATAAGTTGGTACGGGAAGCGAACGTCGATGATAACGTGCTGGAAGAGTAATAATGTTGGCTGGTTTGAATTGGGAGCGTAATTTTCTAGAGGGAGTCGCGGTCATATAAATATGACTTGCAGTAGAAACTGATGCGCTGTTAATCGTCTGCATCAGCAACGGATCCATGGAAAGCGGGAATGCGTCAACTTCATCGATAAAGATGACATCAAAGTGGTGTTTGAAGCGGTAGAGTTGATGTACGGTCGCAACTACGAAGTGACCATTGTACTGTTGTGATTGTCCTTGATAGAGTACGTCAATTTTTTCAGCAGAGAAGGCTTCTGCAATTCGTGCACTGATTTCAACTACCACATCTACACGCGGCGAAATTACGGCTACATTGTATCCCTGTTGTCTTGCATATTGGATGCCTGCAAACATCATCTCGGTCTTTCCTGCTCCTGTGACAGCATAGAGCAGCAATTTTTCATGTATTTGAATGGCGCGTATCACATTTTCCGAAGCGTAAGTCTGCTGTTCTGATAATTGGAAATCTAGGTGATACTCAGCTTTGCTTATTTCTTGATGGGTGTCGGTTATATAAACATCATTGTGCGTATCCATACGGCCTAATTGTAAGCAGTGTCTGCAATAAGTGATTTCTGTGTGCAGCGGTTCTGAGTAATACGTATAATAGTCTGCGCGTTCAGAACTTTCGCATTGGATACACTGCCATCTGCCTTGCTTGTTTTTGATCACGCCTTTTTGCACTGTTCTGATGGTTTCATCTGATAAATCTTCTTTGTTGCGTATTAATTTGCCGTAGTGCTTAATTTCAATCATTCCTTTTGTCAGTAATTTCTTGAGATGAAAAAAGACAGGGAACCGGACATCATTATGTCCCAACCCCTGCCCTATGAGGAAAAATTATTCTTCTTCTGGTGAATTTGCTAATGTTGCAATATGTTTGTTTGTAAATCCTAATGCGACACTGCCGACACCTAAATGTGTTGCGATAACTGGCGTGAATTCTGAATAATTGATGACATAGTCTGGATAATTTTCTTTTAAATGCTTGAATAATTTAAGACCGTCTTCTTTGGCATCACCATTCACTACATATAAAGTGACGTTGTCATAGTCTTTTACTCTATCTAAAACACCTTGTTCTATCGTTTTAATCGCACGTTTTTTCGTACGTACTTTATCTAATGGCAAGATTTTGCCATCCACAAATTCTAACACAGGTTTCATTTTCAGCAGCGAACCGATAAAAGCTTGCGCACCTGTAATACGGCCGCTTTTTTGTAGATTTTTCAAGTCATCTACAACCACTAGAGCACCAGTATATTCGCGCATCTCTAATAATTCTTTCATTACTTCTTCTGCAGTCAAGCCTGCCTCTACACGTTCAGCAGCGTAAATAACATAACCGCCTAAAATCATACCTGATAATTTAGAGTCGAAAGTATGTACATTGATGCCTTCAACCATTTCACCAGCTTGGGTAGCTGCTTGGTATGTTCCGCTGATGCCGGCAGATAAAAACAACCCTACTACATCAGTGTAACCTGCATCACGCAGGCGTTCATATTCTTGAATGACATTACCGATTGCCGGTTGACTTGTCGTAGGCAATGTTTTCTCACTTTTCATACGACGGTAAAGTTCTGATGCATTCAATTCTTTGCCTTCTATATAGTTATCTCCATTTGCGAAAGTGACGCTGAGCGAAACGACTGAAATATTATATTTATCTATTAAACGCTGAGGTAATGATGTTGTGGAGTCTGTCATCACAGCAATCTTCATACGAATCCTCCTAAAATATACTCGTTATTAATCATACCCTATTTTTCATGAAAAGAAAATTGATTTTAATATTTAGAAAACCGATTAAGAGCATGTATAATGAAGAATAAGAGTAACAAGTCAATGAATTTATTATATAAGGATGTTAGGTATGGAAAATCATATTATTACGATTAAACAAGAATATATTATCGAAAACACCATCAATAAATCACGATTTATTGCACATATCAAGCCTGTACAAACAGAAGAAGAAGCCAAAGCGTTTATTGATACCGTGAAAAAAGAACATCGTGAAGCGACCCATAATTGTTCGGCTTACACTATCGGAGATAATATGCTGATTCAAAAAGCCAATGATGATGGCGAACCCAGCGGAACGGCCGGAGTTCCGATGCTAGAAATCTTGAAAAAATTAGACACACATAATACCGCAGCCGTAGTAACACGCTATTTCGGCGGTATCAAATTAGGAACAGGCGGATTAATCAGAGCATATAGCGGCGCTGTTAGAGACGCCATTAAAGACGGCGGGCGTGTAGAGTTGCGCAATGCATATCCTACTACAGTTACAATTAGCTATGATTTAACTGGCAAACTTGAATATGAATTGCAATCTACTGATTTTATTTTGCGTGACACTATATATACGGATAAAGTAAGTTACAAGATTGATGTACTTGAAGATGACTTTGAGGACTTTATTAATTTCTTAAACCGTATTACTGCAGGCAAGTACGAACTGGAAAAAGGCGAAGCAACACGCTTACCTTTCGATATTGAAACCAAATAACAAAGAGACTGGGACGTAATAATGTCCCCGTCTCTTTGAACTGGCAGTAGCTATCTGAATAGAAAATTCGCTTGTTCCAAATTGGCAGTAGCTATCTGAATAGAAAATGCGCTTGTTCCAAATTGGCAGTAGCTATCTGAATAGAAAATGCGCTTGTTCCAAATTGGCAGTAGCTATCTGAATAGAAAATGCGCTTGTTCCAAGCTTTTTCTATTCTAGTTAGCTTTGCCGGGGCAGAACGACGAAATAATTTGAACCAATGTTATTTCTGTTCTGCTCCCTATTCTAGTTAGCTTTATCGGGGCGGAACGACGAAATAATTTGAACCAATGTTATTTCTATTCTGCTCCCTCATTTTAATCTTCGTGTTTCTGATGTCTTTTTTCTAATAATCTTAAGAACGGACGATAATTATCATCTATTAATCCTGTAAATTCCACAATTAACTCAATTGTAATTAAAATGAGTATCAGCATCATCACTACACCCCATGGTTGTGAAAGGTATAAGATGACACTGGAAATACTGAATAAGATTGCAATCGAGTAAATCAGCACTACGGTTTGTCTATGTGTATAGCCTAACTTTAATAATTTGTGATGCAGATGTGATTTATCTGCTTGCATGATTTTTTGTCCTTTTTTTGCACGGCGAATCATTGCAAATAATGTATCTATAAATGGCACAGCTAAAATCACGATTGGGAAAAATAAAGAGAAGAACGTGATATTTTTAAAACCTAATAAGGATAAAAAGCTGATAATAAAACCAAGTTGCAACGAACCGCTGTCACCTAAGAAAATTTTTGCAGGGTGGAAATTATAAAATAAAAATCCAATTAACGAACCGATCATGACACTGCAAATCATAATAATGAATATATCTGCTTGCAAGATGGCTATAAAGCCGATCGTCATGAAGGCAATTGTTGAAACTCCTGCTGCCAGTCCATCTAGGCCGTCAATTAAGTTGATTGCATTTGTAATAGCAATAATCCAAAAGACAGTGATAGGTACACTCAAGATACCGAAATGAATAATACCGAATGGTAACTGAATAAAGTCGATAGTGACACCGTAATAAGCCACCACTAATGCTGCTAAACATTGTCCTAATAATTTAAGGATGGGCTTCAAATTATACACATCATCTATTAATCCGACTAAATACATAATGACGGCTCCGATAATTAACGGAATAACCTCTCGTTCGATAGGATGTCCAATCCAGATTCCCAACAAAAACGAGAAGAGAATTACTGTACCGCCTAAGACAGAAACGGGTCTAGTATGTACCTTTCTGTAATTAGGTTTATCCATTATATCTAGTTTTATGGATATCTTAATGACAATTGGTGTAAGTATTAAGCTGACAATCATTGAAAATATTACGAGTAAAAGTGTTATCATCTGTCTTCCATTGTCAAAACCATTCCAACATCTTTTTAAAAGTAAAGTGAATTTAAAACATTTTTATATTAGTAAGAAGAAAGACGTTGTACGGTTGCAGGTCCTTTGACAAGTGGACCTCCTTTCATTTAACAAAATGTTAAATTATCTAATAACTTATTCTAACATGAATTATACCTAAATGTATCATAATGGAATAGTATTTTATGTGATGTGAGATGACAAAATGTATATTTTCACTTACAATAACTAAGTGGTAAAACAAAGGAGTAGATTACATGATTGAAGCTATCATTTATAATATTTCTGTTACCGTTGCAGGAATCTATCTCTTTCATAGGTTGCAGTATTCAGAAACTAAGCAAATGAAATTCTCGCAAACCTATGTCACTATCTTAATGACTGTGGTAGCGCTGTTACTGGCTGCATATCCTATTCCAGTTCATGATTATTTATTATTTTTAACATTTGTACCGTTGCTCTTCTTAGGACGCTACACTAATGTATTTTTCACGATGGTATCTGCAGCAATTATCTTCGTCGTAGATGTCTTTGTTTATGGAGATCCGTTAGCTTATAATATTGCTTTATTAATTATTGCACTTGCTGTCAGCTTTATCGGACCCTTTATCAAACAAAATGACATTGTTTCTTTACAGATACTTAATGCGATCAGTTTAATTATTTTAAGTATTGTTTCTATTATTACAAAGCTCTATACTTTGCAAGAAATCATTTATTTAATACCTATTTCCTTCGTAGTGACTATTGCTTCATCTATTACTTTCGTAGATATTTGGCGCTTCTTCACTTTAGTTCAACGGTATGAAAGTGAAGACCGCTATGATTATTTGACAGGTTTAGGGAATGTGAAGGAATTTGATCGTTATTTGAATAAAATGACAGATGAAGCAGAAGATAAATCTACGAGTTTAGGATTGTTATTGATTGATATTGATGGTTTCAAAGATGTCAATGACGCTTTTACACATCGTTCAGGTGATGCAGTACTCAAACAGATTTCCCAGCTCTTAATTAATTACGTTCCTCCTAACATTCGAATTTTCCGAAATGGCGGAGAAGAATTTTCAGTTGTAGTACTCGGCTATTCTTTAGACCAAAGTGTGAAACTTGCTGAGAGCATCAGAGCGGGTGTTGAACAATCAACCTTCCATCTTCCTGACAAAGAAGTCATCAAATTGTCCGTATCTATCGGTATCGGTTATCTCACAGCAGAAGATTACAAATCTCAACGCAAAGTATTTAAAGATGCAGATGATATGCTGCATATGGCTAAAAACGAAGGTCGTAACCAAGTTATGTTTAACCCGATTGTTAAATCTTAAAGTTAAGGCAGTCTTATGAAAATTTCATGAGACTGCTTTTTTATTTCTATGCTCTCTTCCCTTTCCACTCTTTCATAATATTTTCTTTTTCAATTGTGTTTCAAACTGCCCTGTTTTATTGCAAGTTGAAGGTCTTCCTTGTAAACTTTTAGTATCAACAATACTTACAAGAAGGAGAACTGCAAGGTGCCTGAAGAAGCAATTACGATAATTGACGAGAACAAAGTTATAGATGTAGTGATGACTGCAGGAAAAATTTTACTAGAAAGCGGTGCCGAAACTTATCGTGTTGAAGATACGATGTCTCGTATTGCTTACAGTTACGGTTTGGATAACACCAACAGTTTCGTATCAAATACTGCTATCATCTTTTCTTTGAATGATCGTACGAATACGCGTTTAATACGTGTACGAGATCGTACAACTGATCTAGAAAAGATTGCGTTAGCAAATAATATTTCTCGTAAAATTGCCAAGAAACAGCTCTCTATTGATGAAGCAAAATCCGAATTAATTCATTTAGAACATGCTTCATTGCAATATTCATATTTAACGAAATTTATTGCAGTATCTATTGCATGCGGCTTCTTCTTATTTATGTTCGGAGGCGTAGCACAAGATTTCATCTATGCAGTAATCGCCGGTGCTGGTGCTTATCTTACATTTGATTATGTTCAGCGATTTATTCAAATCAAATTCTTCTCTGAATTTATAAGTGCCATTGTAGTAATAGGCGTGGCTGCGGTCACCCATAAACTTGGATTATCTGTAAACCAAGATATTATCACCATTGCTGGTGTAATGCCGTTAGTCCCAGGGATCTTGATTACCAATGCAATCCGCGATTTAATGGCTGGTGAATTGCTGGCAGGAATGTCCCGCGGCATGGAAGCTGCTTTAACTGCATTTGCTATCGGTGCAGGTGTAGCAATTATTTTACTATTCTTTTAGAAAGGCGTGTTTGAAAATATGTTGTTTCAATATATCTTTCAATTTTTAATCAGTTTTTGTTCTACTTTACTATTTTCAATACTCTTTAATGCGCCGCGTAAATTGCTGCCTGCTTGCGGTTTCGTTGGAGCTATGGGATGGATTATTTATGTCATTGCGATGGATATGAACACTGGTAAAGTTGCAGCCTCATTTCTAGGAAGTTTTATTTTAGCGATTATGAGTCATGCAATGAGTAAACGGTATTTCCAACCGGTTATTATTTTTATTGTGCCGGGAATTATTCCGCTTGTACCAGGGGGCGCAGCATATGAGGCGACACGCTTCTTAGTTACAAACCAATATACACATGCTGTTAATACTTTCTTAGAAGTAACCTTAATTTCAGGAGCGATTGCTTTCGGTATTCTCTGCGCCGAGATTGCCTATCATACTTACAATCGTATCCTAGCTAATTATGGTAAAATGAAAGGCAAGTCATATCATAAACCATTTAATATGAATAATAGAAGTTAAGGGGTGCATAAAAGTGAAACAAGAATTAATCGATAGACTCAAACGTTATGCTGAGATTGATACTCAATCTGACCCAGATTCAGAAACTACACCATCTACTGAAAAGCAATGGGATTTATTGAATCTGCTGAAACAAGAATTGGAAGAATTAGGTCTGCAAACTGATATAGATGATAATGGTTATTTATTTGCCACATTAGAAAGCAATATTGCTGATGAAGTACCGACAGTTGGCTTCTTAGCACATGTGGACACTTCTCATGATTTCAATGCTTCAAACGTGAAACCGCAAATCATTGAAAACTACGATGGGAAATCGATTCAACTCGGCGATACTGACCGTGAATTAAATCAAGATGTCTTCCCTGCTATGAAATCAGTAGAAGGTCATACTTTGATGATTACAGACGGCACTTCTTTATTAGGCGCTGATGATAAAGCGGGTGTTGCCGAAATCATGACCGCATTGACTTACTTAGTCGAACATCCTGAGGTCAAACATGGTCGTATCCGTGTTGCCTTTACACCTGATGAAGAAATCGGTCGCGGTCCTCATAAATTTGATGTAGATCGCTTTAATGCGGATTTTGCTTATACTATGGACGGCAGCCAATATGGCGAATTGCAATTCGAAAGCTTTAACGCTGCTGAAGCCAATATTACTTGTCATGGAGTAAACGTGCATCCAGGTTCTGCAAAGGATGTAATGGTCAATGCAATCAAATTAGGTGAGCGTTTCGACAGCTTGCTGCCAGAAGACGAAGTACCGGAAAAAACTGAAGGTTACGAAGGTTTCTTCCACTTAATGAACTTTAACGGCAGTACAGAAAAAGCCCAGTTGAAGTATATTATTCGTGATCATGACCGCGAACGTTTTGAAGCACGCAAAGCATGCTTATTAGAAATCCGCGATCAAATCAATGCAGATTATCATAATAACCCTGTTGAGGTTGATATGTTCGATCAATACCATAATATGGCTGAAAAAATAAATGAAGTACCTGAAGTGATTGAAGTTCCTAAACGTGTCTTCAAAAAACTTGGAATCGAACCAAATACTGAACCTATTCGAGGCGGTACAGACGGTTCTCAACTCTCATTTATGGGCTTGCCAACACCTAATATCTTTACAGGTTGCGATAATTTCCACGGTCCTTTCGAATACGCTTCTATCGATGTGATGGAACGTGCAGTAGAAGTTATTCTAGGAATCGCTGAAGAAATTGCACAACCAACAACAAAATAAATAACACAAAACAAGAGCGGAGCTGAGACATTATTATGTCCCAACCCCGCTCTTATTTTATATACTATTTACGCTTTCTTATCCACATCAAAGTGTGTCTTCAATAACTTTAATGCTTGGACAGCATAGAATCGAATTTGAATACCTGCTTTAAAGCTTGTATAGTGCTCAGGCATTTCCATAAACAAATTAAACATACCTGTTACACCTAATGCCTCGTAACGATCAAATTTATCATTAGTGGCATTTATTGCAATACAAGGTTTATGATATTTAGTCGCTAACTCTGCAATGCGCAAAGTTGTTGTTTCAAGCAAATGGTCCGCTTCATTCACGCCTTCACCGAACATCACTAAATCTGCTTGTTCAATTAAATTTTCTAGATGTGTAATCTGATCCACTAAATGATGACTCGTCAGAATTTCAGCATCATATAACGCTGCTAACAATGCTGCAACGCCGCCACCAGCACCGCCGCGTTCTACTGTACTTGTCAGTAGATGTGCTTCATTTTTTAATATTTCACTGAAATACCATACTAAATTGTCGATTGTTGCCGCTTCTTCACGTGTAACGTTTAATAATGGATAAACTTGCATAATCTCACTATTCTTGCCATACATTTTGCTGGCAAAGTCTGATACCAATTGAATGCGCACTTGTGCTAAACGCGGATGCAATTGCGTCAAATCTATATGACGAATGTATTTTAAGACCTCTGTGCCCTTTCTCGTATCGATAGGTTGACCTTCGTCATCGTAATATCTTGCGCCAAGTGCTTGAAGCATGCCAGCGCCACCGTCAAAGCTTGCAATATTACCTAAAGAAATGACTAAATGTTCTGCGTCATTATCTAAGGCTTTCTTCATCAATTCACCTAAGCCGAAACTTGAACGCTTCTGAATAGGAGCTTCACCTTGTAAAAATAAATCCGCCTCAATAATGGTTAAACCATTTTCAGTTTGGCCATATACCGCTTCTACCTGCTTCATATCTGCATTATGTACCATTTCGCGATATTTAGTACCTGATTGCCACAAGAACACAGAATCCATTAATTCATGGCGACCATTAAATAGCGGTACCTGAACAATGTCTGCTTTTTCAATTTGGCTTGCCACTGCTTCTTCAACATAGCGGTTGGCTTCATAACTTGAAACGATACCATTAAATTCATCCATCGCAACTAATACTCTCATCTTGTCACCTCAAATAAAGTTTCCCAATGTTTTTTGTTGATGATTCACTTTAATATTATACAGTCCTTGCTGAAAAAAACCTACTGTAACGCCCCTTTTGATTCCTACTAAAAAAATAAACTCCAAGCAATTAAATAGAATACGAGCGACGTCTATACTTCGACTTACGACTCGCATCTATTTGCTTAGAGTTGCAATTTCATTATTCATTCATTTGTTTAAATTTTATTATTCTTCTGCTTGCGCTAACGAAGAAACATTAATGTCATCGTGACTCGCATGCCATTTCACATTTCCTTCTACAAAGTAGAAAGCTTGTGGTGATTCATGTTTCACGCCAGTTTCTTCTGCGATATAATCTGAAAGTTCACGTTGTTCTTGAACTACTAAATAGTAGCCGTCAATGTCACGTTCATATAAGAACTTGTTGAATTGATCATATGCATTTGCAGAAATCGGACAAGTATTGCTGTGTTTCAAAATAAATACATATTTGTTGTCGTTAATTACCTGTTTAAACTGGTCAATCGAAGTCAGCTTTGTAGCCATTCTATTCACCTCTAAAAATATTTATCACTTAAAGTGATAGTCCCTTTTCATTTTTCATATTTCAATGTGTCTAATTATACACACTTTATATTTCAATGTTAACCAAAATACTAATATAAAGGTGTATTTCTTAATTGTTTTTACTCAATTCTTGCTTTAAATGCTTTAAATTTTTATTATACTGCTTATGATACTTACTTAAGTCTTTCCCTGTCAACGGTAATTTATTCATATCATAGTCTTCTAATTTCGTACTAATATCAATCGTTTGTTGTCTCGTTTCATAATAGTTCTGCAAACTGTAATACATTTCTATCGCACTTTGACGCGCTTTAGTAGTTTCGCTATCCGTTACATTCGATTGGTTCAAGTCTTCAATCTGTTTTGAAATCAGTGGTTCTATTTTATTTTTGATTACTGATTTCGTTTGTTTCGGATCTACACCATCCAGATATTTTTTAGCTACATCTTGCAGCTGCTTATTGTTATCTTTCAACTTACTGACAAGGGCATTTGCACTTTTTGTTTCTCCAGCTTTTTTAGCATCTGAAACTTTAATCTCTAATTGCGCTCGGCGTTTTTCAAACAGACGTGTGTAATTCAAAATATCTTCGTTAGCTTTAATAGATTGGTTGCACAGATGAATATAAGCTCTATCATCTTTTAAAGCTTTCTCTTGCTTATCTACTTCTTTCAAATATTGACTTCTTAAGGCTTTTACATCTTTAGTACCTGCAGGAAGTGCTTTCGCTGCTTCCTTATATGATTGAAAGGCTGGCATCAATTTCTTGTCCATATCCTTGCTCATCTGTTCAAAATCTTCTTGATTTCTATCGGTTAAATCTGACTTGCTCAGTTCATTCAAACGATTCAAATGCATATCATCCATTACCTTTTTGACATGATTCTGTTTCTTGTCTACTTCAGACATAGATTGTTCGAATTGATTTAAATCAGACTGAGTTCTATTGCCGCATGCTGCTAATGAAATGGTCACAATAACCAGCAATATTGTCAGAAGCCATGTTTTCATGTTCGTTCACTCCTGTCTGTTTCTCTAATTTCTCTATTTAAGGTTTGAGTATGTCAGATTCCATATTATAATACCTATAAGACTTTTACAAAAGGACGGTTAACTATGTACACAAAGACACAGCCGCTCATTAGTGATGCGAACTTATTAGTAGTGTATCATAATCTTTTTAAAGACTATGAAGATTTATTATTCGGATTATTGAACACGCCGGTAAAATCAGTGCATCATATCGGTGGAACTGCACATTTCAACTATGCTACTGAGCCGATTTTAGATATTTTGGTAGGTGTGAATAATCTGCATGATATTACGGCTTTAGATGAGAAACGTTTAAATTATGCGGGTTTTTACCGTATTCACCATCACTATAAGAAAAAAGTAATGATGGTAAAGTTTAATAATCTGATTGAGCTCAAACAACAAGTAAGGTTACATATTTTGCAAATTGAATCTAAAGCTTACTCGGATTACTTACAGATGCAGGACGCTTTAGAGCGGTCCAACTCTCTAGGCTCTCTTTTCAAAGAAGAAAAAGAACTGTTGCATGCTTCTACGCAATCAATCCGTGAATATGAGGTGCAAAAAGAAAAATTATTTGCGAAATTGTCTCGGCAATATTTGGATTAGGTGTTAGATTGTATTTCGCAATTGAGGTAATCATTGGTATAATAAATAGATGAAAATAATTGAAAGGGAGTTCTATCCTTGCTTAAAGATGACATCCTAAAGGAACTGAAAAAGGTTCTGCCAGAAGAAATTATTAAAGTTGATGAACCATTAAAACGCTATACTTATACGCAAACTGGAGGAAATGCGGACTTTTATTTAAGTCCAACTACTAATGATGAAGTGCAAGCGATTAATCACTTTGCGAGAATGCACAATATTCCGGTAACGTATTTAGGAAATGGTTCTAATATTATTATCCGTGAGGGTGGTATCCGCGGTATTGTATTGAGTTTATTATCGATGGATTATATAAAGGTTGAAGATAATGTGATTATTGCGGGAAGTGGCGCTGCAATTATCGATGTTTCTCGTAAAGCACGCGATAAGGCTTTAACTGGCTTGGAATTTGCTTGCGGTATTCCGGGTTCTGTCGGTGGTGCTGTGTTTATGAATGCGGGTGCTTATGGCGGCGAAATCCGTGACTGTATTGAACATGCGGTTTGTGTCAATGAACGCGGTGAATTGGTGACTTTGACTCGTGATGAATTGGAATTGGGTTACCGTAGCAGTATTGTGCAAAAGCAGCATTTGGTGGTGCTTGAAGCGGCCTTTAATTTAACACCGGGTAATCAAGAAGATATCCAAGCTGTAATGGATGATTTGACTGAGCGTCGTGAAACGAAGCAACCACTTGAATATCCTTCTTGCGGCAGTGTCTTCCAACGACCTCCTGGCCACTTTGCCGGCAAATTGATCCAAGACTCAGAGTTGCAAGGACATCGTATCGGCGGTGTAGAAGTTTCGAAAAAACACGCTGGATTTATGGTGAATGTCGATAATGGTACAGCCACAGATTATGAAGATTTAATCCACCATGTTCAAAAGGTCGTTAAAGAAAAATTTGATGTAGAGCTACATCCGGAAGTTCGCATCATCGGAGAATATCCTGAAGGACATCGTTAAGGATGCAGTTATGACGGAATATGATAATAACGACATTCCTATCGTACATGGAATAGATTTAGATGACGAAACACGCTGCAGCCACTATCACACGCCACTTGATGTAGTAGCCATGCGCTTTAAATGTTGTGATAAGTATTACGCTTGTATTTATTGCCATAATGAATGTGAAGATCATGAACCCATCCCTTGGTCCAAGGATGAACAAGATGTCTTAGCGGTGATGTGCGGCTTCTGTAAATATGAGATGACTATTCGCGAATATGTGAATACTGATAAGTGCCCCAATTGCGGTGCAACCTTTAATCCAAGATGTGAGGCACATTATCCTTATTATTTTACTTTATGAAATCTAGTATAGCTGAAATGACTTCGATGTTGTTTCAGCTTTTAGTTTTGTGAATTTTTGAAGATGATATTTTATTATTGGTTGATTTAGTTTTAGTTAGTTGAATTGGAATTTGGGAAAAGTATTTCGGCGCCTTGACTCGGTAAAGTTGACTGGGATGGCGGAAGGTCGGGGAGGTATGTTGCGTTTATTGGACACGTTGGCTCGAATCTTGGCCCATATATCCGTTTATTGGACATGTTGGCTCGAATCTTGGCCGATATATTCGTTTATTGGACACGTTCACCTCATTCTTGGCCGATATATCCGCCACCCCAACTCACATCCAGTTAACTCCTGCTCATTCAACCACACTCAAGAAATTTACGATTCTCAAATCTCGTCATAAAAAATAAAATACACCAACTTTCTCTTTAATTAGAAAGTTGGTGCATTTTTTCGAAGTTTGTACCCCCATCCAAACTCCTTTTAACTTCAAGTTTATTTTACAACTTCTTTCAACTCATCAATTTGTTTCATAGTTGTTGTAGTTGAACCTGATGCAAAGTACCATAATTTTGGATCAAGATTATAAACTTTGTCATCTTTGATTGCTTTAACATTTTTGATGACATCGTTGCCTAATGTTTGTTTAGCAGTAGATTTTTCGCCGATAGCTTGGCCGCGGTCCATTGCTAAGATAACATCAGGATTTTTTTCGTTGATATATTCGTTAGTAACGTTTTGGCCATGTGGACCTGCTTTAATGTCTTTGTCTGCTGGTTTGAAACCTAAAGTAGAATATACAAGGCTACCGAAACGTTCTTTAGGACCATATGTTGAAAGTTCACCTTCGTTTACAAGCAAGTACATTACTGATTTATCGAATTTTTTAGTTTTATCTTTCATGTCAGCAATTTTATCATCTAAATCTTTATTCAATGATTTGGCTTTATCTTCTTTATCGTAGATTTTACCTAAGTTTTCAGTGTTTTTCTTCATTGATTTAACATAGTCTTTATCGTCAGCACCTACATAAACAACTTTAGCTTTTGGTGCTGCTTTTTTGAATTCATCAATATTTTTTTGGTTAGCTGTTCTGCCAGAAATAAAGATAACTTCTGGTTTAGCTTGTGCTACTTTATCAAAGTTTACTTCTTTTAAAGATCCTGTGTTGATGTATTTATCATCTTTAAAATCTTTTAAGAAATCAGGTAAAGAGCTATCGTTTTCGCCTTTAGGCATACCTTTTACTTTATCAGCAACTCCTAATTCTTTTAATGTATCTAATGCACCATAATCTAAGACAATCGCATTTTTAGGATTCACTGGTACTTCAACAGTATCTTTTACTTGCTTAGAATCACTGCCTTTTGGATCTTTACCACTTAATTCATAATCATTTTCAATCTTAACTGTTTTGTTCTCTGACTCGCCTTTTTTAGATTCATCTTTAGATGAACTGTCATTGCCGCATGCTGCAAATAAAAACATAATACTAATTAATAAAAATAAGCCTAGTTTCTTCATTTTTTCCCTTTTCCTCCTAAAATGTCTATCGTTCCCACCTTATATTGCCACGAAAAATTCAGCATCACCCTCTCAAAGTTGTCGGTTTAATCATAATAAAGACAGATTCTTTGTCCATTGACGGACTCAATTTGTACATCCATATCGTATAAACACTTCAAAGTTTCAGGTTGGATAACTTGATCTCTATGAGCTGCCTTAATCAATTGGCCATCTTTCATCGCAATTACATCATCTGAGTAGCAAGATGCAAAGTTAATATCATGAAGTACGATAATAATCGTTTTACCGACTTCGCGTGTTAATTGACGTAAAGTCTTCATAATTTGCACAGAATATTTCATATCTAAATTATTTAAAGGCTCATCAAGTAAAATATATTCTGTATCTTGTGCGATAGTCATCGCAATATAAGCACGTTGTCTTTGTCCACCAGATAATGTTTTCAAATTACGGTCTTTAATTTCTTGTAATTGCAATAAATCTAAAGCTTCATTAATTTTTTCTTTATCTGTTTTAGTAAGGCGTCCTTTTGAATAAGGAAAACGACCGAACGCGACAAGTTGCTCTACCGTAATATTAAGTTCGGTATGATTGGTTTGCTTTAATACTGAAAGCTTCTTCGCAATTTCATTACTTTTGAAATTCTCAAGCGACTCTTCTTCCAGTTTGATTTGACCGGAGTCTATATCAATCAACCGACTGATAGCAGATAACAAAGTACTTTTTCCGGCCCCATTCGGTCCAATTAAAGAAGTCAATCGTCCCTTTTGTATCGTCACATCAATCGATTGTAATATAGGCTTGTCTTGAATTGATTTATTCAAGTTTTCAACACTGATCATTGCGCGTTCCTCCTACTGATTAATAGATAAATAAAGTACGTACCGCCGACGAGATTAATTAAAATGCTGACTTCAGTTGTAGCTTCAAAGAGATGTTCTACGATCCATTCGGCTGAGAACAAACTGATCCAACTTAATAAAATCGTGGCCGGCAATAAAAATTTATGTTCGTAAGTCTTCATAATTTCATGTGCTACATTGACCGTTAACAAACCTAAGAAGGTAATCGGTCCTACTAAAGCTGTGGCAATAGCTGTCAATACCGCTACCATTATCATCAATAAGCGTGTTACTCTGGTGTAATTGACACCAAGGTTGATGGCTTGTGCTTTGCCTAATAGTAAAACATCCAAATAAGGCAAGATGATAATTGTAACAATAATTAATGCAACCAGTACTACCCCACAGACCGCTACTAATTTTTCATTAGAAGCATTGAAGTTCGCAAACATTGAACTTTGGACGGCTAAGAATTCTTCAGGATTGATGACTAGCTCTATAAACCCTGTGATACTGCGGAAGAAAGTTCCAAGAATCACACCGATTAATAAAATAAAATACACTGAAAAGTTTCCGTATTTGAAAATTACTTGGAACAATAAAAGTGCGAATAATATCATAGCTACTAAAGTCAGCGCGAAGTTCAAATAGAGATTGGTAACCGCAATCGACTGGACTCCGAAGACAAAGATAAGCAGCACTTTGACAAACATGTACACTGCGTCTAGACCCATCATGGAAGGTGTCAGTAATCGATTGACCGTAATCGCTTGAAAAATAATAACCGAGGTGCCGATAGCTCCCCCTACCAGCAACATTAAAATCAATTTACGGACCCGGCTTTGGAGTTGATATTCTAAAATATCCCAATCAATGCCGAGAAACAAATAAAGGACGCCTGTGATTATAGTAATTGTTATAAGTATAAGTAATTTAGTTGTCAGATGATTAGCTTTCATAGTTGCGGCTTCCTTTCAACAACATGGCTAAGAAAATAAAAGTACCGAAGACTCCTAATGTAAGTCCGATGTTGATTTCGTAAGGATAGACAATCAATCGCCCGATGATATCAGAAAAGAGCACGAAGATTGCACCGAGTAAAGCGGTATGTGGTAAAGCGTGCTTTAGATGATCGCCACGGTAAATTGACACAATGTTAGGCACTATTAGTCCTAAAAAAGGTAATGCGCCGACAGTTACCACAACTAATGCAGTCATTGTCGCAGTGATGGCTAGTCCATACATCATAATCCGTTCATAATTGACACCGAGATTATGACTGAAGTCTTTTCCCATACCAGCAATCGTAAAATAATTGGCAAAGATATAAGTCACGATCAGTAAAGGAATGCTGAGATATAAAACTTCGTACCGACCGCTAGTGATGACTGCGAAGTTACCGTTCAACCAGTTGCCGATGCTTTGAACTGCATTCGTACGCAAGGCAATAAAGGTTGTAAGACTGGATATAATACCGCCGATCATGATACCGAGAAGCGGGACGAAGATGACATCTTTGAAGCGGATAACCTGTATCAACTTCATAAAGAAAAATGTTCCTGTGATGCTTAATAATATAGCAAAGATAAGTTTAACGAGAATGTGTGCTTGCGGGAAAAATAAGAGCGCGATTAAAATACCTAATTTTGCCCATTCCATCGTTCCTGCAGTGGTAGGACTGACAAATTTATTCTGCATCATCTGCTGCATAATTAAGCCAGCTAAAGCAAGAGAGCTTCCAGAAATAATAATGCTGACAGTCCGAGGAACACGGCTTGAAAATAGTATGTTGCGTTGTTCAGCAGACAAATGAAAGATATCTGCTAATCCAAGTTGGCTGACGCCGATAAATAAAGATAAGATGCTTAAGACGATAAAAATTAAAAATAATATAGGTCCGCGCATCAGCTGCCTGATAATCATAAACTGCTTATATCCTTTCTTGATCTGATGAAATTTTCTCTATGTATTTATTAGTGGAAATGATAATCATTATCACTTAATATCTATCCTATCATGTAAAAATTTTTTAGCAATAGGTTTTTGTATTTTCAATTTTTTTCTAACATGTTTTCGGATTAAATATGTAATATTCATGTATTTTAACTTTCAAAAAGTAAAAACTCCTCACACATTAATTAAATTACTCCTTAGAATTTACAAACTAATTCGAAATAATAAATTACATATCGATATGTATGAAAATATATAAAAATAGCTACGAGGAAATCTGAAACGATAGATTTCTTCATAGCTATTTTTTAAATCCAGCTTTATATTCTCATAAAATAGTTCGAAGTTAATCCCCCTAAACCTCGATAACTAATCTTTATTTAACAACCTTTTCTAATTCATCGATTTCTCTGATTGTTGTAGCAGTTGAACCTGAAGCGTAGAACCATAATTTCGGATCAAGCTCATAAACTTTATTATCTTTTATTGCTTTTACATTTTTGATAACATCATTTTTCAGCAATTGTTTATCACTAGATTTACCAGTCATTAATTGACCACGGTCCATGAGTAAAACAATTTTAATTACTCTATTAAAAAAGCGCTGAATCTTAACTGCTAAGCAACAGCAAGATTCAACGCTCTCTTTGTTATTATTTATTTTTCTTCATCATCAAAAATAAAATCTTCATCTTGTAAAGCCTCGACATTTAAAGCTAGTGTATAACCATCACCTTTAACCGAGAAGAAGTCATGGTTTTTCGTTGAAGTGTCTAATGCATTTTCGATAATCGGATTGAATTCACGCTCTTCAAAGTAAGGCTCGAATCCTAAGTTTGAAAGTGCCTTATTTCCATTGTAACGTACGTAATTTAAGACGTCCTCTGTTAATCCGATATCATCATATAGTTTATGAGTATAAGATACTTCGTTTTTGTATAATTCTTCTAAAAGTTTATACATGTGTTGATCAGCACGTTGCTTTTCATTCTCAGAAAGTTCATTACGTAGATGTTGCGCATCTAGGCCTGTAAATACACCGTGAATCGATTCATCAAGTAGAATTTTACGGATAATTTCACCTGATGTTGTCATGCGTCCTTGCCCAGCAAGATATAAAGGATAATAGAAACCAGAATAAAATAAGAATGTTTCTAAGAATACACTAGAGACACGTGCAATATATTGATCATAAATTGAAGCTTCTTTTCCCCAAAGTTTATGATAATTACCAACGATTTTATCTGATTTATATTTTAGATGCGGTTCTTCTAATACCCATGTATCTAGTAAATAGTTTGTTTCACTAGAGGGTAGTAATGTTGTGAAAATATGAGAGTAACTTTTAGCGTGAATTTGTTCCATCATTGCCATAAAGGAATAAACTGCTTTTTTACGCAAATCTTTAGTGTGAAGCATAATTAATGGCATTCCATCATCAGCTTGATGTGTATCTAAACCAGTTAGACCTGCCAATGCTTTTTTAAATGTATCTTGTTCCTCAGGTGTTAAAGTTTTCCAACTTGCAATATCTTTAGAGACTTTAAATTCTGTTTCTACCCACATTTGGGAAATGTTTTGTCGCCAAAACATATTAGTCATGTCTTCCTGCGTGTTCCAATTGACAGCGATCATCAATGTGCATTCTCCATTCTTCATTTAATTTTAGTTTATCGTCAAGTGCTTAAAGGAGGGACCACTTACACACATACTGTCATTGTGTAAAGTCGTCCCGATTTAATAATTGTCAGCTCTAATTTTTAAGTTAATTTGTTAAATTGCACAACTTGTACATTCATCTACGCTCAATAATTTATTACGTGTATAATAAAGAGATTTCAATCCTTTATGATGTGCATAAACATATAGGCGTGATAATTCACGTGTTGAGATTTCTGAGTTCACATATAGGATTGTTGAAATCCCTTGGTCAACGTGTTGTTGAATTGTAGCTACTAAATCAATTAAACGCATTTGATCAGTGTTAAATGCTGATTTATAGTACCACATTGTTTTAGGAGATAAGAATGGCATTGGATAGAATGTTTCTGAGTTGCCATAAGTACGACGTTCAATTTGATCTACAATCGGCATTACTGAACTTGTTGCATTCTGCACATAAGAAATACTTTGTGTAGGCGCTATTGCTAAACGATATGCATGATATAAACCATATTCCTTAACATCTTCTTCAAGTGCTTTCCAATCTTCAGCTGTTGGAATTTCTAGGCCTTCAAATAGTGCTTTGACTTTTTCATACTCAGGAACAATGTCAGCTTGAGTGTACTTTTCAAAATACTTGCCACTCGCATAATCAGATTTATCGAAATCTTGATAAGCTTCGCCACGTTCTTTAGCTGTTTGCATTGAACGTTCAATTGAGTAATAGTTCATTGTCATAAAGAATACATTTGCAAAGTCTTTTGCTTCTTCAGATTCATAACCAATTTGGTTTTTAGCAAGGTAACCATGCAAGTTCATAACGCCAAGTCCTACTGAATGCAATTCGCTGTTTGCTTTGCGTACACCTGGAGCATTTTGAATATTAGCTTCATCACTTACAACTGTTAAAGCATCCATACCTGTATGCACAGAATCTCTGAATTTGCCTGATTCCATCACGTTAACAATATTTAATGAACCTAAGTTACATGAAATGTCACGTTTGATTTCATCTTCTATACCATAATCATTAATGATTGATGTTTCTTGTAATTGGAAAATCTCAGTACATAAGTTACTCATTTTGATTTGGCCAATATTAGAATTAGCGTGAACTTTGTTTGCGTTATCTTTAAACATTAAATAAGGATATCCTGATTGCAATTGTGTTTGTGCAATTGTATTCAACATTTCACGTGCATCTTTTTTATGTTTTAAAATATTTGGGTTTGCAACCATATCATCGTAATATTTATCAAGATCAATATCATCTAAGGTTACGCCATACTCGTTATACACTGTATGTGGTGCGAACATGTAGAAATCTTCGCCCTTTTTCGCAAGTTCAAAGAATTTAGCAGGCACAATTAAACCAGTAGAAATCGTTGATAAGCGGATATCTTCATCTGCGTTTACTTTTTTAGTGTCTAAAAATTCTTCAACATCGTAATGGAATATATTTAAATATACTGCGCCAGCTCCTGGTCTTTGACCAAGTTGATCTGCGTAACTAAAGCCGCCTTCTAATGATTTTGCAACAGGCAATACACCTTTTGCTACACCTTTAATGCCCTTGATTGCTTCACCGCGCGCACGTAGTTTAGATAAGTTGATTGCTACGCCGCCTCCGATTTTACTCAATTGTTTCGCTGTTGAATCAATAAAGTTAATTGAATTCAAGCTGTCATCTACTTCTAATAAGAAACATGAAACAAGTTCGCCTCGACGTGCACGACCTGCATTTAAGAATGTCGGTGTTGCAGGTTGGTAGCGTTGTTCAATCATAGAGGAAATGAATTGACGTGCTTGTGCTTTATCGCCATCTGCTAGATAAAGCGCTACGATTGTCGCGTGTTGCGGGTAATCTTCTAAATATTGTTGTTTATCGTTAGTTTTAAGTGCATAGTCTTTGAAAAATTTACTTGCAGACATATAGCTGGCAAATTTGAATGGTATACTGCGCGCAAAATCAGTTAATTCTTTCAAATCTTCCTCGCTGTATTGTGCAAAAACATCTACATAGAAATCATTGTCGACAAGATAGTGCAAACGCTCAATTTCACTATCGAAATAAATAGTATGATCTTTAATCTCTTCAAGATAAACTTCTAGCGCTTCTTGGTCTTTTTCCAAACTGAAAAAGCCGTCTTCTTTACGCTTTGTTACCTCATTATTTAATTCAATATGATTATATTGCTTTTCGTTCATTGTCTTCATAAAAATGCCCCACCTTATCTTTAAACTCTTCAACGTCTTTTTGTGTTCCTTGTACTTCAAATTTCATTAAAAGAGGCACGAGGTATTCTCTGGATATTGTATCGCTGGCTTTTGCGAAGTTTTGTCCCCAATTTCGATTACCGCTTCCAACTACTCCTCTTATCATTGTGCCGTTATGTTGCAAGAATGTCTTGACGACATCCGGTACTTCTCCAAATCCGATGGTACTAGTGACCAATATATAAGGTTCATCTATGCGTATTTCCGCACAGTTATCATTTGTGATTTCTAAGGTGTTATCAAAGCCTGTTCTTGTTATAAACCGTCTTACATTTCCTGTGAATGAGAAATAAACTACCTTCATTGAATCACCCGCTTTCTTATAAAGAACGCGTCATTCTTTATCTCCATAGATTAAAGCAGAAGCCATAAATAAAAAACATGACAGGCTGTCTTATTGCTATTGTTGTTTCTTGAATGAGACTTTATGACTGCTGCATGTTTGCATTTGATAATGATATTAGAATGCACTTTCCTTTAACACTATATGTAGTGGTCATTCAATTTACGAGCTGTATATATTTGAATCTTCACCTTATCATTTTATCAGTTTCACATTGAACGCATTTACAAGAATACCAACGCGTTTGAACTACTTTCAACCATTAATAACACTTTAATCATGAATTAATCGCTTAAACGTTACTTTGTACTTTTAAAATAATAAGGTGTGAAAATGCATTAAAATAGTTAATTTTAAATTTAGCATTTTTCAACTTAACCACAACATATAGTGTCGGTTTTCGTTCTTCAATACTATATTATGTGATTCATTATACCTAACACACTTTGTAATTTCAAAGAGAATCATTGCCCGAAAATTATTTTTAAATTGTCATAATCGATGTAATGACCGTCACATCTATCGTTAAGGAACAAAAATTTTTTAAAAAAAGCCCTCAAAATAAATAATTGTAGTTTTACCCTTGATTTTTTCAAAAATTATGCACTTCTTATGAAATCAAGCGTCTGCCATTCTGGACCTTGTAAGCTTGATACAACTATCTTAAAAATTTAACTATTTTCATCTTAAATACTATGTGAAACTTCAAACCTCACTAACAGAACGTATGTTCGATTTGATTATAACTATTCTATCAAAGAATTGCAAGGACTTATAGCAATAACAATTTGAATTATGCTAAGATGATATACGTTAAGTTTTGAAGAAAGTAGAGGCGAAAATATGGATCCGAAAATTAAAGGCATCATTGCTATCCTCATTTCAGCAATCGGCTTTAGTTTTATGTCGTTGTTCTTCAGACTTTCAGGTGATTTGCCTGTATTTCAAAAGTCTTTAGCACGTAATTTAGTTGCGATGTTGATTCCTTTATATTTCTTATATAAATATAAACAACCGATGTTCGGCAAATTGAGCAGTCAGCCCTTGTTGATTACCCGTTCTACTTTAGGTTTAGTCGGCGTATTATTAAATATTTATGCGATAGACCATATGTTGTTAAGTGATGCAGATACTTTAATGAAATTAAATCCTTTCTGGACGATTTTGTTAAGTTTAGTATTCTTACATGAGAAAGTGCGTAAATATCAAGTTACTGCTATGATTGTAGCCATTATAGGGATGTTATTTGTGGTACAGCCTCAATTTTCATCAGCTATGATACCTGCAATCGGCGGTTTATTCTCGGGTATTTTCGCCGCAGCTGCGTATACTTGTGTACGTGCCTTGAGCACTCGTGAAGCACCTTACACTATCGTGTTTTATTTTTCATTCTTCTCAATTGTAGCTTTAATTCCATTTGTAATCTTCACATATGAACCTATGTCTATGATACAAATCGTTTATCTCATCGGCGCCGGGTTATCTGCTGCAGTAGGTCAAATCGGCATCACCTTAGCCTACAGTTATGCCCCAGCACGTGACATTTCAATATTCACCTATGCATCTATCATCTTTACCGCTATCATGGGAATTGTCATCTTTGGTGAATCACCAGATTTATACGCTACACTCGGTTACGTTATTATTATTAGTGCAAGTTATTATATGTTTGAAAAAGCACGTCGGCAAGGACGTAAAAATAAACCTACCCGTGCACATAAAGGAGCGAAATAAAAGTGTCAAATGAAGGACGTAAAAAAGAAGAACTGGAAAACATTACGTTATTAGGCAATCAAAACAATACTTATCATTTCGATTATAGACCAGATGTTTTAGAAACTTTTGACAACAAACATCAAGGTCGCGATTACTTTGTTAAATTTAATTGTCCAGAATTCACTTCTCTCTGCCCTATTACAGGTCAACCTGATTTTGCGACAATTTATATATCTTATATTCCAAATATCAAAATGGTAGAATCAAAATCATTGAAACTTTATTTATTCAGTTTCAGAAATCATGGAGATTTCCATGAAGATTGTATGAATATCATTATGAATGATTTAATCGAATTAATGGATCCGCATTATATTGAAGTATGGGGAAAATTCACGCCACGAGGCGGTATCTCAATCGACCCTTATACTAACTATGGTCGTCCAAATTCAAAATACGAACAGATGGCTGAATACCGTATGATGAATCACGACTTATATCCAGAAAATATTGATAATCGTTAATATTAACGCTCCTATTTAGGGGCGTTTTTTAACAAAAAAATATTATTAAACTTTTTGTGTAATTATTACGTGATGAATACCACAATAATTTTCAGAATTTTCTTGTATAACTTTTCCTTATCGCTTAAAATAACATTTAAGCAGTTAGGGGGGAATTTATGAATAAAAAACAATATACACGAGAAGAAGTCGTCAACAGTGTGCCACGTACAGGCTTCTTCGGACATCCTAAAGGACTAAGCACTCTATTCTTTACTGAATTTTGGGAGAGATTCAGTTACTATGGTATGAAAGCCATTTTAGTTTACTATCTTTACTATTCAGTTGCTAAAGGCGGATTTGGGCTCGATGAATCTGTAGCCATGCAAATTGTAGCCTTATACGGGACATTAATTTATATGTCTGGAGTCATTGGCGGTTGGATAGCAGACCGAATCACAGGTACGCAGAATGCTGTATTTGTCGGTGGAATCTTTATTATGTTTGGTCACATCATCTTAAGCCTACCGGGCAGTTTAACAGCAGTTATGATTGCATTACTGCTCTTAATTATTGGTACAGGCCTCTTGAAACCAAACATTTCAACTACAGTGGGTGAGCTTTACGAGAAAAATGATCCACGTGTAGACTCAGCATTTACGATTTTCTACATGGGTATCAACGCAGGGGCTTTGTTGTCACCAATTATTACTGGATATTTACAAACACGTGTAGGTTTCCATGCTGGCTTCGCAACTGCTGCCATCGGTATGTTTATCGGACTTGTCGTTTATTGGACAAAACGTAAAAAATATTTGAATTTAGCGGGATTGACTGTACATAATCCTATGACTAAAAATGATGTGAAGAAATTCTCTATCATAACTATTGTGATTGCAGCGGCGTTCGCGCTCTATCTTATTATTTTAAAAGCATTTAACGCATTAACAATCGAAAACTTCAGTTTACTTGTTACTATCCTCGGAATTGCTTTACCAGTATTCATTGTGGCTCGTATGTTAATGAGTAAAGAAGCAACGTCTGAAGAAAAATCACGTGTTCGCAGTTACATTCCTTTGTATATTACATCAGTAGCATTCTGGATGATTCAAGAACAAGGTTCAACTATTCTTGCAAACTTTGCAGATAAAAATACACAACTAAAAATGTCTGAACTTACAGGCGGCGCAATTCATTTTGATATTCCAGCAGCTTGGTTCCAATCACTGAATCCTATCTTTATCGTTGCATTAGCACCTGTATTCGCAACTTTATGGGTGAAATTAGGAAAACGTAACCCATCTACAGTAATGAAATTTGCAATGGGCGCTATTATTGCTGGCCTATCTTATCTCATTATGATGATTCCATTAGCTGGAGGATTGCATGGAGCACTGATCAATCCTATATGGCTCATGCTCAGTTTCTTGCTTATTACAATCGGTGAACTTTGTATTTCTCCTGTTGGATTAGCGACTACTACTAAACTTGCACCTTATGCTTTCACAGCGCAAATGATGAGTTTATGGATGTTGAGTAATGCAACAGCCCAAGGATTAAACGCACAGCTAGTAGTACTTTATAAAGGTATGAATCCTTCTGAGTATTTCATGTATTCAGGCTTATTAACAATCATTATTGGTGTCTTGCTCATCGTAGTTTCTCCTATGGTTAAACGAGGCATGAAAGGTATTCATTAATCAATTTTAAAATATATTTCGGGGAGCGGGGACATAATGTCTCCGCTTCTTTTGTTTCCAAAGTAATTTATTCACTACTTTGACTGATAATTTGTAGATTAAATTGATGACTATAATAATCTGAAAATTGTTAATATTATTATTTTTAGAAAATTATTGAAACTATTAATTGATGAGAGTAAAATCTAATATAATCAGCCCGTTTAGGATAGAAAGGTCGGGATTAATTTGCAGAATAATTTGCATAATCAGCATGTTCAAGAAATTCCTCAAAAAGGTTTCTTCGGACATCCAAGAGGATTAGGAGTACTCTTCTTTGTAGAATTTTGGGAGAGATTCAGTTATTACGGAATGCGTGCACTCTTAATCTTTTACATGTTTTACGCCATTAAAGATGGCGGTTTGGGAATGGATGAAGTTACAGCACAATCTGTAATGTCTATTTATGGTTCACTTATTTTTATGACTACCATTATTGGAGGATGGGTAGCTGACAGAATCACAGGTACACGGGGCGCCACTATGTACGGTGCCGTATTGATTATCATCGGCCATGTGGTACTTAGTCTACCACTCGCAAATATTGGTTTATTTGTATCGATGTTCTTCATTATTATTGGTTCTGGTCTTATGAAACCGAATATTTCCAATATTGTAGGTCGCTTGTACCCTGAAAACGATTCACGTATCGATTCAGGTTTTGTTATTTTCTATATGTCAGTAAATATGGGTGCCTTAGTCGCGCCGCTTATTTTAAATCAATTCTCTGACAACCACAAATTCCACCAAGGCTTCTTAATTGCAGCAATTGGTATGGCTGTGGCACTTGTTATTTATTTGATTTTTAACAAACGTAATTTAGGAAATGTAGGCTTAAGACCTACTAACCCGCTCTCAGCAGTTGAAAAGAAACGTTATGGCATCATCGTAGGAGCAGTTGCAGCAATTATCGCTATCGTAATCTTGATTACTGTTCTTACAGGTACATTTACTTTCGATATGATTAGTACAACAGTATTAATCTTAGGTGTTGCATTGCCGATAATTTACTTCACGATCATGATTAGAAGTAAAGAGGTTTCTTCAGATGAACGTTCTCGTGTTATCGCATTTATTCCTTTGTTCATCATCGGAGTTATTTTCTGGTCAATTCAAGAACAAGGTTCTAACGTACTTAACATTTACGCTTTCAAAGGTACAGATATGACAATCAACCTATTTGGATGGACTTCAGGCTTTGGGAAAACCTACTTCCAATCTATTAATCCGCTATTCATCGTATTATTAGGTCCTGTTATTTCTTATATCTGGAAAAAAATGGGAGAACGTCAACCAAGTTTAGCTACTAAATTCGTTTGGGGTGCTGTATTAGCTGGTATCTCTTATATCATGATTGCCTTTGTAATGATGGGCAGCGGTGGTCATCAAATCACTGTAAACTGGGTAATTTTATCTTATATCATTTGTGTAATCGGTGAGCTATGTATTTCACCGACTGGTAATAGTGCTGCTGTAAAACTCGCACCTAAGGCCTTTAACTCACAAATGATGAGTTTATGGTTATTAACGAATGCTACTGCGCAAGCAATCAATGGTACATTAGTTAAACTCATTAAACCTTTAGGCTACCAAAATTATTTCTTATTCTTGGGCTGTTTAGCAGTAGTCATCGGTTTAGTCACACTGGCTTTTGTACCGAAAATTGTTAAAGGTATGCGTGGCATCCGCTAAATGTCACAATATTATTATTTTTTAGAAGGGATCAGATCGTTATTCTGTTCTAGTCCCTTTCCTTAATAAAAATAGCTAGGAAGAAATCTGTGATGAATTCTTCCTAGCTATTATTATTTTCTAGCAGCGAACACAACATAGTTCATGCGCTCTTTCAATTTATTCATTGTTTTAAACATAGTAATAAACATTGGACGATTTTCTTTTTTCAATGCATTACGAATAATTTTCATTGTTCCGAGTAAGCCTTCATCTCGAATCATTCCTGATGGCGTCATCAAACTCATAGCACCGATTTTAGAATTTATATTCTTAAAGCCTGCTTCTTTATAGAGTTGCGTCCAATCCGCTACTGGTAAGGGCGTGACTTTCACATTAATTGCATCGCTCAGTTGCTTCTGAACATGCGCTGTATCCTCAGGAGCAAGAATAGCAATATCATGTGTGAGTAATATACCTCCTGGTTTCAACACTCTATAGTATTCTGTTAAAGCTTTTTCTTTAGCTTTAACAGGCAGCATCGTTAACATCGCTTCGTTCAAAACAATATCAAAGGAATTATCATCAAATGGTAAATCCATAGCATTTGCTTGTTGAACATGAATTAAGTGTGTTAAATCTTGCTTCAGCACATTCTGCCTCCCTTTTTCTAACGCTTTCTTATTTAAATCTACAGCCTCTATTTCACAACCATACCGTTTCGCCAGCATGATGGAAGTCGTACACATATTACAAGCTACTTCTAAAACCTTCTTATCTTTTTGAAAATAACCTTTGTCGATCAACCAATCTGTTGCTTCTTTTCCACCAGGTCTTAAACGTGTCTTTCCTAATTTAGCTAAAAATGTATGGCCTGCTTCACCCATTATCCTCTAACCTCCTAATTGATAACTATTATCAATCAAAAAATAACACAAAAAAGTTTTAAAAAATACTGTTTAGACAAATATTCATAATATCGACGCAAAAAAATAGATTTGAGACACAAAAATGCCTCAAATCTACTTTACGCTATTCAGTAATACTTCTAATAAAAAAGATACTGTTTCAACCTTCTTTTTGGTAGCTTAGCTCGCCTGAATCAACGAAATATTATCTTTATTCCGCAGAGTACTCTTAATTATATTTCCTCATTTCCCAGGAAATACTTTTCTACTTCTTTCCAATTATTAACGCGCTCAAAATCTTCATTGTGAATATTATGCGCAGCAGTATACATTAATGACTTGCCAGTAAAACGCTCTAACTGGCGAGGATTATCATCAATTAAGTAATCAGCTTTAACAATATTTTTACGTCCGCAAAAGACAAAGTTTTGAGGATCTAAGAATGGAAAATGCATACGCAGCCATTCATACTTTTCATGGAAGGATGTTGGGACATCCATAGCAGCAGTCGCAATATAAATGTCATAATGCTGCGATAATTTTTCCACTACTTCTTGTGAGTCTTGAATCACTTCTAAATTTTTAAAGAAGCCAGGTTCTCTTAATACTTCATCTAAAACACCTTCATGTTCAGGCATAAAATGTCGGATTTTATTGCCGTCTAAAAGTGCTTCTTTGATACCTAAATCTGTACGTGCATTAACTTCTTCAATCAAGGCTTTGATTGTATCAGCTAATACTTCATCCATATCAATGGCAATCGATTTTCTCTCCATATTATGTAACTTCCTTTCCTCTTTATCCATTACGAGTATAGCATATCTCTAAAATTATTTTGCAAATGAAAAAAGAGCAGCACTGAAATCGCTCAAATGATTCACATAGCACTGCTCTCTTATAATTATTTTTCTAGATTACGCCTCAAAATCAAAATTCTTTAACACTTCAATCATCTTAGCATTTTGTTCTGGGAAGCCAATTGTAATACGGACGCCAATTGGAAATTCTCTGGTAATGCAACCAACTTTGAGCAACGCCTCATATAACTCTTTAGGTCGTTTTGTTTTTACAAAAATAAAATTAGTTTGGCTATCGAAGAAATGCTTGCTTTCTGGAATAGCAAAAAATTTCTCACGTTCTTCTGCATTACGTTTTTGAATTTCTTTTAAATAATCTTGATCTTCATAGGCAGCTACCGCCGCATATTCTGATAAACGTCCTACGTTAAATGGCGGACGGATAATATTATAATTATGAATTGCTTCTTCTGTAGCGATAATATAACCGACACGCAGACCTGCTAATCCATATGCTTTAGAGAAAGTGCGCAACAAGAAGGCATTTGGGAACTTCTCTTGCAGCTTCAAAGTATCAGGGAAATCTTTCGCAGTTACAAATTCAAAATAAGCTTCATCTACAAGCACTGGTACATTGCCTGGTACTTGTTCTAAAAATGCTTCTAATTCTTCATGCGTCACATAAGTTCCTGTTGGATTGTTAGGGTTACAAATCCATACTAGAGCTGTATTTTCATCGATTTCTTGCAAGATTCCTTCTAAATCAAATTGTCCGTTCTCTTTTAAAGGCACTTGGACAACTTCAGCAGATTCAACGATAGCATTATGATAGTATTGACCGAATGTCGCTTGGCTCGTTACAATCTTATCTCCAGGTGTTAATACGGCACGTGAAATCATTAAGATTACTTCATCTAATCCCGCGCCGAATAAAATGCGTTTCTCATCAATATTCAAATCCTCGGCTATTTTTTTACGTAATGTCGGTGCGCCTGTTTCAGGATAATAAAGGACTTCATCTACATGTTCTTTAATCGCTTCTTTCGCTTTAGGAGAAGGTCCATATAAGTTCTCGTTAGATGCAAGTTTGTGTAATTCGATATCTAAACCAAACTGTTCTTTTAATGCGCGTGGTGACAATCCTGGTTGGTATGCGGATAATTGTTGAATTTGTTCTTTCATGTGGTAAAGCCCCCCATTTAAATTGACTGATATTTTTGAATTTAGTCAATATTATAGCGCTTTTTACAGTAAGAATGCAAACTCGTTTTTTTAAAAGTACCAAAAAGAACCGGAACATTATTCTGTCCCGGCCCCGCAATAAATCTCAAGCAGCTTCCTCATTATTTAATCAGGTGGTGTTTTTCTAAATAATCTTTTGCTACTTTATACGAATCTTCATTTTTCACTGTTACTTTGTAATTCATTTCTTGCATTTCTTCATCTGTAATTTTACCGGCTAATTTATTCAACGGCTTTTTAATTTCAGGATGTTCTTTTAAGTATTTTTCTTTGAACATCGGCGCACCTTGATAAGGTGGGAAGACATGCTTATCATCTTTCAACACTTGCATATCGTATTGTTTTAATTCAGCGTCTGTAGAATAGGCATCAATTAAGTTAATATCGCCTTTCTTGACTGCTTGATAACGTAATTTCGGTTCCATAGTACGGATATTATCAAATTTTAAATCATAGGCTTTAGATACAGCTTTGAATCCATCCGGACGATCATTAAATTCGAGTGTGAAACCAGGTTTGATTTGATCTTGAACTTTTTCTAAATCACCGATTGTTTTCAAGTGATGTTTTTTAGCAAAATCGCGCTTGACCGCTAGTGCATAAGTGTTGTTATATTTCATCGGTTTCAATAAAGTCATCTTATCTTTCTTTTCAAGACTTGTTTTAGCTTGCTCATACACTTTATGTTCTTCTTTAGATTTTAATGGTTCTTTCGTTAATTCACCTAGAACGGTGCCTGTAAATTCTAAGTAACCATCGATATCATCAGATTTCAAGGCGTTGAATAGGAAGGATGTTTTACCCATTCCATCTTTTACATCTACTGTGTCGTCTGTCTCTTCTTCAATTAAAATTTTATACATGTTCGTAATAATTGAAGGTTCAGACCCTAATTTACCAGCAATTGTAACTTTATCACCTTTGCCTCCGAATAAAGGAATAATAATGACAAGAACGACAATAAGTAAAAGCGCCCCTAAAGTAATCAATATTTTTTTATAAGATAAGTTTTGCATGTAGCGTAAAGCCAAATCAAAGATAATAGCTAGAATAGCTGCTGGAATCGCACCTAATAAAATAAGAGAACTATTATTTCGGTCAATACCGAGTAAGATTAAATCCCCTAAACCGCCTGCACCAATTAATGCAGCTAATGTGGCAGTACCGATGATAAGCACCATAGCAGTACGTATCCCTGCCATGATAATCGGCATCGCAATAGGCAGTTCGACTTTCGTCAATCTTCTTCCAGGCTTCATTCCAATCCCTTTAGCCGCTTCCACTAAAGAAGGATCCACTTCTTTGATCCCAGTGTATGTATTTCTGAGAATCGGCAGCAAAGCATAAACCACTAAAGCAATAATAGCCGGTAAAGTTCCAATTCCAAAAATAGGAATCATTAATCCTAAGAGTGCTAATGACGGAATCGTTTGCAGTACGGCAGCAATATTAATGACAAACTCAGATACATGCTTCGTCTTCGTTAACAAAATACCAAGCGGAACACCAATCAAGCATGCAATTAAAAGCGCAATAAATGAAATTTGGATATGTTCTAATATGGTACTGAGCAACTCGCCTTTACGCGCTGATAACGTTTCTAAAAATGCATTCATGATGCGTCACCTCTTTCACTATCAGCTAAGAAGTTGAAAATATCTTCTCTCGTCAACATATGTGTTTGACCCTTACGCTCTACTGCAATTGCATCGTAGCGCGCTAAATCTTTATACACTTTCTTCAAAGGTGCGTCATGTTGCACAATAGGCAAATCGTGTGTTGATTGAAGAGATTTCAATTCAGTATTTTGCAATATATCATCCAAATTCAACTGTTGTTGAACGTTTCTATCATATTGACTGATAAATTGTTTTACGAAATCGTTTTTAGGATGTTTAATAAAATGCTCTGGAGTATCGATTTGTTCCACATGTCCCTCATTCAGCAAACAAATTCGGTCTCCCAGCTTCATCGCTTCATCAATATCGTGTGTTACAAAAATAATAGTTTTCTTAATCTGCTTTTGCAATTCAATCAAGTCATCTTGCAATTTTGTACGACTGATTGGGTCTAAAGCGCTGAAAGGTTCATCCATTAAAATAACAGGTGGATCAGCAGCAAGGGCTCTGATTACCCCAACACGTTGTCTTTGACCGCCAGATAGCTCGTCAGGTTTACGATTACGATATGTATCAGGATCTAAATTCACCATTTTTAACAATTCGTCTACGCGTGCATCAATTTTATCTTTATTCCAACCCTTCATTTGAGGAACTTGTGCAATATTCTCTTTCACTGACATATGCGGAAAAAGAGCAATTTGCTGTAATACATAACCGATGTCCCAACGCATTTCGTATACTGGATAATCACTGATAGGCGCATCTTTAAAATAAATGTAGCCCTCTGTCAACGGTATTAAACGATTAATCATTTTCAACGTCGTTGTTTTTCCGCATCCAGACGGTCCAATTAAAACAAAAAACTCTCCTTCATTAATTTTGAAGCTGACATCATCAACTGCAGTTTTATTTCCATATTTTTTGCTGACATTCTTGAACTCTATCATTCCCTCACCCACATTTCTCTTTATTTAAAAAAGAACAACAAGCTAACAGTGGCGGCACCCTTTCGTTGTTAAACTTGCTGTTCTTAAAAAATCACTTTAAACTTGCGCTTTATAATTATGAATAGTTTCAATGAATTTCGGACAGTAATGCTTTAATTTATAGCTGCCAACTCCATCGATCGCAATCATCTCTTGTTTTGATTCTGGCTTGCGTTTCGCAAATTCTTCCAAAGTAAAATCTGTGAAGATACTAATCGGTGCAATATTCAGCTTTTCACTCAATCCTTTTCTAACCGCAACTAATTCATCAAACAAAGCGCGGTCTACCCCTTCGATAGTATTGATATTCACTTTTTCTTTGGCTTTTCGTTTAAATGGTACTGTATAAATTTTTAAACCTTCGCTTAACACTTTTTTAACCTTTTTATCACAAGTTAAAACTTCATCATTTTCATTCAAGAAGCCTTTAAATCGTAATTCATCAATCAGATGACTGCATTCTGAGGTTGTATAAGCTTTCATAATACCAAAAGTGGACAATTCATCGTATTGATTATATTTTACATAATCAGAGATTTCCCCTCTCAGCACTTGAATTATCACGCCATAAGTTTCTTGCTGACGCATACGGACAATACAGCTGATGATTTTTTTAGCTTCGTCCGTCATGTCATATGTTTTATTTTCATTAACACAATTACTGCAGCGTCCGCATTCTTCTAGTTTCTCGTTAGGTTCAAAATAATGGACTAAGGTTGCTTCTAAGCATTTCTTCGTCTTAGTATATTGAATCATTTTATTGAGTTTCTCACCCATTTTTTCTTTGTAATCATCATCTGCTTTAGAAGAAGCAATAAAGAATTGATGCAGACCAATGTCACGTTCGCTATATAATAAAATACAATCACTCTCTAATCCATCACGCCCAGCACGCCCCGCTTCTTGATAATAAGATTCCAAATCACCTGGCATATTATAGTGAATGACGAAGCGAACATTAGACTTATCGATTCCCATTCCAAATGCGTTCGTCGCAATAACGACTTTAGTTTTATCAAAAACAAAGTCATTTTGAGCCGCTTCACGTTCTTTATTAGTTAAACCCGCATGATAAATCGCACTATTAATATCTTGGTCTTCGAAAACTTGTTGCAGTTCTTCTACTTGTTTACGTGTAGAGCAATAAATAATACCCGCTTTATCTGCGTGTTCCTTTACATATTCCAACACAAATTTCTGACGCTGATACGTTGAATTGACTTTGAATTTTAAATTCGGACGTTTAATACTCGTCTTAACCATGTCGTTTGGGGCGATATGCAGTCTTTCCATAATGTCTTGCTGCACTTCAGCTGTTGCGGTAGCAGTCAAAGCAGCAACTGCAAAGCGTTGCGGCAGACACATCACTTTACCGATGACTTGTTGGTAACTCGGTCTGAAATCATGACCCCATTTTGAAATACAGTGTGCTTCATCAAATGCAACCAATTTAATATCCAATCCATAAAGCAATTTCATGAACTGATTATTTTCAAAACGTTCTGGTGCCACATATAAAAATTGTATTTCACCATTAAGTAATTGTTTCTCTACAGCTTTTTGGTCTTTTTGAGATAAACTGCTGTTTAAATATGCTGCATTAATCCCCATCGCTTTCAACTGATCTACTTGGTCTTTCATCAATGAAATCAACGGACTGATTACAACAGTGACTCCGCCCATCATCAGACCCGGTACTTGATAACATAATGATTTACCGCCACCAGTCGGTAAAACCCCTAACACATTTTGTTTATCTAGTATTTTGGAAATAATTTCTTTTTGTCCAGGACGGAATGTTTGGTATCCAAAATAATGTGATAATGTTGTTTCCATATTTTTGACCCCTCATTGTTCCTTTAATTCTTCAAGTTCACTCCATCTTGTCATATCTTGCTCGTATTGTGCCTCTAAAGTTTCTTTTTCAGAATTAAGTGCTTGTATTTTTGTATAATCATCCCTCGCATCTACCATCTCTTGTTCAATTGCTTCAAGACGCGCTTCTGATTCCTCAATTCTTGCCATCACCGTTTCATATTCACGCTTTTCTTTATACGATAACCCTTTACGTTGTCTTTCTTTCGTTTGTTTAGGTTGCTGTTTGCTTGCTTCTTTACGCTTAGTTTGTTCTTCTTTATATTTTTCATAATCTTCGAAGTTTCCGATAATACGTTCAATTTGCCCATCATGAACATACCAGAATTCTTGAGCGACCTTGTTCAAGAAGTATCTATCGTGACTGACAGTAATAATAGTGCCGCCGAATGTCGCAATATAGTCCTCAAGAATGGTCAATGTTTCGGTATCTAAATCATTCGTAGGCTCATCTAATAACAATACATTCGGTTGATGTACTAACAGTCTAAGCAAGTAAAGTCTTTTTTGTTCGCCGCCTGATAGTTTATATACCTTTTTGCCGTGTGTGGCACTTGGGAATAAAAATCTTTCTAAAAGCTGCGTGACTGAAACAGTCGTTCCGTCTTTTTCTTTGGCAACTTCACTTTCCTCACGTAAAAAGTCAATCACACGGATATCTCTGTCTAAACGTTCATCAGTTTGCTTAAAGTAGGCAGTCTTCACTGTTTGACCTATTTTAACAACCCCTGAATAATCAATATCTTCCCCAGCTAGAATATTCAATAATGTTGTCTTGCCAGCACCATTCGGTCCCACAATACCGATTTGCTGTCCATTTTGAATAATCTGGGTAACATGTTCAAATAAAGTCTTTTCTGCAATGCGCTTAGTTAAATCTTCTAGTTCAAAGACCTGTTTGCCTAATCTTGAATGTGCAAGGTTGAGCTGTCCTGTTTCACGTGTGGTCTGATTTTTAACTTGTGATTCCAAATCACTGAAACGATTGATTCTTGCTTGCTGTTTTGTTGAACGTGCCTTAGCACCTGCACGCATCCATGACAATTCTTGTTTGTATAACGAGCGTTGCTTCTGATTTTGCTGTTGCTCAATTTGTTCATTTTCAGCACGCATCGCAATATAATCCTCATAGTTCCCTGGGTACGTACGCAATTTGCCTCTATCTAATTCAACAATACGTGTAGAGACTTCATTCAGGAAGTACCGATCATGTGTCACAAACAATACAGTGTGCGGATATTGTTTTACGTAATTAATCAACCATTTAATCGAATCGAAATCTAAGTGGTTGGTCGGTTCATCCAACAATAATAAATCTGGTTGTTCGATTAACGTTTTAGCAAGCACCACCCTTTTCTGTTGTCCGCCTGATAATGCTTGTACGGATTGAGCAGTATCGTTTATTCCTAATTTTGATAATATTGTTTTAACCTCTGCACTATAATCCCAAGCTTCAGCTTGATCCATTGCTTCTTGAGCTTGCATCATTTTTTGAAAGTCTGCATCATTTTGAGTTTCAGTATACCGTTGAACTGCTGTTTCATAATTTTTGATCAACTTAACTGCAGTTGTATCCGCACTCAACACTTCTTCTAAAACTGTCTTATCTTCATTTAAGTCTTGCTTTTGAGATGAATAACGAATGCGATATTGATTGGGACAATTTACTTCTGCTTCATAGTCGTCATCTAAGCCTGCTATCACTTTCAGCAAAGTACTTTTGCCAGTTCCGTTAATCCCTACGAGTCCAATGCGTTCATGTTCTGAGACAGATAAGTGTAAATCATCAAATATTACCTTATCCGCGTAAGATTTATGTAAGTGTTCTATTTTGTATGATTCCATTGTCAGCCTCCACTTATATTCGTACGTTCATTTGTTCTATTGTTCACTATTTAGGATTGCTTATAGTGAAATCAGTTCCATATATTATACACCTTTTAGAGCTTAAATGATACTGTCGTACCGCTTAGAAGTACCGATTATTATTAAGAAATTGTAAATAAATCATGAGAAAAAGAAATAATAGACAAATTTTATTATTGTGTCGATTTACATAAGTACAAAAAGAAAGAGAGTATTTAGAACTCGGCAGTTCTAAATACTCTCTTGTGAATTTTTTACTCTATTTTTGTTCTGAGCCTTTTGGACCCGTTTTATATTGATATTTTGATGGGTCTACTTTTTTGAAGTCAGGGTTTTTGTAGAATCTGAATAAGTCGCCGTTTAGAACATTATCGCTCATTTCTAAATCTTTTTCGACTTGTTGTTTATTTTTCTGTAAATCGGCCGGCTCTTTTGTCAACGGTTGATTTGTTTTATTGTCATAAGCTTTGCCGTTTACATATTTATATTTCGGTGTAATGAAATCACCATTTCTGAATGGTACTAATTGTGAATGGTCTTTAGATAATAAATCTGTACCCATCATCAAGTAATTTTTAGAATCAATACCTACTAAGTGTAATAATGTCGGCATAACGTCTACTTGACCACCGTAAGTGTTGTCAACGCCGCCTTGTTTACCAGGAATCTTCATCCATAAACCAGTGCGGTTCAAGTCCATGAATTTTGCTGGTGTAATATCTTCACCTAATAATTTTTCCATAGCTTTATTATGATTTTCTGAAATACCATAGTGGTCACCGTAAATAATAATTACAGAATTTTTGTAAAGACCTTTGGCTTTCAAGTCATTAATATATTCTTCTAATGATCTATCAAGATAATTTGCTGTTTGTACATATCCGTCTACTGTTGAGTCACCAGTGTTCGGTTTTTCAATATCCGCATCTTCAGATGACAACGTAAATGGATAGTGGTTTGTCAACGTAATAAGATGTGAATAGAATGGTTGTTTCATTTTAGATTGATAATCTGCTGATGCTTTAAAGAACGGCATGTCTTTCAATCCTAAGTTTTCAATATTATTAGGACTCATATCATAGTATGTTGCATCGTAGAATTTATCGATACCGAAATGTTTATAAACTTGATCACGGTTCCAGAATGTTTTGTAGTCACCATGCATTACGTTACTATTATAGCCTTCTTTTTGATCCAGAATAGCTGGTAATGATTGGAAAGTATTAGAACCTTTCAGTGAATACGCAGAACCTTGAGGCAATCCGTATAAACTGTTATCCATTGTGAATTCCGCATCTGATGTTTTACCTTGACCAGTTTGATGGAAGAAGTTTGGATAATATCTGAACTCGTCATTACCTGAAGATAATTTATTCAAGAATGGAGTAACTTCTTTACCATTTACTTTCTTGTTGATCAAGAATGTTTGGAAACTCTCTAAATGGATTTTGATAATATTTTTCTTTTTAGCTACACCATAATATTCAGGGTTCGGCTGTGTTTGCTTATGTTTTGTGTAGTTTAACACTTTCGTTAAATCATCTTCTGATGCCAATGCTTTTTCTTGGTTATTCTGAATCGTCTTGACACCGTCATAAACTGTAAAGTTATAAGGTCCTAAATATTTTACAAGATATTTATGGTCAAATGTACGTGTTAATAATTCAGGACGGTCTGTTTCAGCAAATGCTAAGTTCAAGAAGAACAATGCAACTGAAACGGCCATTACAACCGGTACGAATTTCTTGCTGAATGTACGTGTGTTTAACCATTGAGATTTGAAGATCAGTATAAACAAGTAAACAATTGTATCAATAAAGTATACAAAGTCATACCATTTGAATGAAGCTGATACTGCTCCGCCCATAGATTCAACATTACCTGCTTGGTTCAAGGTACTGAATGTCAAGAAGTCTGAGAAAAATCTAAAATAAACGACATTCGCATAAAGTAAAAATGTAAGTAAGAACCCGCCTACAAACATAAACCAAAATGCTTTCTTACCTTTAAAGAACAAGAATACGCTTAATACCAGTGCGATTAAGCTATATGGATTCATCAATAGAATCAAATTTTGAACTAATCCCTTAACTCCTAAAGAAAAATCAACATAATAAGCAAAGTATGTCTTTAAACTCAACGTGATAAGCGTGAGTATAAAAAAGCCAAAGATGCTTATTTTCTTTTTCTGCAGACTCATGTGTGTCTCCCCCGTTATTATTTATTCATCTTGAATCACTCTATACATTAAAAACTAGGTTGAGATTAAAAGTGAAATCTGTTACTCACTACACGGAATTTCAAACAACCCTTATCTCAACCTCTTTGTTTCATCAAACATTTTCGTTAAACATTATTTTTGGTTAATCATTCATTTACAATCTCCACTTTTTGTAATCTGTTTGTAACAAAAAGTACGTAGTACAGTAATTAAATATAGAACAATTCGGCTCGGATTTCAAGCAATAACCTAGTCGTTTTTTACTTATTATACTTTATTTTTTATTTGTTAATTTTATAATAAGGTACAATGAAAACAAAGCTTAGCTATTGTTAAATCAAGCTTTTATTGTAATTAAAGAGTGTCGATAGCGTTAAATTATACACGCTTTTCCTTATTTTCAAATCAGACTCCAGACCTAGTACTCTTTTTTAACAATACTGTATAAATTTGCACTTCTTTAAACAAAAAAACTGACCGAATAGTATTATCCGATCAGCATCCTATATTTAAATAGATAATTTTAGTTTATTTTTGCATTTCTTGCAGCATTCTATATTCAATGCCATGAAATAGCTGTTGTACCCAGCTGCTGTATTTCATTAGATTGTCTTCTGCAGTGTAAACATCGATATATTGGAACTTTAATTTAGAACCCTGCGGTTTTTGAGCGAGTTTAGTGAGATGATAGCTGGCAATTGTACCGATTTGCGGATAACTGCCTAACGTATAATGATCATTTAATAAAATAATCGGTGAACCGTCACGTTTTACTTGTATTGTGCCTCGTTTAACCGATTGATGCGGCGGCATATCTTCATAATACGCTTTTACCGGCTCGCCTTCTAAAATCATCCCAGCACGATTCGCCTTGCTGGTTACTTTATATTCTTCACGTGTAAAACGATTCAATGTTTCTTCGTCAAAATCTTCAGCACCTTTATTCAAAATGACATGAAACATATCTGACATATAATTGAATGACAGTGCATACCCATCCACACCCCAATCAGTTTTATGAGTGTGTTTCAGATTATCAAACAATTTCAAATGACGTTCGGAATAATCACGTTTCATATTAATAGCATCGCCAGTTTGCAACTTGCGACCTTCATATCCTCCGATGTGAGAGAGAAAATCAGTAGAGGTAGAGCCGAGCCACTCTTCTAATTCAACTCCGCCCCCTATTGCTAAATAAACACGCGACGTGCGATTAGTTTCAGAGAATTGAAGCACATCGCCTTTTTCAACTAAATATAATTTATTAGGCAGAATACGCATCTGCTGAGTCCAAGCTTTAAAGTTGCCTCCTGCTAAGGCAATCAAAGTTGGTTCAGTAAAACGTATGCGCGCCATTTTAGTCGTCATTTCTAGCGTTGCTTCATTCTTATCATTCGCAACTAAACGATTGGCCACTTCATGAGCTAAGAAATCAATTGCTCCGCCTGGTATCACGCCATCATGTTCATACCCTTGACGTCCAAAATCTTGAAAGCTGGCAAATAAGCCAGGATCTTCTATGATGATTGACATTATAATGTTCCTCCAATCTTTTCGGACTCTGGTTCAGTTGCTTTGAAACGAATCGTATCGCCTAATTTCAACAATGTAAAATCTTCTTTTGAAGGGTCGAATAACTTAACCGGTGTATAACCGATAACAATCCAGTCTCCATATGTATCAGTTGTAACGATACCGCTCTTTTTACCTTCTAAAATAACAGAACCCGCCGGAATATATTTTTTCGTGTCTCCTGTGTGGTTAATATACAAGCGCTCATTCATCCCCGTTAAATACGGAAAGCCAGGAGAATAGCCCATCATGGAAACGAAATAAGTTTTTTGAGAATGCAGCTGAATAAAAGTTTCTTTATCCATTTTATAAAATTCCAGCAATGCTTCTAAATCCGGCCCATAAGTACCACCATAATAAACCGGAATTTCCGTCGGCATACTGACAGCATCTCCATGTTTCACTTCAATTTTGATAGATTGCAGTAATTCTTTCATATATTGGAAAGGCGACTTAATGTGATGGTGTTTAATCATACTTCTCGCATCATACACAATCATCATATCCGATTCAGTCGGTACAATTTCAGTAATAAAAGGATAATCTTGTTCTACTAAATAAGAACGCAATGCCAATAAATCTTCAGTTGTATTTTGGGTCACTTCTTTTTCCACCGAAACTACAATCGCTTGGTCACCTTGACTATAAATCTTCATAACGCACCTCGAATTATTATTGGTTATAAAACATATTCAATAAATCTATAATATATAAAACAAGTAATTTCATGAAGTAATACACGAGTACCAGCTGTATCATCAACATTCCGCTCACTAGTAAGCGGGCTGTTCGATAATAATGTCGCTTAATCAACCGCTTGGAACCTTGCTGAGCGAGAAATGTTGCAGCAACTATTAAAATAATGATGATTCCTAACATGCTGCCACCTTTATTTATACCCTTCATTTACTTTGATTGTTCTGAACATTATCAATTTTAAAGATTAATCCGAATATCGGCAACCTCTCGCAAACTATTTATTAGAAAAATTCGGGCTTGCCCGCTTCTCAACTTTTCCTTCAACTCATCAACCTGATAAGAACGCAACTGCAACTGTCCCTTATCCAACATAGCTTGGCGCATGCAGCCTTTTAAAAAATCATGTTCAAAAGGAGGTGTATACCATTGCCCCTCTTCTTCCACAACCACATTGCCAATATCAAACTCCAACACTTTGCCAGTCGTATCATAATATAAGACAACATCTGTAACATGAGAATGCGTGACATGCTCCCGTTCTGAAGTTTTGCACGTATATTGCCATTGAGGAAATTGATGATCTATCAACTCAAAATGTGCAGTGAAACTACGCTTATTCGGCAACTCCACAATCTGATGCGATAAACTTCCGTCCTTCCCCAACATAACCTTTAAGCGCCACACACCGCTTGCATATTCCGCACAAATCGCTTCCAGATATTCTTCCCACTTTTCATTATCAAATCTATAGCCCAATCGTTCAGCTGATTGCGCAATTCTTCTCGTATGATAAACCTTTCTCGGAATCTCGCCTTCATCCACTCGCATCGTTTCAAACAAATACATTCTTCACTACCCCAATATCTTAGTTTTCGCCTTGAACTCTGACACTTCAGCTGCAGGATCCGAATCAATCGTAATCCCTGCCCCCACGCCATAAATCGCTTTACCTTCAATATACTGTATCGTTCTGATAGCTACATTAAATATCGCTTTCCCATCCGGCAACATTAAACCGATTGTACCGCAGTATCCGTGACGCGGCACTTCCTCCAACTGTTTAATATAGCGCATCGTATTGATTTTAGGCGCCCCCGTGATTGAACCGCATGGAAACAACGCTTCAAACAAACGCACCAAAGCAGTCCCTTGACGCATCACTCCAGTCACCATACTCGTCATCTGATAGACTGTTTCATAACGCTCAATATGGAACGGCTGATACACCTTCACACTTCCCGGAACCGCAATCCGCGAAATATCATTCCGCAATAAATCCACAATCATGACATTTTCCGCACGATCCTTCTCAGAATGCGCCAACCGCTCATAGAACATGTGATCATCCGCTTCATCAACGCCCCGAGGCATCGTCCCCTTCATCGGCTTACTCAGCACCACATCTTGAGTCCCTTTAAATTCTCCCTTCTGGAAAAATAATTCGGGAGAGATGGAAGCCACTTGTAATTCCTCTGTATCTAAGAGCGCTGTATAATTTCCATGTGCAGTTTGGGTCAAATACGTATATAATTCAGTAATCGGCATACGGATTTCATCATATAAACGCGTTGTATAATTGACTTGATACGTATTTCCAGCAACAATCGCCTCTTGAACCGCTTGAATATGCGCTTGCAGCATCTCATCAGGCAACCGGAACTTGAAGCAAAGTTGAGGTGGATGCTTCCCTTCCGCTTTCGCTGTGGCTTCAGGTTGTGTAAAGACATAAGCAGCCGCATAAACATAATCTGATGTTTCAGGTAGATTGACTTCCATATCAGAATCGAATGCCGGTGCTGCTTCGTAAGGTAGATACACACCCACATATTCACCCTTTTTCTGATAAGCTTCCGCAAAGGCCAGCACATCTTTGACATCTTCTAAATGATAAGCTACAGAAGATGCTTGGATACTTTCAAAATCATAATGGTAGGTATGATACTTAGTTTCATCCTCGTAGTAACGAAAGTTGAATTTAGCTAACAACCCTTTCACCCGCTTTCTGTGCAAACAGTCGGAATTGTTCATGCCCATATTCGCTTAAAATTGATTCTGGATGATATTGCACCCCATATACAGGGTAAGATTGGTGTTGAACGCCCATAATAATATGTTCGGTGTTTTCAGCGGTTACTTTTAATACTGCAGGAATTTCAGCAGGATCTGCCATTAATGAATGGTAACGCATCACTTGAAATGATTGAGGCAACCCCTCAAATATGCCTTCTGCAGTAGTCGTAATGCTGGTAGTATGACCATGTACCGGACGTGTATTCGGTATGATTGAGCCGCCATAATACTCAATGATCAATTGAAAGCCGAGACATACACCTAAGATAGGAATCTTACCCTCAAATCTTTCAAGAATTTGGAATAAAATTGGATAATCGCTCGGACTTCCAGGACCTGGAGAAATAACTAACGCTGAAGGTTGAAGTGCTTCAAGTTCTCGCAATGTTAAATCTTTGCTGTCTATTACTTTAATTTCCGACCCGCTTTCTACAGTCAGATAATCTACTATATTGTATGTAAATGAATCTTTGTTATCTATCATAATAATCATACTCTATACCCCTTAACAAAATTGCTTGATTTAAATCTATTTTACAAAATAATCCACCAGAATGTAACACACCCCATGAAGTCTGTCTTGATTTTGTCCTGTAAATATATTATTCTATCTAACGAATTCAATTAACAGAGGTTCCTAGCTGATACCCTCTATAAAAAACTAGACTTTTACTTTCAATCGTCTATCTTTTATAGAGATAGGCAATATAAAATTAAATTGTCTATCATGTCAACTTGGACCTGAGAACTTGTATTTGTACTTACAGCAAAGCAGTTCATACAGCGTCCAATTTTTTTATTTTCAGTTAGGCCGCGAAAGATAAAGGAGCAATCAATTTATGTCAGCCCACACACTTGATGATAACAAAGCGCTGGTTGTATTCAGCGGTGGTCAAGATAGTACAACATGTCTTTTTTACGCAAAAGAAAAATTTGAAGAAGTTGAACTCGTTACATTCCAATATGGTCAACGTCATGATACAGAAATCGAAGTCGCAAAGAAAATTGCAGATGAGCAAGGTTTAAAACATCATATTCTAGACATGTCGCTTCTCTCCCAACTTACTCCTAATGCACTCACACAACATAATTTAGAAATCGAACAAACGGATGATGGTGTTCCTAATACCTTTGTACCGGCTAGAAATTTATTATTTTTATCATTCGCTGGAGCATTAGCCTATCAAATCAAAGCACGCCACATTATTACAGGTGTCTGTGAAACCGACTTCTCAGGTTATCCGGACTGCCGTGATGATTTCGTTAAATCTATGAACGTCACATTGAACTTATCGATGGATAAAAACTTTGTTATCCACACACCATTGATGTGGCTAGACAAAAAGGAAACTTGGGCGTTGAGCGACCAACTCGGTGTCTTAGATTATGTACGTACTCAAACATTAACTTGCTACAACGGCATTATTGCAGATGGTTGCGGTGAATGCCCTGCCTGTAAATTACGTGCACGCGGTTTAAATGCTTATTTAGAAGAAAAAGGAGTGAAGTAGGATGTTACAACAAATTTACCCCAGTGTTTCTCATCCCTACGCGTTCGAATTAAATAAAGATTTTCATTTTGCAGCAGCACACTATATTCCATGTGAAGATGCAGGTAAATGCGTGCGTACGCATGGTCATACTTATTTTGTGAATTTAACGATTGTCGGTGACGAATTAGACCATAGTGGTTTCTTAATTAATTTCGCTTACTTAAAAAAACAAATACACGAACAATTTGATCATTATTTATTAAACGACTTACCGCAATTCAAAGACAAAATGCCGTCAACAGAAGTAGTAGCACAGACCATCTGCAAAATGACTGAAGAAATATTAGAACAACAACCTAATCACCCGAAATGTGCGCAAGTATATCTGCGTGAAACACCTTCCAGCTATGTTGTTTATCGACCAAAGGAGTTCCGCAATGGCTAAAATACCTGTATTAGAGATTTTCGGCCCTACTATTCAAGGTGAAGGAAGAGTTATCGGCCGCAAAACTATGTTTGTCCGCACGGCAGGTTGTGATTATCATTGCAGTTGGTGCGATTCTAAGTTTACTTGGGACGGCAGTGCAAAAGAAGATATTCAAATGATGTCCGCTGAAGAAATTTATCAGAAATTAAAGGAAGTTGGCGGAGATTGTTTTAATCACGTTACAATTTCAGGTGGCAACCCTGCTTTAATTAAAGGAATTCAAGCGTTAGTGGATTTATTTGAAGAACAAGGTATCGAAACCGCTTTAGAAACCCAAGGCAGTCGTTATCAACCTTGGATGCGCCAAATCAACGACTTAACTATTAGTCCGAAACCACCAAGCTCAGGTATGAAACCTAACTTAGAAATATTAGATGATGTCATTGCTCAATGCGTACCGGAATCCTTAAATTTAAAGGTAGTTGTTTTTGAAGACAGGGACTTTGAATTCGCTAAAAAAATTCATCATCGCTATCCTGATATTCCATTTTACTTACAAGTCGGCAATCCTTATTTAGAGGAAGAAGTTGAAAACCATACCTCACGTTTACTAGAACGTTATGAAAGTTTAGTAGAGACGGTAATGCACAGCAGTGATATGAATCAAGCTTATGTATTGCCGCAACTTCATACCCTTCTTTGGAGCAATCAAAAAGGTGTATAAATTATATATTCTCAAAAAGATTGTTCTGTTTTGTCTATTTAAAACAGAGCAATCTTTTTTAATACTATTCTTCTCTTCTTTCGCAAAGTGTTTTCTAATGATTAAAACACTTATAATTTGATATAATACTTCAGTGAATAATAGTAGTCAGGAGACACATCATATGCTCGTTTACATAATTATCAATATTTCAATTATATTATTAGCAATCGGAGTCGATATGTGGCTGCACACCCCACGTCAATTAAGACTCAGCACACTATTAGTTGCTCTAGCAATCAATAGTGTCGTCAACATCTATATTATTGGTAAATATGATTTTATTTCATATTCACTTGTGACTTTCATGATAATTTGGGCTGGACTTGCCCTACTTGCAGATTGGAAACTGCGCCCGATTGTCTTTGAAACTCAAAAATTTGTAGCATTTATTGTATTTACGCTGATGAGCATCTCCTTCTTTATTATATTTAAAACAAGTGAAGATTCTTATTACATGTCTATTCCTTATTTGTCTCCTGCATTCTTTTTAATAGGTGCCTCTCTGTTATTTTTAAGCACTTTTCAAAATAGCGATGAAAAAGGGAACCACCAATCATCTAAGAAATTACGTCGTCAATTAACTCTAGGCACTATATTAATAGTGTTATCTTTCATGATAATGACATTACTTACACCATTTTGGTATATTTTCGTAATTATTTATTTAATTCTAATCTTGTTTTTATTATGGATAAAAATATTTTAGTACAAATTTGATTATTTAATGATTATCCCTTCTGTTTGAGTGGTATAGAAATAAAAGCAAAACAAAAAGAACAATTTTGTTAGAGAGACAGGAGGGAATTATAATGGGATTAATTATAATGTTAATTGTCGGCGGGTTAATCGGTTGGTTAGCTGGCGCAATCTTAGGTAAAGATATTCCAGGCGGAATTTTAGGTAATATTATTGCAGGTATCGTTGGTGCTTGGTTAGGTTCAGCTATTTTCGGACATTGGGGACCTAGCTTCGGCGGCATCTCAATCTTCCCTGCATTAATCGGTACAATTATTTTAGTTGCTATTGTATCATTCATTTTCGGTGCAATGCGTAAACGTAAATAATGAGATGTTATAGCTAATATGAGACTTTCATTGATAGAATCGAAGTTCAAATTTATTTTGAATTTCGGTTCTATTTTTTTGTGCGAATAAATTACGTATAATTTTATACTTTTACTTTTTAGCTATCTAATTAATAGTATTGCAGATAAGTTGTTTGTTACAATTAAGAAAAAGGGCAAAGGAGCGACTCATTTTGAAGAAGACCACTAAGTTGAATAACGGTTTAAAAATGCCACGTGTAGGTTTCGGTGTTTATAAAATTGATGAATCACATATGAAACCTGCAGTGAAAGCTGCAGAAAAAGCTGGTTATCGTTCATTTGATACAGCCTATATCTATAAAAATGAAAAAGAATTAGGTGAAGCACTTAAAAAAGGTGATATTCCTCGCGAAAAATTATTTATAACTTCTAAAGTATGGAACGATTTTCAAGGTTATGAAAGTACAAAAGAACAATTTGAGGCTTCTTTAAAAAGATTAGGAACTGATTATCTTGATCTTTATTTAGTGCATTGGCCATGCGAAGAAGACGGCTTATTTATCGAAACATATAAGGCAATGGAAGAACTCTATAAAGAAGGACGCATCAAAGCGATTGGTGTGTGCAATTTTGAGCAGCATCATCTTGAAAAGTTAATGGCTGAAACAGAAATTGTACCTGCAGTAAACCAAATTGAATGTCATCCTTACTTAAATCAGCAAGAATTACAAGATTTTTGTGATCAACATGATATCAAGGTAACTGCTTGGATGCCTTTAATGCGCGGTCGTGGTCTTTTTGAAGATCCAGTGATTGAAAAACTAGCTGAGAAATATGAAAAAACACCTGCCCAAATTATACTAAATTGGCATCTCATGCATGACCGCATCGTAATTCCTAAATCTAAAACTCCTTCTAGAATTCACGAGAACTTTGATGCTATCAAATTCGAATTAAGAGAGAAAGATGTTAAAAAGATTGATAAGCTAAATAAAAATTTACGCCAAGGCAAACATCCTGACGAAGTGAAAATTGGTACTTTAAAATAAGCGCACTCATAACGAGACTAGGACATAAATTGTTCTAGTCTTTATTTTATTAATGAGAATAATTATCAATAATTCAGAAATCTGACACAAAGGATTATTAAGTTACCATTGAAGTGTTTTGTAACTAAAATAGATAATAAACATCTCGAAAAGTATTCCTTTTAGAGTCATATCACTCTTAAAGTAACTTTTTCAAATAAAATTAAAGATCGATTATTTTTATTTTACTATTCTTTCATTATCTTAAATAAATCACTATTTTTATTTGTTCCCCTTCTCCTTATACTAGAGATGAGTCGAAGTGAATCAAAAGGAGAATGCTTTATGATTACTAAAAATGATGTTGTAGCGAATGTTGTGACCGACTATCCTAAAACTGCGGATGTCTTCAAACATTCTGGAATAGATTTTTGCTGTGGTGGGCAAGTGACTATCGAGAAAGCAGCAGAAGATAAGAAAAAAGTAGTATTAGAAGATTTATTAGCAGAATTAGAAGCAGTAAGTAAACAAGATATTAGTTCTGAAGGTCTTAATCCTAAATATCTCAGTATTCCTTCATTAATCCAATACATTCAAGATGCTTATCATCAACCTATGAAAGAAGAATTTAAAAATTTAACACCTTATGTTACTAAATTAGCGAAAGTCCACGGTCCAAATCATCCATATCTTCTAGAATTGAAAGATTTGTATACGACTTTTAAAAATAATATGTTAGAACACACTGAAAAAGAAGATAAGGAAGACTTCCCTCAACTGATTGCCTTTGCTGAAGGAAAAGACGTTGAAAATATTAATGCGATTATTCAAGATTTAAAATCAGATCATGATAATACAGGAGTTATTTTACGAAAAATGGAAGAACTCACAAATGATTTCCAACCTCCTGTTGAAGCATGCGGAACTTGGCGTTTAGTATATACTAGAATTGCCGCTCTAGAAAAAGCAACATTGCAACATGTTCATTTAGAAAATCATGTACTTTTTGAAAAATGTCTGCAAAAAGAAACTAACTAATATAGCAGTACAATTTTTATTCAGATAGTCGCTATCTTTTAAAAAGCAGAGGTTAGGACAAAAATATTGTCCAAACCTCTATTTTTTTATAATCTCGGAATCGAAACAATCATTTTGGTGCCTTTACCCGGGTTGCTTTCTGCTTTAATTGTTCCACCGATTTGTGCTGCTAATTCGTTAGCAATATACAGACCTAAACCAGAACCTCCAGTTTCGTTATTCCTTGAATGTTCAACTCTGAATGTACGCTCAAAGATACGCGAAAGATGTTCAGGCTGAATGCCTATTCCTTTATCTTGAATTATAATATCGATGTTTTGATGATTTTCAGCCAGTGACAAATTAATGGGACTGCCTGAGGGAGAAAATTTCAAAGCATTATCTATTAAATTGGTTAGAATACGTTCTAAAGGACGAGGATATTGTTTAAAGGGTTCAAATTGATTACAAAAATTCACTTCTAAATTACGTAAATCTAGTTTCATGCGCTGTTCGTAGCCGCTTAAAATTGTAATAAGCAGTTGATCGATTTGTATCATTTCCACCGCTTCTTTATTGGGTAATTCCAACGCTGCAACATTCGTCAATTCATCAAACATATTTGAGAGCCTTTTAGACTGTTTAATCAAACTTTCATAAGCCGCTTCACGATCAACTTCATTCTCAATCACTCCGTCTCTTAAACCTTCGTTTTTGATACAAAACCTCTTAACTTAATATTAAGAGGTGTTAATTTACTTGCTATATAAGAATGTTTTAACTTTATAAATAAAAAAGAGAAGTACAACTAATATTTGTACTTCTCTTTTTTATTTATAAAGCAATTTGAATAATTGCAATAATAATTAAAATACTGATAATCCACTTTTGTACAAAACTAGGAACTTTTTTACCTAATTTTAAACCTAACGGAGCGAAAATAATACTTCCTATTATTAAAAATAACGCGTCTTCTAGAGGAATGTAACCTTGTATAAGTTTAATGATAAAGGCGCCAATTGAAGATATAAAAGCAATTATTATACTATTAGCAACAACTGTATTCATTGGTAATTTGAATAAAACTAATAATATAGGAATAATAATAAAGGAGCCGCCTGCTCCAACTATACCGGAAATGATACCAACGAAAAGACCTACAATAACTAATAAAGGCTTATTAAAGGAAGACTGGTCTGTACTAGATTTCACGTTAATAAACATTAATATTAATGCAAGTAAAGCAATGATAATATACACCGTATTTACGAATGTAGCATCAAATAAATTTGCTAGCAACGCACCTAACATGCTACCTATAATCATACCGCCCCCCATATAAAAAACCAATTGGGGTGAGAATTCTGATTTTTTCATTGCTTTCAAAGAGCCACTTAAGGTACTAAAAAAGACTTGACTAGAAGTAAGTCCTGATGCTATATATGCGCTATATGAAGGTTCCCCAAATAGTGGTGGCAACAATAAAATAGCTGGATAAATAATGATAGCCCCGCCTATACCTACTAGCCCAGATATAAACCCCCCGAATACTCCAATGAGCAACATGATAATAACAGTTATAATGTCCATTACTTACTTTTCACCAATAAGTTAACAGCTTCATTAATTATTTCTTGTGAATCTTCATTGTTATCGTTAGCTGAATTGACGCATTCGATTAAATTTTCGCTAATAATAATCCCCATTAATCTTTGTAATGAACTTTTTGAAGCACTAAGTTGCGTAATCACATCTTTACAATGCTTTTCTTCTTCCATCATTTTAATAACTCCATTGAGTTGTCCTTGTACTCTATTAATACGATTGATCATGTTTTTATCATAATTCATAGTAATTTCCTCCACTTTTAATTGAATATAGTCATAGTAATAAAATAAAAAAAGTTTGTCAAATACCCGAGGGGGTATTTGACAAAAAGAGTTATATCTTTTAACATACCCCCATAGGTATTTAACAGGAGGTTATTATGAAACAATATAATGAAAAACACATTAATGATTTAAGTAAATCAGAGTTAGAAAAATTAACTTCTCAAGGTCAATTGATTGATGTAAGAACACAAGAAGAATATGAATTAGGGCATATCAATGGTGCTATACTGCATCCTGTAGATGAGATTGAGTCATTCAATAAAGACAAAAATAAAACCTATTATATACACTGTAAAAGTGGTAACAGAAGTGCTAAAGCTAGTAAATATTTAGCTGAACAAGGTTATGACGTTGTAAATTTAGAGGGCGGCTATAAAGCATATGAAGAAAAAAACGTCAGCGATGATACAAAAGAAGAAAGGACAAATGTAGAAATTAAAGTAGAGCGTAAAAAATTTAACTATAGTGGTCTTCAATGTCCAGGCCCTATTGTAAATATCAGTAAAGAAATAAAAAATATTCAAGAAGGTGACCAAATTGAGGTTACAGTCACAGATCCAGGATTCGCAAGTGATATTAAAAGTTGGGCGAAACAAACGGGACACGTATTAGTAAGACTTGAGGAGGGCGACAATGAAATTAAAGCAATTATTCAAAAAGGACAACCCAAAAATTTAGAAGTGAGTCACACGTCTAAAGGCACTACAATTGTACTATTTAGTGGAGAATTAGATAAAGCAGTGGCAGCAATGATTATTGCGAATGGTGCTAAAGCTGCAGGAAGAGATGTAACCATCTTCTTTACTTTCTGGGGACTTAACGCATTGAAAAAAGCGCAAACAGTTAACGTTAAAAAGAAAGGTATCGCAAAAATGTTTGATTTTATGTTGCCAAAAACACCTTTGAAAATGCCACTCTCTAAAATGAATATGTTCGGTTTAGGTAATATCATGATGCGTTACGTAATGAAAAAGAAAAACGTTGATTCATTACCATCACTCATTAATCAAGCGATAGCTCAAGATATTAAATTAATCGCATGCACCATGAGCATGGAGGTCATGGGCATTACAAAAGAAGAATTAAGAGACGAAGTTGAGTACGGCGGTGTAGGTACTTATATAGGCGATACTGAAAACGCGAGTCATAATTTATTTATTTAATTAAATCTATTAAAATAAGGAGTTTTTTATATGTTTTTCAAACAATTTTACGATAATAATTTATCTCAAGCATCTTATTTAGTTGGCTGTCAACGCACAGGAGAGGCAATAATAATTGACCCTGTACGTGACTTAACAAAATATATGGAAGTTGCAGATAGTGAAGGTTTTACAATTACACAAGCTGCAGAAACTCATATCCACGCTGATTTTGCTTCAGGCATTAGAGATGTGGCAGAACAATTGAATGCAAACGTATATGTATCTGGAGAAGGTGACGATGAATTAAGTTATCGTAATATGCCAGAACAAACACATTTTGTTAACCATCAAGATATTATTCATGTAGGTAACATTAAATTAGAAGTATTGCATACACCTGGTCATACCCCTGAGAGTATCAGTTTCTTACTCACTGATGAAGGTGGCGGATCAAGCGTTCCAATGGGTATATTTAGTGGTGACTTTATTTTTGTTGGTGATATCGGTAGACCTGATTTACTAGAAAAATCAGTTCAAATAGAAGGTTCTACAGAAGTTAGTGCGAAACAAATGTATCAATCTCTAGAAAGTGTTAAAGATTTACCAGATTATATTCAAATTTGGCCAGGTCACGGTGCTGGAAGTCCTTGTGGCAAAGCATTAGGCGCCGTACCAATGTCTACATTAGGTTATGAAAAAATAAATAACTGGGCATTTAATGAAACTGATGAAACCAAATTCATTGAAACATTAACATCAAATCAACCAGCGCCACCCCATCACTTTGCACAGATGAAACAAATCAATCAGTTTGGTATGAACTTGTATCAACCATACAACGTTTATCCTAGTTTAGATAATGAAAGAATAGCATTTGATCTTCGTAGCAAAGAAGCCTTTCACGGTGGCCATACACAAGGAACAATCAATATTCCTTATAACAAAAACTTTATTAACCAGATCGGTTGGTATTTAGATTTTGAAAAAGATGTAGATTTAATTGGAGATAAATCTACAGTTGAGCAAGCAACGCATACTTTACAATTAATTGGTTTTGACAATGTAGCAGGCTATCGTTTACCAAAATCAGAAGTTCTAACACAATCCATCCACAGCGCTGATATGACTGGTGAAGAAGCAAATGTACTCGACGTACGTAATGATGAAGAATGGAATAATGGACACTTAGATCAAGCAGTCAATATTCCACATGGTAAATTATTAAATGAAAATATTCCATTTAATAAAGAAGATAAAATATACGTACATTGTCAGTCAGGAGTTAGAAGTTCAATCGCAGTGGGTATCTTAGAAAATAAAGGATTTGAAAATGTCGTGAATATTAGAGAAGGATATAAAGATTTTCCAGAATCATTAAAATAATTTAAGGGTGTGGAAAAATGAGTAAATATTATCAAATTGTTATTGTAGGTGGCGGTACAGCAGGTATTACCGTGGGTTCTGTTGCAAAGTTGAATTTATAGTATAATTTTAACAAAAAGGAGTCTTCTGTATGAACTATTTCAGATATAAACAATTTAACAAGGATGTTATCACTGTAGCCGTTGGCTACTATCTAAGATATGCATTGAGTTATCGTGATATATCTGAAATATTAAGGGAACGTGGTGTAAACGTTCATCATTCAACGGTCTACCGTTGGGTTCAAGAATATGCCCCAATTTTATATCAAATTTGGAAGAAAAAGCATAAAAAAGCTTATTACAAATGGCGTATTGATGAGACGTACATCAAAATAAAAGGAAAATGGAGTTATTTATATCGTGCCATTGATGCAGAGGGACATACATTAGATATTTGGTTGCGTAAGCAACGAGATAATCATTCAGCATATGCGTTTATCAAACGTCTCATTAAACAATTTGGTAAACCTCAAAAGGTAATTACAGATCAGGCACCTTCAACGAAGGTCGCAATGGCTAAAGTCATTAAAGCTTTTAAACTTAAACCTGACTGTCATTGTACATCGAAATATCTGAATAATCTCATTGAGCAAGATCACCGTCATATTAAAGTAAGAAAGACAAGATATCAAAGTATCAATACGGCAAAGAATACTTTAAAAGGTATTGAATGTATTTACGCTCTATATAAAAAGAACCGCAGGTCTCTTCAGATCTACGGATTTTCGCCATGCCACGAAATTAGCATCATGCTAGCAAGTTAAGCGAACACTGACATGATAAATTAGTGGTTAGCTATATTTTTTTACTTTGCAACAGAACCCATTTGCAAGACTTTATCAGATTCGCCGAAATCTTTATTTTCATCAGAACCTTCTTTTGGTTCAAGCAATGTCAATCTGATTCTTGCGACTTGCTGATCATTGTCTCCACCTTTTAAAACAACTTTCCCAGAGATTGTTTCATCAGCTTTGAATTCAGCTTTTTCCAAACGTGTATCCACTGTAAGTTCCCCAACTTTTAGGGATGTTAAAATTTTATCGAACATTTAAAACCCTCCTTAAATTTTCAATTGCTCAAATGCATCTATGAATCAAATATAATTTTAAATCCATTTTAACAACACAAATAGTTTAATGAAGATTTCACATAAATGTCAAATATTGTTGGTTATGATTTGTTTGCCTTTGCTAAAAATAGTGATGCATCTTGATTCATAAAGATTTTTTCGCCTTGGTAAAAAGTATGGATCGTCGGGTCCGTGAACCCTGCCTTTTCCAATTGTGCTTTGACTTCTTCTTGTGTAAAGCCTGAATGAATAAGCGGATGACTGACGTTCTCGTTGTAATTAAAATCTGCTATTAGAATTTGACCGCCTGGCTCAAACAATTTGAACAATTGTTTTAACAACGTTTGGGTATCTGAAACATGCAACATTACCAAGGACATGATAATGGTGTCGACTTGTATATCAGGCAGCTTATCCTCGACTACGTTAAGATGCAATGTTTCTGCATGCTTTAAATCTAAGTCCTTAATTTTCCGTTGTACTATTTTCAGCATTTCATTCTCTGCATCTGCAAAGATGATGTGGTCCGCTTCGTCCGCAAAGCGCAAACCTACTAATCCTGTTCCGCAGCCGTAGTCTAGCAAACGGTGCGGGGTACTCATGCGTGCTTCCATCTCTCCCGCAATTTTTCCCGTCAGGTGAATTTGAGGGTCATTATCGTAGCGATGTGCAATGTGTTGGAATACTGAGTCTTCCATGGTCCCACCAGCCTCTCTTGTCTTTGGTTCTAGCATAACAAATGCAGACACTTGAGTGGGTTCAAGTGCCTGCTCCGGGATGGATGATATTAGTGAATGGAAAGTGGTGTTGCGCCTTGGAAGTTGACGAGTTCGTAAGCACGTGCGACTGCTGCTTCGCTCGGCTCTTGCACGCCTTCCAAGGGATAGGTTTGCCCGAGTGCTTCGTATTTGTGCACGCCGAGTTGATGGTATGGCAAGATTTCGAAGCGTTCGACGTTGTCTAGTGTAGCGATAAATTTGCCAAGCTGGATGAGATCGTCTTCGTCATCGGTATACCCTGGAACGAGGACGTGACGGATCCACACGGGTTGTTTGCGTTCGGACAAATGTTGTGCAAATTTCAAGATATGCTGGTTAGGTTTGCCGGTCAGTGCCAAGTGTTTGTCGTTGTCGATGTGTTTAAGATCGAGCAGTATAAGATCTGTATATTCGAGCAAGTTGTCTAGGTGCGCGAGAAAGGTTGGTGTTTCGTTGACGCAACCGGCTGATGTATCGATACAAGTGTGAATGCCTTCTGCTTTCAACTGCTGGAAAAGGAGTTCTAAGAAAGGCATTTGCAGAAGCGGTTCTCCTCCGCTCACTGTGACACCACCGCCTGAAGTGCTGAAATAAGGACGATACGGAAGTATTTCTGCGACGAGTTCCTCTGCACTCACTTTGCGTGGCGCATCGGTCAAATTCCAAGTGTCAGGGTTATGGCAATAGAGGCAACGCAATAAGCAGCCTTGTGTAAATATGATATATCGTAGGCCTGGCCCGTCGACCGTGCCCAAGCTTTCTACAGAGTGAATTCGTCCTTCCATTGTATAGACCTCCTTAGTATTTTGGGTGGTGTGTTGCGGTTGTGTGGGCGTCGGGCGTGTATGGGAAAGCGGATTGCGAGTTGCGGAATTTTCTAGACACTTCTCAAAAACTTGTGTCTAGATTACACTCTTTTCTAGACACTTCTCGAAATCTTGTGTCCAGATTATGCCCTTTTCTAGACACTTCTTAAAATCTTGTGTCTAGATTATATCCTTTTCTAGACACTTCTTAAAAACTTGTGTCTAGATTACATCCTTTTCTAGACTGACAGTAGCTATCTGAATAGAAAATGCGCTTGTTCCAAGCTTTTTCTATTCTAGTTAGCCTTGCCGGGGCGGGAAGACGAAATAATTTTATCCAAAATTATTTCTGTCCCTCTCCCTTCTCAAAATCTTATGTCTAGATTCTCGTCCACGGCCGCTTCACCCTTTCCACACACCTGCTTCACACTACTCCACTACATTCTTTCGTGGAATGTTCTTGATATAACATCGAGTTGTTGCTCGCGTGTCAACTTAATAAAGTTAACCGCATAGCCGGATACGCGAATTGTGAGTTGCGGATATTCTTCCGGATGCTCCATAGCATCGATTAATGTTTCACGATTGAAGACGTTGATATTCAAATGGTGACCATGCTGCATTGCATAACCATCTAAGACAGAAACTAAGTTGTGATTTTGTTCAACGTCTGTTTTGCCAAGAGACTTCGGCACAATACTAAATGTATTAGATATACCATCTTTACAGTATTCATATGGAATTTTAGCAACTGATGACAACGATGCTAATGCACCATGTTCATCACGGCCGTGCATAGGATTCGCACCTGGTGCAAATGGTTCGCCAGCTTTGCGTCCATCTGGTGTGTTGCCTGTTTTTTTACCATATACTACATTAGACGTAATCGTTAACACACTCATAGTGTGTTCGGAATCACGATATGTTTTATGTTTGCGCAATTTTTTCATAAATGATTTCACTAATTCAATCGCAATGTCATCTACGCGTGCATCATTGTTTCCGTATTTAGGGAAATCTCCAGTTGTTTCAAAGTCCACAACTAAGCCGTCTTCGTTACGGATCGTTTTGACTTGTCCGTATTTAATAGCGGATAATGAGTCGGCTGCTACAGAGAGTCCTGCAATACCAGTTGCCATCGTGCGATGAACATCTGTATCATGCAAGGCCATTTCGATGCGTTCATAACTATATTTATCGTGCATATAGTGAATGATATTTAATGAGTTGATATAAACTCCAGCCAACCATTCCATTATTTGATCGAATTTCGCATACACTTCATCATAATCGAGTATTTCAGAATCAATCGGTACAAATTCTGGGCCGACTTGCATGCCAGATTTTTCATCTTTTCCGCCATTAATCGCATATAGCAATGTTTTCGCTAAGTTAGCACGTGCACCAAAGAATTGCATTTGTTTGCCGATGCGCATTGCAGATACACAGCAGGCAATACCATAATCGTCACCATAGCTTTCGCGCATCAAGTCATCGTTTTCATATTGGATAGAGCTGGATTTAATACTCATTTCCGCACAATATGCTTTAAATTTTTCAGGTAAGCGTTGCGACCAGAGTACTGTCAAGTTCGGTTCTGGAGCAGGTCCTAAGTTATCTAAAGTGTGTAAGAAGCGGAAGGAGTTTTTAGTGACCATAGCGCGTCCATCTAACCCTACACCGCCGATTGATTCAGTTACCCATGTCGGATCGCCTGAGAATAGTTCATTATAATCCGGAGTACGTGCAAATTTCACCAAGCGCAATTTCATAATAAAGTGATCGACAATTTCTTGTACTTCACGTTCAGTTAATACACCCGCTTGTAAATCACGTTCTGCATAAATATCTAAGAAGGTAGACGTACGTCCTAAACTCATTGCAGCGCCATTTTGTTCTTTAATTGCAGCAAGATATGACAAGTATAGCCATTGTACCGCTTCTTTAAAGTTCTCTGCAGGTCGGCTGAGATCGAATCCATAACGTTCTCCTAATACTTTCAATTCTTTCAAAGCGCGATATTGTTCGGATAACTCTTCGCGTAATCGAATTGTGCTTTCATCCATTTCAGTAGACATATTATTAAAGTCTTTCAATTTTTCTTCCATTAAAAAGTCAATACCATACAAAGCAACACGACGATAATCTCCGATAATACGACCGCGACCATATGCATCAGGCAACCCAGTAATAATACCCGCTTTACGACAAGCCAACATTTCTTTTGAGTAGGCATCGAAGACACCTTGGTTATGTGTTTTACGTAAATCCGTAAAAATACGCTCTGTTTCTTCATCTAAATGATAGCCATATGCTTCACAAGCCGCTTTCGCCATACGAATACCGCCGAATGGCTGCATGGAACGTTTGAATGGTTTATCAGTTTGAACGCCCACGATTTGTTCTAACTCCTCATTCAAATAGCCTGCATTATGCGACAAAATCGTCGAAGCGACTTTAGTATCCATATCCCACATGCCGCCGCGTTCACGTTCTTCACGTGTTAATTCCATCACTTGATTCCATAAATCACTTGTAGCCCGTGTAGGTGATTCCAAGAATGATGAATCTCCGTTATACAACGTATAGTTCAATTGAATAAAGTTTCTCACATCTACTTCTGAAGCCCACTTACCTCGTTTAAAGCTTGCCCATGGCGTCGTTTTCTCTTTCATTGTTTCAACCATAATAATCCCTCCATTGGATTTAATGTGATGTGTTAAAGCTTGTTACCGTTTTCACAAATGAGTATACGGACTTTTGTGAAAAAAATCACTTAATTTCCGAAAGAATTAAACAAGGTGTGTCAAGGTTGTGAAACTGTATTATATATTTGTACTATACGATAGATAGTGTATTAGAACAGCAATCGTTTTATTTGCAAAAAATAAGAAGCTAAGACAATAGAATGTCTCAACTTCTGTGTATTATACTAGCAGACTTGGCCGGGTGCCGGGGCGGGACTACGAAATAATTTTTTGCTTCGCGCCAGCAATTATTTATAGCCTTGTTCTTTTAAATATTCTTGCAATACTACCGCTTGATTATGTTCTTCATCTTTAGCCGAATATAACAACACTACATCTTTACGCGCATCGTTAATGATACCTTCTAATACTTTCAATTCTTCGTGCTGCTCTTTATTATTTTTCAACTCATCAATGTATTTCTTTTTAAAATCATCAAATTTATCAGGATCATGTCCGAACCATTTCCGCAACTCTGTGCTGGGTCCGATATTCTTCATCCATTCATCTAAATTCGCATTCTCTTTAGACATGCCACGTGGCCAAACACGATCGACAAGTACACGCACACCATCATTTTGTGCTTTATCTTCATAAATACGTTCAATTTTAATAGCCATGCTAGTTCCCTTCCTTTTCAAAAAATTTTTCCGCTTCACTTTCTGAAATACCCTTGCTTTCTTGCTACAAACAAATTGTGTGTTTTGCAATTTTTTTCACTGTCAAAAAACATTACTGTGATAGAACAGTAATTTATGAATATTACAGCAATTTAAACAGGTTCACAATAACGTCACATGTGCAAATAATTTTATACCATATTTAGTGATTTTTATCACATTCTTTGTTAGAGTTATATGTGAAATAGATAACAAAGTTGTTGTAAGCGGATGCGCTGTTCAAGAGAACGTAGAGAAATGAACAGTTGATGGATATGCGCTTTTGGCAACGCTATCTATTCAATTATTTCATTTAGCGAAGGTTGGAGGATTCAGTGAGTTTTCTAACCTAGACGCTTAGCAGTGAACGAGATCACCTTAGATTCTGCAACTTAGAGTAGATTTAGATACAGAGATGCTGTGGTAGGAGTCTCTGTATCGCTGCTCCTTATTGATCCCTACGTTACCCCACGTAGTAATAAGGCAGCATCAAGTATATTTCAGGAGGTGACTTTCGATTTTCAGAAGATAATACACTGTGTCGGCTCCCCCGTAGATACAGTGGGCATGCACAATTTTATATTCAAGCAATGAATCATGAGTGAGTTTCCCCAAGCTCACAGCATTCAACAAACGGCAGACACATTCGTTATTGAAACCGGCTCCCCAACCGTTTTCAACCAACTCCCAATAAATCCCTGTTTGGGTCTGCATGATAAAACAAGTCTTGAATATAATTTGTGAAGATCTGCTGATTGTTGAAACATTTGTATCATGAACTTTAATGCTTAATTCACATGAAGACAGTTCGAATGGTAGAGGATTCGACATCGGATTCACTGAATTAAGAATTGATTACCCCTTATAATTGTAGGCAAAGTAAGTAATCAAGCATTAACAACAATCCTATTAAATGCACTCCTATTAAATATACTAAGATAACATTGTGCCGGACACCTCCCCTTTAGGGTCCGACATAACTCCTGATAAAAAATTGATATTGTTAAACTGCGAGAGAAGGTTTCCCCAAGCCTTCTCTTTTTTTGGTTATTGCTTCAATTCTTTGTTGATCACATCTACTAAAGCTTTGTTTTTAAAATAATTCACTACCCATATAATGGCATACACGAAGATAAAAATACCTGTGAAGAATAAGATGTCAGCTAAAGTTAATGGAAACCATCCTGCTAATATGGCAAGGGGCAGAAATCCAATATAGCAAATGACAATATGGAGAACTGTCTTTTTTAATAAACTCCAATCTGAAGCGTCGTAAATCATACTCGCTAAACCAAATAACACACCAATCAATCCCCATATAACGACTGCAATCAACATAATCATAGGTTCAGACAAATGAGTTTCATATAAATGTCCCATCAATGAAACAGGCGATACCGGAGAATAGTGTCCTTGTCCAAAAATGCTGGAAAATATGACTGATAATATTGTGCCGATAACAACGCCTATACAAAAATCATTCATAAGTGGTTTCATTATTTTTTTCATAATTTTAACCTCGCCTTCAATTTTTTTAAATAACGTCTTGAGGAATAAGTGGCTTCTCCATGTTTCAACGTAATATGAATCATGCCATTCGCACCTACACTCAAATATTTGATATTACGAATATTCAATATCTCTGACTTTGAAATTCTAATGAAATAATGCGGAAGTATCTCTTCTAATTCATATAAAGGCTTTGAAATTTGCAAGCATTGTGTAGGTGTCCAAGCATATAATTTCTTATTTTCTGCTTTAATCTGTAATACTTCTTCAATCGGTAATTGAAAAACACGCTGATATTGGTTTTTACCAGTTAAAGTGATGAGTGTCTCATCTTGTTCGGCACATGCGATAATTTCTTTAATTTTTTGCGAAGCATCTTTTGCATAAATTTCCACACGTTCATCTTCTTCATCTTGAGAAAAATAACAATTTACTTTCATAAGCACAGCTCCTTCCTTAATTTTATTAAACCAAAACACCTTACTAATAAGAATCTTTTTAAGATAAGCGGTCAGCAGTATAAGACAAGCGGTTCACTTAAAACATGCTTTATTCGGTGTGTTCACTAAAAAAACAGCACGCCTTTTTAGTAGCGTACTGCTTTCACTTCACCTATTATTTTGTTTCAACTGTATCTAAAAATGCTTTTGCTGCTTGATTTACCTCTTTAAAATCAATCCCTTGTGCTTGTGCTGCAAAGACACAGCCACAATAACATTGACGATAAATATTATAATCTCTGCACATTTCTAATGAACGTTCATAGCCTTTATTTTTCTTAAAGTCGCTTGGAAGGTAATTGACATCATAAAGTTTCTGAACTTCCGCACCGAGTTCGTTAATCAACTGTGCATTCTTTTTAGGTGAAAGTGTCAATGCACTGCCGAAATAATCATAGCCATGTTCGACCGCCGCTTCTGCCACCATATCTAAACGCATTTCAAAACATGCACGACATCTTAATCCGCCTTCAGGTTCTTCCATTAAACCGCGCTCTTTAGCCATCTTCATGAATTCATGCGGTTTATAAGGCGCCTCGATATAACGTACATTCGTCCCATTTTCTTGATTGAATTTTTCTATAAAATCCTTTTGTACCCAAGCTCTGCGTTCATATTCCTTTTTAGGATGAATATTGGGATTAGCAAAATAAATTGCTAAATCTGCATATTGGGACAAGAACTCTAATACATAAGTACTGCAAGGTGCGCAACAACTATGCAGCATAATTTTTGGGCGTTCATCAGTACGCTCCCATTGTTGAATCATTTTCTTTAATACACGATCATAATTAATTTTTTGGTTTTTCATTTTGGCAACAATGCCATCCATTTCTATCATTGCTGTCGCCCTTTCTGTTCATTCTTTTCAGGTGTCGAAACACACGATTAAATTCATTATATATGATTTAATCGCAGCATGCTATGCATCTTTATTCGTATGCAAATTAGGCGGCATATGCATCGGCACTTCACTATGATCTAGGTCTGGCCATTTAAGATGTTCACCAAAGATGGCAAAGCCGCTTTCAAAGACTGCTTTAATCGTATCTAATTCTCTTAAATCTCCACGTTGCAATTCATAGACAAACTCTGTCAAAGTTTGGTCAAAACGCGCGCCTTCAGGTAGTGAAGCCTGGAAGGTAAAGTCTTTATCTACAAAAGGATAAGGCAATACGAAATAAGTAGGGCCTGCAAAATCGCCGCCGCCGAACCAGAAACCAAATTCAATCATTTCCTCATCAAATGCTCCATATTCAATGACTTGTGCTGGTTTAAATTCTTCATGAAATTGATTGTTGACCACAATAGCTGAAATGTCGAAAGTTCCCCAGAAAAATGCAGGGCCTGCAGTTCTAGCGCGTAAAGGATGGATAAAGCGTTTTAAAGAACGCTCTGCATATTGCATTAATTCTAGAGCCTTCACCGCAATATCGTGATTATAGTGATGATGTGTTGTATCTTCATCTAAAGGAATTTTATTTTTCATCTCTTGGGGCGCTGGATTCAATTGTACTTTAATATCATAATCATCTAAGGTACCTTTTATTTGTTTGAAATAATCTTGAACTGTTTTACCATCTTCTAGGGCAAAAGCTGTTTTTTCGTGATTCACACGAACTTCAATCAAATCGTCTAATAAATTGATATCAATCGAGAAGTGTTTATCGTCAACATAAAGTATACCTGTAGTTAAGCCTTCTGTTGTGATATCTAAAGTCACATGTTCCCATTGAGGTCGTTGATACGCGCAAGCAATTTTATACTTGCCTAGAATCTGAGTGATCAAGTGCAGGGTCAATTGTTCATCTTTCCAATCTTGATACTTTAATATTTCCATCATTTCTTCACTCCTTCTCGGTTTATTTACCCCTTTTTTATTCCTAAAAGCAGACATGAAAAAAAACCGCCGAAGCGGTTTTTTTGTTTATTATTATTTTACAATCAATACAGGTGTATTAGAACGTTTAGCCACTTTATGAGTAACATGACCTAATACGTGTTTTAATTCTACACGAGAACGTTTATTACTCATGACCACAATATCGTATTTATTAGATTCTAAATCAGTTAAAATTTCTGTTGTCGGAGAACCCACTGTAAATACAATTTCATAAGGTAAATTCAATTCTTCGAGCTTTTTCACAAAAGGTTGCATATCTTCTTCTTTTTCTTTAGTTACTTCTTCAAAATGTTTATTTTGGTAACGCACATAGTTTGCTAAATCTGTTTCAGAAATGACATTAAAGACGGTGATTTTGGCATCTTCTTCACCATTTGTAAGTTTCTTCAATTGTTCTGGAACATTATTGAAAGCATTGCCGAAATCGAATGGTACTAAGATATTTTTATACATATACATCACTCTTTCTTGAAAAAGTTGTTTAATAATTTATTCATTATTAATTTACCCTATACCGTTAATTAATAACGTTCTTCAAGAAAAATTCATAATATTAATGTGGTGGGTGTTTGGGGCGGCGGGATGAGGGCGGTGGCTGAATATTGGACACGTTCGTTCCATTCTTGGCCAATATATCCATTTATTGGACACGTCGCCCACCATTCTTGGCCAATATATCCGTTTATTGGACACGTCGCCCACCATTCTTGGCCAATATATCCGTTTATTGGACACGTTGCCCACCATTCTTGGCCAATATCCTGCGCCTGCACACTTTTTATCTACACAACGCCCACACAAATGAAGGAGCTAGGACATCATAATGTCTTAGCTCCTCCTCTACTTCCACCTATTACAAATCTAAATTTTTAATATAACTTTCGATTTCATCTTTCATTTCTGCATCTTTTAATGCATAAGCAATTGTTGTTTTAACAAATCCGATTTTTTCACCGACATCATAGCGTTGGCCTTCGAAATCATAAGCGTATACTTTATCATCTTGATTCAATCGCTCAATCGCATCTGTCAATTGAATTTCGCCGCCGCTGCCTTTATCTTGAGTTGATAAATAATCAAAGATTTCAGGTTTCAACACATAGCGACCCATGATTGCTAAATTTGATGGCGCAGTACCTGGCGCTGGTTTTTCCACAAATTTTTCTACTTCATATAAACGCCCTTCATGACCTTCAGGCTTAACAATACCATAACGATGCGTTTCATCTTCAGGTACAGACTGCACACCAATCACGGATTTTTCAGTTTCCTCATACATATTCATCAATTGTTTAATCGCTGGTGTATCAGATTCAACAATGTCATCGCCCAACAATACCGCAAACGGCTCATTGCCAATAAATTGACGCGCTGTCCAAATTGCATGACCTAAACCTTTTTGTTCACGTTGGCGCACATAGAAGATATTAGCTAATTGTGTAGAATGTTGTACTTTTTCTAACAAGTCATCCTTACCTTTTTCACGCAAGTTATTCTCTAATTCCACTTGGTTATCGAAATGATCTTCAATAGCACGCTTATGTTTACCTGTGACGATGATGATATCCTCAATACCCGCACGTGCCGCTTCTTCCACAATATATTGAATAGTAGGTTTATCTAATATCGGCAACATTTCTTTAGGCATTGCTTTCGTGGCAGGCAAGAATCTTGTCCCTAATCCTGCTGCTGGTATAACTGCTTTTTTAATCTTAGACATTTAAATTCTCCTTTGTAAAAAAGAGCCGGGAAAGCAGGTACTGATTTAGAGTAAATCTTATGTATGTTCCTGCGTTTAAGTCTGATACAGCCCCGTACTCTAAAACGTTTCCATTATACCTAATATTATGAGTTTCATATTCAATAGTCAATAATGAACTTGGTTAAATCATCCTACAATATTCTGAAATTGTCGAAATTGTAGCTGATTTTATCCGAAACGAGTATTAGACCACACTTTTGAGGGCCATTCCACTCTCCAATTCTTTCTTTTCTCAAAAAGAAAACACCCGCCGAAGCAGGTGTGTCTGATTAGTTGATCACGCGAAAGGGCGGGATATCGTCGTTGCCCTCATCTTGTGCGTCGACTTTGCCGTTTTTATCTTCGTAACGATGGTTGGCGAGGTCGATTAGTTTTTGTTTGTAATCTTTGCTATGAATAATTTCATCGAGGATGCGCAGTACATCTTCATTTTCCATTGTTTCTACTTTACCGCGATAGATTTTTTCGTAGACTTGTTCTGGATGTATTTCGTCTTCGTCGAGAAGTTCTTCGTAAAGTTTCTCTCCTGGTCGTAAGCCGGTAAATTGGATTTCGATGTCGCCATCTTTGTATCCGCTCAAGCGAATTAAGTTTTTCGCTAAATCTACAATTTTAACTGGTTCACCCATATCGAGCACGAAGACTTCTCCGCCTTCTGCGATTGCGCCGGCTTGCAATACGAGTCGTGCTGCTTCTGGGATTGTCATGAAGTAACGTGTGATGTCAGGATGTGTCACTGTAATTGGACCGCCCGCTTCAATTTGTTTCTTGAATAATGGAATAACTGAACCGCGGGAACCGAGTACGTTACCGAAACGCACTGCCACGAAATCAGTCTTACAGTTCTCTTCGTTCATGCTTTGAACAATCATTTCGGCCGCACGTTTAGAAGCACCCATAACATTCGGCGGGTTGACTGCTTTGTCGGTCGAAATCATAACGAATTTGCTGACTCTGGCTGCACGTGCTGCTTCTGCTGTGTTTTTAGTACCCATCACGTTATTTTTAATAGCTTCGCTTGGATTGTATTCCATCATCGGTACATGTTTATGTGCTGCTGCGTGGTAGACCACGTAAGGTTGATAATGGTCTAAGATCTTGAACATGCGTGCTCTATCTTGAATATCCGCAATGACTGGTACAATATCAATTTGGTCGCCGTATTGTTTCTGCAACTCTTGGTGAATGAGATAGATACTGTTTTCACCGTGTCCGAGTAAGATAATACGTGCAGGTGCGAAGCGGCAAACTTGGCGACAGATTTCTGAACCGATTGAGCCGCCTGCACCGGTTACCATAATTGTTTGATGGGTCAATTCTTTAGAAATCAACTGCATGTCTAATTCCACCGGATCGCGCCCGAGTAAATCTTCAACTTCGACTTTCTTCAATTGATTGACTTCGAGTTCACCCGACATGACTTCTTCGATATTCGGCATCTTCAATACAGTAACGCCGAGGTTTTCACAGATATCATTAATTTCACGTAAGCGTTTTTGAGAAAGTGTCGGAATTGCAATGATGATTTTCTTAATACGATATTTACGTACTAAATCAGGTACATCTTCAATTTTACCTTGGACTTTTACGCCTTCTGTAATCGTTAATTTCTGTTTATTCGGATCATCATCGACTGCAAGTACAGGTTCCATGTCCATACCGGGACGTTTCAACATCTGTTGAATCAGCATTGAGCCGCCCTCTCCTGCTCCGATTACTAAAGTATTCTTTCTTTTTCGACCTCTGCGGTTAAGCGTTCTGCGAAAGATTCTCCAAGAAAGTCTTGAACCACCGATTAAGAGGATATGCATCATCCATGTGATAAAGTACAATCTCAAAAATGGACCTTCATGTGTGAAAAAGGGAACGACCAGTACGGTTAAAGCCATTGAACAGGTTACTGCTTTGACAATAACAAACATTTCGTTAATACTGACGTATTCCCAAGCGCGGTGATATAAATTGAACACACTAGCGAAGATATGGTGCGAACATAATAATACCACTGATGATAGGATTAATAATTTTAATGAATAACCTCGGAAATATGGTTCTAGAATCGAATAGCTTAAGAAGACAGAAAATGCGACGATAAGTGAATCGACGATTAAAAAGAATATCAGACGCTGCTGTCTTACAGGTAATTTGGACACTTTCTTTCACCCCAATTTAATGTTCTCTCTCTTTGTCTTAAATGCAAGTTATAGTGACTTTGAAAAAGCAAGAGGTCGGGCGTTCTATTTGAATCCCAACCTACTGATAGTGCAATAAGTTTACTAGCGTAGATGATTTCCTTCATCAGGTCTATCATGCTCATTGATATCATCTTGCGTTAAATCTTCTCTTTTAGGACGTCTGCGTTGATGCGTATGTTGTGTGTGCGGTGTTTCATTGCGCTGTGTTTTATTCTTTTTTGTATTTCTTAAGAATTCCAAAATACAGATGAGAATAACTGCTAAAATTAATCCTGCAATAAAGCCGACAGCGGCATTTTTACCCATGCTTGTGGATGTGGATTTAACATTGTCTGCTGATTTAGATAAAACTTCAATATCACCTTTTTCAGCAAGACTGCCGATTTGCTTTTTGAAGATTTCAGCTGACTGATCTGCAATTTTTTCAGCACGTTTTTTGTTTTCGTCTGTAGCAGTAAAGTTCAACACTTGTGAGTTAGGCTCATTGCTGATTTCTACTTTCTCTGAAATCGAATTCGCATCTTCTCCATGTCCGACTTCATCCGCAACTTTGCCTAATACACGTGGACTTTTTGCGATGTCAGTATATGTAGCGACGATTTGAGAATCTGCTTGGAATTTCTCTGCCATAGTTAGATCCCCTTTATCACTCTTGTTGATAAGGACTTGTGAAGTTGCTTGGTATTTGGGATGTACTGCTACTGCTGTAAACAGCACACTCAATAATAGGCAGACAATCGGTAGAATTATCAGCCACTTCAAATTGCGCTTGATAATCTCCCATAACTTTGAAAAATCAAAACTTTTATTTTCTTCCATATTGCTTCGTTACCTCCGTAATGCGGAAAATTGAATGCTACATGTCAGAAGCGTTGATGGTGCTTAGCTTTCACGACTAATCCGACCGCTTGTGATTCATTATAATGGATATAAAAGCATATTTTTGGATATTAATTGAAACATTGCATACTTTTTACATGTAATTTACAAACTTTAATGATATTTAAAATGATATTCGTTAATTGCTTACATTTATTTAAAAATTACTTCGCATTTCTTACATAATAGGGACTGGGACATAATAATGTCTCAGTCCCGCTCCCTCTTCACATTCATTGAACTTTCTAAAGGTTTCTTTTCAAAAAAGATGTGACAGTTTTGCGAAAAATTTTCAGTCGAGACGTACGACTTGAAATCCCTTATGAGCGTTGAGGTCCAGTATTTCTGCTTAATATTTGTATCCTTACATCGTTATTTCTTTTTTACATTTACCTCATATTATTTAAAAAAAGATTGTAGACTTTTTAAGATGGGTGTAAAATATCAATGATAATAATAATCAATTACAATTAAGTTTTGAGAGGTGGCATTTAAATGGTTCATGCAGCTAATGCCGAAAAAGGTTTAACTTATAAAATTACGAGTATTAATTTTGAAAATACTATGCTTGCACATCGATTAAGCGCACTTGGTTTTACAATCGGAAGCAAAATTAAAGTACGTCAGAAGTTTTTTATGAAAGGTCCATGCACGTTAGAGATGGATGGTCAATGTATCGGTATCCGTCACTGTGATGCTTGCAAAATAATGTTGGAGCAAGCGGATGCATAACTCTTATTGTATTGTCGGCAATCCGAATGTCGGCAAAACAACGCTTTTCAATGCACTGACGGGTTCTTATGAATATGTAGGAAACTGGAGCGGTGTAACGGTTGAGAAGAAAGTGGGTATGTTGAAGGATAAGCAAGGCGAATTGGTCGACTTGCCGGGTATTTATGATTTATTGCCGATTTCTAAAGATGAAACGGTCGTGACAGATTATTTATTGCATAACAATTTTTCTAAAGTTGTCAATATTGTGGATGCAGTACAGTTGAAACGTAACTTGTTATTGACGACGCAATTAATGGAGTTCGGTTCTCCGATTCTCTTGTGTTTGAATATGGGAGATGTGGCTACGAAACGGGGAATCGAGATTAACCGCAATTTGTTGATGCGTCGGTTGAAGATGCCGATATTGCCGATTGTGGCGAGAAGCGGTCAAGGTATCGATAGTATATTAGAGCTCCTCAAAGACGATGATTTATCTACAGCTCAACCTTTGAAAATCCCTTATGAAGCAACAGTTGAATCTGCATTATCAGAGCTGCAGCATTACTTCAAACACCAACTTGATTTACCAACCAAACGCCATCGTTTTATCGCAGTCCAATATTTATTGGGTAATCCTGCAATTGAACAATTTATTAACGCACATAATCATCCTGAACTACATGCGATTAGAGAGCATTTAGCGACACAATTGGATATGTCTATTGTTGACAGTATGCGTCGTTCTCGTACGGAATATATTGATGATATTTTAGAAGATGTCATTACGTATCCTAATAAGAAGAAACAATATCTGACTGATCGTGTAGATAAAATATTGACTAATAAATATATAGGTATACCGATTTTCTTAGTCATTATGTGGCTGATTTTCCAAGCAACATTCTCATGGATTGGTACACCGCTATCAGATAGGTTGGATGATTTTATCGGCGGTCCTTTTACAGATTGGGTCAAACAAGCGATGGATGCGCTGGGATTATTCCCATTCTTAAAAGACTTGATTACGGACGGTATTATTGCCGGAGTCGGCGCTGTCTTAGTATTCGTGCCGCAAATTATGATTTTATTCTTCTTCATCTCTGTATTGGAAGATTCAGGTTATATGGCACGTATTGCGTTGATCATGGATAAGATTATGGAAGGTTTAGGCTTAAACGGTAAATCTTTCATTCCTATGATTATTGGCTTTGGCTGTAATGTACCAGGTGTCATGGCGACGAGAAGTATTGAACAAGAGAAAGAGCGTTTAACTACCATTTTAATCACACCGTTTATGTCTTGTTCCGCTCGTCTTCCGGTCTACGCACTATTTGCGGGTGTCTTTTTTAAAGAAAATCAAGCCCTTGTAGTACTCAGTTTGTACGTTATCGGTATAGTAGTGGCCTTGACCGTCAGCTTTGTCATGACGAAGACGATTTTGAAAAAGGAAAACTCTGTCTTTGTAATCGAATTGCCGCCTTACCGTTTACCATCAGCTAAAACGTTGTGGCGCAGCACTTGGGAAAAAGCAAAAGGCTTTGTGAAAAAAGCCGGTACCTTTATCTTCGGCGGTTCAGTCGTCATTTGGATGTTAAATTACGCAGGACCGACTGGGTTCGGGGTTAATGTCGATCACAGTTTCTTACAAATTATCGGAGCTTGTATTACACCATTATTAGTGCCGCTTGGTTTCGGTACATGGCAAGCCGGTGCAACTTTAATTCCTGGCTTCTTAGCAAAAGAAGTCGTGGTAAGTGCCATGGCCATTATTTATGCGACTGATAGTCATGGACTGACAAGAATGATATCTACACACTTTACACCAGCATCTGCATACGCATTTATGTTATTCATCTTGTTGTATATTCCATGCTTGTCCACTGTGGCAGCCATTCGTAAAGAAACCGTATCTTGGAAATGGACAATTATCGCAACACTTTATCCTGTTGTAATTGCCTATGTTCTAACATTTATTGTCTATCAAGGCAGTCAACTTTTTGGTTAAGGAGGAACAGTACAATGACAATTTTAATTAACGCTGTCATTATTTTATTAATCTTCGGCTATGCCGCTTATACTTTAGTCCGCTTCTTCAAAAAGTCTAAGCAAGGTAAATGTGCAGCATGCGATATCAACAAAGGTTGCGGACATGCAATGCCTAAAGAAATGAAAAAACATCAGAAACATGCGTCTTAATATAATAGTTGGGAGCGCGCGGGGCCGAAATGTTATATCGTTCTTTCGCGCTGGTAAAGCTAACTTGTACTGTTCAGGTAGCTACTGCCAACGTTGGGAAGAAGAGTTGGGACTTCTATGGAGGTCTCAACTCTTTTTCTTTACGTAATTAGAGGAAATTTTATATTTTTATGGGTTAGTGAGGGGTAGATTGGATGAAGTGTCGCGGCTCGCTCCTCCCGCCTATATAGTTCAGGGATTTTTCTTATTAAAATATCCTGATAAATTTTTGAAGACCTTGAAGCTGCTAATTACAGCATTCAAGGTCTTTCATCTATCCGAAACTATACTCATGTACTTTTTTCAACTGCTCTACTTCAATAGAACAAACTTGCTGATGTGTTAAATCGACTAAAGACAAGCGCTCACCGTGACCAGCACCTGTATCAATGTCGATAGTATGGCCTTTGATGTAAATCCTATTCTTCTTCGCACCATAGCGACGTGTCGGCACATGGCCATGCACGACCCATCTGCCTTTTATTTTTCGTGACAACGCAACATCTGATTCAAATCCAGTGACTTCAGACAATTTTTGTTTCGATAATGATTTGGAAGGATTCACGCCGGCATGAACAAATAGATAGTCATCGATTTTCGCAATGCTATCAAACTCTTGTAGCACAGAACGCCACTTGCGTTTCCGCTTCTCCTTCGATTTCATCCACCGTACGTCATGATTGCCTAATAATACAATTGCCCCTTCGCTATGTAATTTCTTAACCATTTTCAACGTCCCAGTCGAATCCGGACCGTTATTCACATAATCTCCTAAGAGCACTAATTGATCTTTTTTCGGATTATAATCTACATATTTTAAGAGTTTGGCCAAGGCTGCTCCATGACCATGAATATCTGATGAAACAAGTATTCTCCCTTTCATGATGTTGAACTTGACCTCCTGCCTTTCTCGAATCATTACTTATTTATAGTATACATAATTTTCAGTCTTATGTTTTTAAATTTTTTGTAAAAAATAACATTACATATTAACCGGAAGCATATTATTCAGCGTTTTAGCGTATACAAGGTGATCTGTCCATTCTCCGTTTTCAAAAATAAATTTTTCACGCGTACATTCATACTGAAATCCTGCTTTTTCCAATAATTTCGCAGAAGCCATATTTCCAATATTCACATGTGCTTCAATACGATGGTACTTCAATCGTTTATCCGCAATCTTCAACATGGCTGTCAATGCTTCAAACGCATATCCCTGGCGCCAGAATTGATTATGAATCGTGTAACCGCACTCTGCCCACTGAAAGTGACTGCGAGACAAGGTCACGATATCTAAATTCCCTAAATGCATACCATCCGCTTTGCGAAAAATACCAAATATGTAAATCTTGTCTTCTTTAATAAACTGATGATGCTTGTCTACGAGTTGTTTATACCAATTTTCAGTACAAATCGACATATCTAATCTACCTTCATCATAAGAAGATTGTGAGTCGAAACGCCCGCAAAAACCTGTCAGCCATGCTTGGTAATCCGAGTGCTGAAGAGGTCTTATCACTAACCGTTCTGTTTCCTCACTCAAATATTCGAACTTCATTGAACTCACCTACTTAATTATTTAGGGTTGTATATAGTTGATTATATCTAATTTCTCTAATTCATGATATATTATAGATGAATACTAATCACAAATAAATTAATTGCTAGGAGGTAATATTATGTCATTTAAAGAGTATGTTGGAGATATGGTCGAAACAATCAAGCACATGCGATTTGGTTCTAAGAATGGTTTAATCATGATTGGTTCAGTTATTGTACTTAGCGCAATTACAACACCTATCATCGGTATTCCTGTCGGTGCATGGATTGGCTACTATTTAGAAAAAAACGGCAACTAATCACATGAAATAAACGCCCGAAATAAGCTGAGACATCTCAATGGATGTCTCAGTTTTTTTATATATGGCGTTGGATAGAAATGCTTTAGAGGAGTTGCGATATTGGACATGTTACCGCCCATCTTGGCCAATATATTCATTTATTGGACACGTTACTCGCAATCTTGGCCAATATATCCGTTTATTGGACACGTTCACTCGAATCTTGGCCAATATATCCGTTTTTTGGACACGTTGCCCACCATCTTGGCCAATATACCGCAATATCCTACAGACTCATCAATTCGCAACATTCAACCAACTCACTACCCAACAACACTCGCGCTCTTACTTTTTCTGCAACTCTAATAAGTTCTTAGTCAATCGTCTTGTCGCATTATAAACTTGTTGATAAATTTGGAAGTAATCTTCGTAAGCTTTATGACGTTTTAAATCTGGCTTGAATGTCGTTGTATAATGAATAAATTGTTTCGCACAATCCGTTAAACTTGGATACCAGCCTAAACCATATGCCGCCAACATAGCTGCGCCCATACTCGGACCTTCTTCATGTTTCAATTTATAAATTTCCGCATTAAATACATCTGCTTGTAATTGCAACCAGAAATCGCTTTTCGCTCCTCCACCAGTAGAGACAATTTTCGTGACATTTTTTCCGACACTGCGCAAGTAAATCAATGAATCATACAATGAATAAGTGATGCCTTCCACTACTGCACGTGCAAAGTCGCCGCGTATGTTCGAGCCGCTGATACCGATAAAGCTGCCACGAATCGAAGCATCTCCATGTGGTGTGCGCTCTCCCGCTAAATAAGGCGTGAAGATCAGACCATGAGCACCAATGCCCGCTTCTCGCGCTTCATCCAACAACTGTTCAAAGCTTTCATCCGCATAAAACTCACGTTTGAACCAACTCAAACTATATCCTGCACTCAATGTCACGCCCATCAAATAATTGACATCCGGCACTGCGTGATTCATCAAATGAATCTTATGACCGTATCCTTCAGCGCCGCCTACAGGTTCACAAATCAGCAACACACCCGAAGTCCCAATACTGCAAATCGAATCATTCGGATTAATAACGCCAGAACCTAAAGCGCCACATGCATTATCAGCACCACCAGCAAAGACTGGAACGTCTGTCCCTAAACAGAGTTCAGCTGCCAACAAAGCATTAAATGTGCCTGCCTTATTATGCGATTGAAGTACATCAGGATAAATATCAGGAATTCCAAATTCCTCACCTAACGCCTTATCCCATGCTTTGGCCTGCGGATTCCATAACATCGTCGCAGCCGCATCAGAGAACTCTGTATAGATTTCGCCAGTCAAACAATAGCGGAAATAATCTTTCGGCAACATAAACGCTGCTGCTTTCCCCCACAATTCAGGCTCATTCTCTTTCACCCATAACAACTTAGTCAACGTAAATCCTTCCACCACCGGATTCCCAAGTACTTGGTCGCCATGTTGCTCTTTAATCAGCTCACATTGTGGAGTCGTCCGCGTATCATTCCACAAAATAGCACGTCTTAACGGTCTTCCCGCTTCATCCACCAACACTAATCCGTGCATCTGTCCAGAGAACGAAACTCCCTTGATAACCACCTCTGCCATTTGCGGTTGGCTTAATAAATGCTTCAAACCACGCTGCATTGCGGCATTCCACTCATCAGGATCTTGTTCCGAATAACCAGGATAATCTTGGTAAAGCGGCAACGGCTCACTTTGTACGCCCAAGAACTCCTCCTCTCTAGACACCGCCAATAATTTAATCGCACTCGTACCTAAGTCAATACCAATAACTGCTTCGTTTACCATAGTTGTCACCTTTCCTTCTAAGCGCTTACATCACTATTATTATAACGTTTATCAACTTCAATATACATCCAATATCTTTATTCTTTTTTAAAAAGAAAACCTTGAAAAGCAATAAAAAAATAAGACACGGACTAGGCTGCCCGCGCCTTATATTTTTCACTTTGATTATGAACTCCAAAGTTCAGCTAAACCTTGGAATGAGAAGATTCCTGTGATAATGGTTACCACAACCGCCACGATACCGAAGACTAACATCCAAGTCGGGTGTTTATAATCTCCGACAATCGATTTCTTCTTACTCGCTACTAATATCGTACCTAAAGTAATAGGTAAGATAAGTCCGTTCAATGCACCAGCAATAATCAATAATTTGATTGGTTTACCGATGAATAAGAAGACTAATGTTGAAATAACGATGAAAGTAATAACGATTAAGTTGCTGCGTTTCATCAATGATTTACTCAATGTTTTCAAGAATGTAGCACTTGTATAAGCAGAACCGATTACAGAAGATAATGCAGCTGCAAATAATACTACACCGAAAATATTTTTACCGATAGGTCCTAAAGCATGTTCGAATACAGATGCTGGCGGATTCTCAGGATCTAAAGCTACTCCTGTTACTACTACGCCTAATACAGCTAAGAATAATAGACCACGCATGACTCCAGTAGTTAAGATACCAGAAATCGCTGATTGGTTAACAAACGGCAAATATTCTTTACCTTTGATACCAGAGTCTAAAATTCTGTGTGCACCTGCGAAAGTAATATAACCACCTACTGTACCTCCGACCAGTGTGATGATCGGCAATACTAATGCTGCAGGATGTTCCGGTAAGACCATTCTATGTGCTGCCTCTAAATATGGAGGATTTGAAACCACCATGACATAAGCAACAATCAGAATCATGAGTACCCCTAAAACCATTGTGACGATATCCATAACTTTTTGACCGCTCTTACTTACGAATACACCAATGGCTAGAACAGCTGTAATCGCTGCACCCCATTTGACGTCAATTCCGAAAATGGCATTTAAACCTAGTCCAGCACCGGCAATATTACCGATGTTGAAGGCTAATCCGCCTATTGCAATCAAGATAGAGATGAATGTACCTAATCCTTTTACCATTTCATTCGCAATTTCTTGTCCACGAAGACCTGTTACTACCAAGACACGCCAGATATTAATCTGTGCCCCGATATCAATAATAATTGAAAGCAAAATCGCAAAAGCGAAGCTCGCTGCAAATTGTGCTGTAAATACAGCAGTTTGTGTTAAGAATGCCGGCCCGATTGCTGATGTTGCCATCAAGAAAACTGATCCGAGTAACAGGCGTTTATGCTCCTTTGTGAACTCGAAATCCGTCTTTGTTTGTTTGTTTTCTCCCATATATTAACCCCCTAGTTTCGTAATCGAAATACCTTCTTTCGTTAGTCTTTCTCGAATTTTCGATACGAATTCTAATGCATGTGCACCATCGCCATGCACGCAGATTGTATCTGCTTGAATATCTATTTCAGTACCTTCTTTCGCTGTCACTTTGTTGTCTTTAACCATCTTAATCACTTGTTCAATTGCTGCATCTGTGTCTGTGATGACCGCGTCATTCTCTTTACGGCTGACTAATTGGCCATTTGCTTCATAGCGTCTATCAGCAAACACTTCAGACGCTGTCTTCAAGCCGATTGCTTCAGCTTCTGAAATCAACAAAGTGTTAGATAGTCCGACTAAGATAAGCGATGGATCCACGTCATATACTGCTTGCGCGATAGCGTGTGCAATATCTTTGTCACGTGCACCCATGTTGTATAACGCACCATGTGGTTTCACATGGTTGATTTTCACATCATGGATTTGGCAAAAGGCTTGCAGTGCACCAATTTGATAAGCCACTAATGTATAAATTTCATCTGGTGCCATATCAATATTGCGACGTCCAAAGCCTTGTAAATCATGGAATCCAGGATGTGCGCCAATACCGACACCATGCTCTTTCGCTAATTTCACTGTTTCATTCATGACATTTTCATCACCTGCATGGAAACCGCAAGCAACATTCGCTGAAGTAATCAACGGAATGATTTGATGATCTCCTCCGAATGAATAGTTACCAAATGCTTCACCTAAATCACAGTTTAAATCTATTTGCATATTATGATGCCCCCTTAATAATATGGTGACGATCTAAGAACTTGATATCTACATCACTTGCATCACCTTCTGCATAAGCAGGATATGATAATACAGCATATAAGAAATCCGCTGTTGTTGAGAAACCTTCAATCACCATTTCATCTAAAGTAGATTTTAATTTTTCAATTGCAAGTCTACGGTCGCTTGCTTTGACAATTACTTTGGCAACTAATGAATCGTAGAATGGTGATACGACATAGTTTGGATAAAGTAATGAGTCTACACGTACATTAAAGCCTTGAGGCAAATGCAATGCTTTGACCTTACCTGGTGAAGGTTGGAATTTACGTTCTGGATTTTCAGCATTAATACGTGCTTCAATAACATGACCAGTAAAATGAATGTCCTCTTGCGTATATGGAAGTTCATCATATTTCATTAAGTATAATTGCGACTTAACTAAGTCACGGTCTGCACGCATTTCTGTAACAGTATGTTCAACTTGGATACGCGCATTCATTTCAATGAAATAATAAGCATCTTCAGTAACCAAGAACTCGATTGTACCAGCACTGCGGTAATTTGAAGCCTTTGCAACTTTAACCGCATCATCGCAGATAGCTTGGCGTCTTTCGTCAGATAAAGCTGCACAAGGTGATTCTTCAATTAATTTTTGGTTTTTACGTTGTACTGAACAATCACGTTCTCCTAAATGTACATAATTCTCTTTACCGTCGCCTATAACTTGTACTTCAACGTGTTTGGCAACTGGAATAAATGCTTCTACATAAATACGGTCATCGTTAAAGTATTTTTTACCTTCACTTTGTGCTTCTTTGAAAGATTTTTCTAAGTCTTTCTTTTCTTTAACGATACGTATACCTTTACCGCCGCCACCGCTTGCTGCTTTCAATACAACTGGATAACCGATATCTTTAGCAATTTCTTCAATTTCTTCAACAGAGTTGACTGCGCCAGTTGAACCTGGAATGATTGGTACACCTGCGTTATGAACAGTTTGGCGTGCTGTAATTTTGTCACCCATCATTTCCATTGTACGTCTTGTAGGTCCAATGAAATAAATATCATTTTCTTCTACTTTTTGCGCAAAAGTAGGGCTTTCTGATAAGAAGCCGTATCCTGGGTGAATGGCATTTGCACCTGAAATTTCAGCCGCCGCAATAATGCGTTCAATATTTAAATAGCTGTCTAAAGGATTAGCTTCTCCGATACAGATCGCTTCGTCTGCTAAACTGACATGCAGACTTTTTTCATCTCCCTTCGCGTATACAGCAACCGTACCAACGCCTGATTCGCGGCAAGCACGGATGATACGTACAGCGATTTCTCCTCTGTTTGCAATTAAACAACGATACATGATAATTTCACACCCCTTTATTTAACTTCAATCAACGCTTGATCATACTCGACATTCGTACCATGGTCGACTAAAATCGCTGTCACTTCTCCATCTACATCACTTGTTACTTCATTCATGACTTTCATCGCTTCGATAAAGCCAACCACGTCGCCTTTGCTGACTTTGTCGCCAACTTTAAATAATGGTTCAGTTAAATCTTTTGCGTCTTGCAAGAAGAAAGTACCTACCATTGGTGCATTGATTGTATTACCTGCCGGCGCTTCATCAGATGCTGATGCTGCATTATTTTCAGGTGTCGCACTTGAAGTCGCTTGTGTTTGAATTTGTGCAGCAGGTTGTGTTTGTTGTGGAGTTGAAAAATCTAATTCAATTTCACGTTCTTCGTCTTTATATTTAAACTTATTTACTTCGTTCTCTTTTACTAAATTAATTAAATCTTTGATTTCTTCTAACTTCATTATTTATCCCCCTCTAATAATTCGCAAATACGATTCGCCGTAATTCTTAATTCCCGTAAATCAAATAATGGTTCTCTTTCGACATTATTCAATATCTCTTCGAAACCATCGTTGTATTCTTCTAAGTCTTTAATTGCGTCTTCAATTGAAACCCATTCAAAATTAATTTTTTCTCCAGGTTTCTTTTGCGCAAGTACGCTTAAATCTAATTGTGTAACCGTCGCGATTTTCGTATAACCGCCGACAGTTTGTTTATCATTCATCAGAATAATCGGATTACCATCATTTGGTACTTGAATGCTTCCTAAAGCCACAGGTTCTGAAATGATATCTGCGCTTTCTTCAGGCGGAATCGATGGTCCTTTCAAACGAAAGCCCATACGATCTGATTGTTCTGAAATCTCAAACGGCTCAGAAACTAAGCTTTCATGATTTTCATCAGAAAAGCTATCATATTGAGGACCTTCTACAATACGAATTGTATCTGTATCCTCATGAATCAAATCTAAATCGCTAGAGAAGCCTACGTGTTTACGATATGCTTCATTCAACTTCTGATGGACAAAGTCGCCTTTCTTCAGCGCTCTGCCTTCATGTCCGCCCATCTTTGTGCGTGTATGTGTAGAATAACTGCCTGCAACTTCCGGCACATCTAATGGATGCCCAAAGAATACGTACCCGCGTGCGCCTTTAACAGCTGCGTTCATCACAAGTTCATCGCCTTTGTACACTTGAACTACAGTTTGATGCGGTACAGGACGGCCGTTTAATTCAGCTTTGAATTCTGCGCCAGTTATTACGATAGTGTCGTCTTCTAAAAATGTAAGTGAAGGTCCAATGATAGTCGCTTCAATAGCCGGGCCTTTATTTCCGATTAGGGATTGGCCTAAGCGGAAACTATAAATATCTAAAGCGCCTGCTCCTGAAAACCCATCCTTTTGATGACCGATACGTCCTTCATCTTGAATTGTAGAAAATAGTCCTGGTTTGTTTATTCTGATACTCATCTTAACGATTCACCCATCTTTCTAAATCAAAATCCGGTTCATGCTTTTCTGTCATAATTTCCTCGAATTCAGCTTCACTGATTTCATAGAATTGAATATTATCACCAGCAGCATATAACGTCATCGGTTCACGATTTAAGTCGAAGACATCTAATGGCGTTCGACCGATAATTTGCCAACCGCCTGGTGAATCTTGCGGATATAAGCCTGTTTGATTATTCGCAATGCCGACAGACCCAGCATCAATGCGAACTCTCGGTTCATCTCTTCTTGGGGTATACAGACGCTCATCTAATCCTCCAAGATAAGGGAAACCAGGCATAAATCCTAGCATATAAATTAAATAAGTAGGTTCTGTATGTAATTTTATGACTTCATCAGTAGATAACTGATTGTGTTCGGCTACTGCTTTAAGGTCCGGTCCGTATTCTCCCCCGTATACGACTGGAATATAAACAATTTTAGAACTCTCTGATACTTCAATGTCTGCTAAATCTAAGTTGTCTAAATTCAATGTATCAATCAGTTCTTGTGCATTAATCTTTGTTTGATCAAAATGAATCATCACCGCTCTGTATGATGGCACAACTTCTGTGATCGCTTCAATTGCTTGTTGTTCTAAATACTTCACAATCTGTTGTACTTTTTTAAATGTTTCCGGATCAATTTGCGGCTCGAATTTAATCATAATAGATTGCTCATTTATGATTTGATAATCCATCTCATAGCCCCCTTTGTTTAAAATTACGTTGTTTGGTTTAAAGTTGGTTTTCAGTATATACAGAAAAATCCAGCAATCCCTATTATAACATTTTTAGTCACTTCATTACGATTAAGATGAATATATACGAGGCAGAAATAATATTAAATATAATTTAATTTATCATCCTGCCATAGCTGATTTTTATTTTTTTATTCTTTAGCTTTCAATCGTGTCATTATTCTGATAATTCATCATGAAAGCCTTTCCATTCGTATTGTTATACTATAATACAACTTTAGCAGAAGTAAAAGACTTTTTTTGTACAAATTTTACACCTCTCTTCTTATTTAAGAGTTCTTTTTCTTTGAGGTACTCTTTACGTATTCTCTACTCTCGTAAGTTTTCTTTTTCACTAAAAAAGAGAGCAAGCGTTAGTCTAGTCTACTTGCCCACTCTCTGGTCTATCCTAAGAAATTATAGATATCTTTTTTGTAGATTTTAAGTACGCGCATGTAGATGAATTGCGTAACAAATGCAACAATAAAGGGTACGACGAAGAAAGCAATGGCTACAAGGATAATTTTCATGATGAAGTTATCGCCTTCCAAGAATCTAAATGCGTTGATGGGTCCAACCAATCCAATAATACCGAATCCAGCAGATTCTTTTGTTCCCCCTATTCCAATAAAGCTTGCAATGAAACCAGAAATGGCAGCTGTGGTAGTAATTGGTAATAACATAATTGGATAACGTACCATGTTCGGCAACATCATTTTCACACCGCCTAAAAAGATAGTAAGCGGTACACCCAGTCTATTAACTCCCCATGTACCAAATACTAAAACTGCTTCAGCTGAAGTAATACCAATAGATGCTGAACCTGCTGCAAGACCACTGATACCAATAGCCATTGAAGTAGCAACTGTGGAAATTGGTGAAATAATGATAATGCTATAAACAAGTGAAATCAATATACACATTAAAACAGGCTGCATCTCTGTAAATGTATTAATCATTTGACCAATACCTGTGGTCACAAGTTTAACGTAAGGCAAAGTATGTAGTGTAACAAATCCTGTAAATACTGCTACGAAAGTCGGTAAAATAATTAAATTCAAACTACCGAAACGTTCGCCGATAAGTAAAATAAGTAGTGAAGCTAGCGCCGCTGCAAGCATGGTATTAATCAAATCGCCGATGCCTGTAATAACCCAAGTTCCATCTTTAAATACGGCTGCCCCACTGCCTATAAACGAAGAGCCTGCCACTACTGAAATACCTAAAGGAGAGAAATTAAACCGATGTGCAACTAGTGCACCTACTAATAACGGTACTCCAAACTGGATAGAGGTTGTAATTAATAACAACTCTCCAAAAATCGGGTAGTGTGGTTTTAAAGCTTTCAAAATCTCACCTAAAATTGCGTTGGGAATCAATCCAGCAATAATCGCAATCGCCACCCCATTCAATACATTAAATAAAAATGTCTTAGGTGTTACTTTAGTTCCTGGTTTAGTAAGTGTATTCGACATAAAAATTTCGCCTCCTATGTTGTAATATAAATTTTGATCGAAGTTATTTTTGTAATATTCTGATAATAGATTGGATTCTCTACAAAGTCAATATCAAATTCGAGTTTAATAATCGGAAAAGTGCAATATTCGCTTTTAAAAGAAAAAGAATAATAAAAAGTTGAGATAATATCTGGTGTTTCGCACTCTCTGTTCTAAATTCTAAAAAATATTTACAGAAAATCTTTCAATACAAAATGGTTTAATTCCCGAATTGTCACACTACCGCCATAAAATTTTCAAAATATGACAAATAAATGTACTTTTATTTATCTATGAATCTGTAATAATAAAATGTAGTCTTTTTACAAATCGTAATGATTCCTATATAAATAGATAAAGAGGTAATACTTAATGAAAAATACATTTAATCCGCTTCAGAGACTTCACTTCTATGCGGCCATCTTTATAACACCATTGTTGATTACATTAACGCTATCCGGAATCGCATATCTCTTCTTCCCAGAAGTGGAGAATCATTTTTATAAACATGAATTCTATGGACATAGCGAGCATCACCAGCAGCAATCTTTAAATGATGCGATTAAGCAAATTGAGAAAGAACACCCCGGATATATGATTAATAAAGTCAGTATGATGCAAGCCCCATATAATAACCGTATTACAATCGGTGATATGGAAGGCAATTCATACTATATCTTCTTAGACAACCACAATCAGATTGTAGCTCAGCAAAATGCTAAGTATACGTATTCTAATATGACACGGAGTATACATAGTTCACTGTCAACGGAAAATACAGTAATTAATTACTTAGTAGAACTCACAGCATGTTGGACGGTCTTCATGATACTTTCCGGTATTTATATGATGTTCCGCAAACATTTATTAACTCAAAACAGTCGTAACTTACGTTTACAGAAATGGCATTCAATCGTCGGTATCATTATTGCCATCCCGATGTTGATTCTAGTGTTTACAGGATTGCCTTGGTCAGGATTTATGGGAGATAAGATTAATAAAATTGCAACTACGTACCCAGCTTTAGAGCAAACACAGATTGCAGCCAACCCTCCTAAATCTGAAGCGAATGAAATTCCTTGGGCTATGAAAAAGAAACAAGCACCCGAATCGAGTGGCGGCGGTCATCATGGCGGTATGGCTATGCCGATGACACACACACCGGGTCAATTATCTTTAGATAAAGTCGTGTCAGATGCTCAAAAAGAAGGATTGAAACGCCCTTATGCTATTGTGTCTCCAACTAGTGCAGATGGTTCGTTCACCTTATCGCGAGCAAGTAACAGCGGTGTGACTGGTTTTGACGTCTCACCTTATAAAGAAACAACAATGTATATGGATCAATATACAGGTAAGAAATTAGGACAAGTCAATTATCAAGATTACGGTATTTTAGCTAAATGGTTGACTTGGGGCATTCCGCTTCATGAAGGTCATTTATTCGGCATCGCCAACAAAATTATTAACCTATTAGTATGTTTAGCCTTCTTAGGCGGTATCATTTTAGGTTTCTTATCTTGGTTCAAACGCTTAGGCCGCATGAAAACACCGCAACCATTACCAAGACGTATTAAAAAACCGATGTCTATCGGCTTGATTATCACACTCGTTATTTTGGGTATTTTAATGCCGTTATTTGGTTTCTCACTCATTATTGTCTTTATCATAGAAGCGTTGCTTTATTGGAAAGATAGACGCAAAGCGAAATTAAATTAAAATTGAAAAGGCTGGCGCAGCTCTCCTTAGAGGTATGCTGTGTCAGCCTTTATCATTATTTATAGTTTCTCCAAAATGTAGTCGTCTCTGCTTTCTCTTGCAAATTAAATTCAATCATATCTTTCAATAAGTGATAATCTACTTCATCCGTCCATTTAATTCGAAATAAATTTTCTGTATAAGTATAGCCGTCTGCTTCAAACCGTTGGATAAAAGGCTTCATTCCTGCTGTTTCAGGATTCACTGAAATATGCGCTTTCGCTTTACTGAAGCCAATGATATAAGTGTTGTGATGTGTGTACATCGGCTGATTCCACTTGACGACTTTTTCTAACTCAGGAAATGTTTCGTCTACCCAAGTAAATATCGCTTCCATCTTCTTTCGATGTTCTGGTTGTTCAATGGTATTTAAATAATCCTTAAAATATCCCACTTCTTTCACCCCTTCACTTTCTTGATTCTAGTATAACGGAATAATTTTAATTAAAAATTATTTCTGTCTCGCTCCCTATGCTAATTCATCTTCTACTTCACCATGTGAAGAAGCTAATCCAAAGATATAGAATAAGATTCCCATGATGATAAGCGCTATAATTCCTGAAACCCATCCTCCTGTAAGATCATGTAAAAGACCGACAAAGAATGGACCGATTGCTGCTACAAAATAACCAACAGATTGACCGAATCCAGATAAAGCAATACTGCCGTCACTGGTTCTTGCGCGGATTGAGAAGAAGGTCATACATAAACTAAATCCAGACCCCATTCCGAAACCTGCTAAAATCATACCTATAATTAAGAGAGTAAATGATTGTGTAAAGAAAAGTGCAAATCCAATAATAAAGAGTGCTAAAACTATGGTAATAAGTAATTTCTGGTTCTTCATTTTAGAAGCCAGAATCGGGAAAAGGAATGTCATCGGTACTTGAGAGAATTGGTTCAACATCAATAAGTAACCCGCACTAGATTGGTTTAATCCACGATCTACTAAAATTGAAGGTACCCATGCTACAAAGGTATAAAAAATCATGGATTGGAAGCCCATCATCAAAGCAATCGACCAAGCTAGTTTAGAGCGTGACACATGAAATCTCTTGCGATCTTTATGCTCTACTTCTTCAAGCATTTTCTTCTCAGCTTTAGAACCACTTTTCATTTGAGGCAACCATAAAATCGCAGCAATCATTCCGAAAATAATCCAAAAAGAGAGCGATAAACGATAACCGCTTATTTCTGATAAAGGAAAACTTAATCCGCCGCCTAAACCTGCAGTGAAATTCATCGTACCGCTATATAAGCCAGTCATAATTCCAACTTGCATAGGGAATTTCCATTTAACGTAACTCGGTAGAACAACATTATTTAAAGCAATACCTACCCCTAATAATAGAGTTCCTATAATAAAAAAGTTGAACCCGCCTAAAATCCTTACAATTAAAGCTAATAAGATAATGATTATCGCCATAAAAACAGTACGAGACATAGTGAGCTTGGCAGTGATTTTCGAAACTAGTGGAGAAATAATCCCGAAGATGATAAGCGGGATGGTCGTAAGAATACCAGCTACACTATTTGTAATGTGAAGTGCATCTTTAATTTGGTCGATGACTGGACCTACTGCAGTTAAAGGCGCACGTAAAGTCGAGGCCACTAACACAATGGCTATGACTAGGACCCAACTATCTTTGATGCGTCCCGTTTGATACGGAGTATTCGATGACATTTAAACGCTTCCTTCCTTTTTAAAATAATAGTCCAAAAAAGTTGAGAGGCATGCAAACTGGGTTACCCAGCTTACAGCCTCTACTTAATATTAATTCAATTTTAAGATGACCCTAGCATTATTTCAAGACAGTTCTTCAAGAATTTCAATAATCTTCAGTATATTTCAAAGGATTGTATTTTTATTGTGGTAAAATATAAGTAAACAATCATTATTTATCAAGGCGCTGAGACATAAATTGACAGTCTCAGCTTGTTTTATTAATCGGCTTTGCCAGAGCGGGATGTTGAAATAATTTCAATTCATTATTATTTCTGTTCTGCTCTCATTATTTTTTTAAGAAAGAGGTTGAAGATAATGAACATAGATACAGTCATGCATCATTTAAATACGTTTAACAACTATGGTTACGATGAAGAAACAGGCGGCATCAACCGTATTGCATTTCGTCATGCAGAGCGACTCGCTGCTTTGAAATTTTCTATGCTTTGTCAAGAAGCATGTCTAGAAGTACACTTTGATTACTTTGGAAACGTAATTGCGCGTCGCAAAGGGAAGGATAATACGCTACCGCCAGTGATGCTCGGTTCACATATCGATACGGTAAAAGATGGCGGCCGTTATGATGGATTGCTAGGAGTAGTGGGTGCCCTGCAAGTTATTCAGCATTTGAATGAACATCAAATCGAAACAGATCATCCTATTGAAATAGTGGCATTTACGTGTGAAGAATCTGCTCGCTTTAATAAATCCACGCTCGGCAGTAAATATATTATCGGAGACCTTTCAGCTGAAGATATGAAGCAGCTTACTGATGATAGAGGGAAGACACTTTTCCATTTAGTAGATACTTTAAAACAGAGCATGCCGTCAGACAATGATTTTTATCATAAAGGTGACTTAAAAGCATATCTTGAATTACACATCGAACAAGGTCCTATTTTGCAAAACAAACACAAAGATATTGGCATCGTCACCCATATCGCTGCACCTCATCGTTATAAATTGAAATTAACGGGTGAGACGAGCCATTCTGGTTCAACACCAATGCCAATGCGTAAAGATGCTTTGACGGCCGCTTCTGAAATTGCTTTGCAAGTAGAATCTATTGCTCAAGCCCATCACCAAGAAGGTATCGTGGCCACAGTAGGATATGTGCAGCCTTTCCCTAATATGATGAATGCGATTCCTGGCGAAGTAAAAATGTTGATAGACGTACGCGGCAAAGAAGCAGAATCTCGTGAACAAGTCGCTTCTGAAATTGAACAAGCGATTAAAACGATTACAGAACGTCGTGGTATTGAAGCGGATTTAGAAGACTTAGGCGCTGATACACCAGTAAGTCTTAATCCACAAATCGCCAATATTACAGAAGAGGTTTGTGAAGCACTTGATTATTCTTATCGTCTCATGTTCAGCGGTGCAGGTCATGATGCTATGAATATGGCGCTTATCTGCCCTACTAGTATGATTTTTATTCCATGTAAGGATGGTATCAGTCATTCACCGAAAGAATCTGTAGAAGTTTCTGAAATTGAAAAAGGTATTCAAACTTTAATTGGTACTACAATTGAATTAGCTAAAAAAGATGTCGCTGTATAATTATAAAGAGGCGGGATGACGAAATGATATTAATTAAGATTATTTCGTCGCCCCGCCTTTAAATTATGCTTGCTCTTGCTTTATTGCATTCATCTTTTCTTTGTCCGATACTTCTACACAATAATGTGTCTCACCGCAATTCGGACATTTAAACTTGCGCGTTTTAAAGGTATGATTTGCTAACATTACTTGCATGAAAGAAGGTTTAAAAGTGTATTGGCAATTCGGACACACATAACTCACATTTTTATAATAATACCAACTTACTCCAGCAGCATAAGTTATTAAAAAAGGTGCTGCAATACCCACTGGTTTCCAATCGTGTTTTAGTATTGAAGTTGCTATACTGCCATATTGGAAAATACCTACAATACCTGCCGAAATCATAATATTACGTCTGAGTTGTTTCATCTCAATCATCCCCTCTGATATCTCATCAAATTTGAGGACATTAGAAAGTGGTTCTTCACTATTTTGACTGATGACGTCATTTAAATTTTGAATTTGTTTGAGCTTTGCTTGCTGCTTAGTCAATTGTTTTTCCAATTCTTCTTCTTTCTGCTTTAATAAGAATTTTAAAGTTTTAATTGAATCTATTTCGTCTAATAATGTTTTGATTTCTTTTAATGAACAGTCCATTTCTTTCAAAAAATTAATCATTTCTAATTTTGTTTTGGCTGCTTCACTGAAATATCTCCGCTTATTTTCAACTCTATCAGGTTTCAACAAGCCTTTTTGATCATAATATTGCACTGTACGTACAGAAACATTGCAGATTTTAGCGAGTTCACCTGTGGTATAAATCATTTTCATTTCACCTCACTTATATTCAAATTCGCTTATTCTAATTGAACCACTTTCCACCTCAATTTCAAATTACTATATGACGTCGCGTCGCGAGCAAGCTTATTTTCGACTATTTTTTACTTTTTAAGACTCCCCGCAGTCTAGTTTTTTAAAATTTCACTTTATTACTTTCTTAACATTCTCTTTAGCAAAATATGCTTAATATATCTTTTATAAATATCACTATAATGCTAAACTTTATGCATATACATATTTTTCAGATAATCATTACAAGGGAAGGTTGTTCAAATGAAAGTATTAATTACAGGTGGTTCAGGATTTATTGGTTCACATATTGCTGAGCGATTTCACAATGAAGGCAACGAAGTATTTGTCGTAGATAATTTATCTACTGGAAAAAGAGAAAATATCCCATTCATCGATGATGCACATTTTTATCAAGAAAATGTACAAAATCATGAATTACTAACTGATTTAGTTAAAACACATCAATTCGAATACATCTTTCACTTGGCTGCAATGGTCAGTGTTGTAGAAACTGTTGAAAAACCCGTTGAATCAAATGGTGACAATATCGACTCTACAATTCATTTATTAGAAGCAACTCGTCAATATAATACTAATTTGAAAAAATTCTTCTTTGCGTCTTCTGCAGCTATTTATGGTGATTTACCAGACTTGCCGAAGTCGGTAGAAGGTTCAAATGTCAACCCGCTATCACCTTACGCCGTACAAAAATTTGCGGGTGAACAATATACTAAAATTTATCATACGCTTTATGGTTTGCCGACTGTCGCATTGCGTTTCTTTAATGTATACGGTCCGCGTCAAAATCCAGAATCAGATTATTCAGGCGTTCTATCAATTATTAATCAAAAATTCTTGAATAAAGCTCCTTTCACCTTCTTCGGTGATGGAAAGCAAACACGTGATTTCATTTACATCAATGATTTAATGCAAGCGATTTGGATTGCTATTGAAGATGATTCTACAAATGGCAAAGTATTTAACGCCGGCACAGGAAAGCAAACTGATTTAATTACTGTCTTTAATGCATTCTCAGATTATTTCGGTTATGAAATTCCTTATTCCTTTGCAGATGCACGTGCAGGAGATATCAAACATTCCTACTCAGATGTGTCTCCATTAAAAGAGTTAGGATTCCGTCCAGAATACGACATCATGAAAGGTATCGCAGCTTATTTAAAATATAACGAGAAATAATATGATATTAAAAATACCCAAGTCCGCATCATAGGACTTGGGTTTTTATTTCGTCATCTATTTAGATTGATTACTATACTCTTTGATAAGGCGTTGCATTTCTTGGTTTGCAGAGGAATTGTCACTGATTTTAAATGAATGATCCGGTTTTAAGTTTGGGTCTTTATCATTATGATCTTTAGGTGCAAAACCGGAAGACAATTTAACCTTTTCTTCAGGTTGGAAGGTATACTCATACACCTTTCCATCATCGGCAAATAAATATTTAGTTACAGGTTGGTTTAAATCTGCTACATTTTGGTAGCTTTCAATATTCGTTAAATCCTTTGCTTTCGTATCAAAACCTGTAGTATGATCTTTAGCTTTATACATCACTACACCAACAAGATTATGTCTGTCGAAAGCCTTTGGTCCTGGTGAGCCTTGATTACTGACTTGCAGTTCACCTTTAGGCGTCATTGCGTACCAATCTCCGCTCGAAATTTCTCCGGCCCCGAAGTAACGATTTGAAACTGCCAATCCTTGTTGCTTCCCATATTTATCGGCCCAATCCAGCACTTCTTTTTTCATCTTTTCATGCGCTTTATCAGATAGCTTTGCTTTATCGATTTTTATTTCTGTTACCTTATTATTTGAGGCTTGCTTAGAATCATGTTGTGTCGTCTGCGCTTTTGCGTCACTCGTTTTCTTGTCAGACTGCCCGCTGCATCCCGTTAAAATCAAGCTTAACCTTGCGACTGCTGCTGAATATGTTAAAAACCGCTTCATCATCATTGCCTCCTATGTATTAAAGCCAAGGGATAGGAACCTTAATTGATTTCAGTCCCGCTCCCTCAACTTCATTGCAACCTCTTACTTATTATTTTTATTATCGTCTTTTGAAATTCCGAATTGGTCGATCAATTTAACTGATCTTGGTTCACCTTTACTAATATCTCCGTGTAATTGATAGATTTTCACAATCAATTTATTACCTTTCACTTCATATACTGAGAAGTTTTGGTCTGAAGAATCACGGTCATTAGAGTGGCTGTCATTAAATGCTGCTGTTTTTTGCGGTTGTTCACCTACAGCAAATAAATTATTGTATTCTTGACGTTGTTTTTCTGTTAACCATTTTAAATCCGGTTGGATTTTCTTAATATGATCTAATGAGCGGCTGTAAATATCATCATACGCTTTAGTACCGCCTGTATTTGGCAATACATATACGGAACCTTTCGGGTTATCATAATATTTCACGCCATCTTTGCCAGTCACTTGTTTGGCATCTTCAATCTTCGCGTTGACGAAACTATTATTTGTAGATGTATGTTGCAATACTTTCGTACGTGCTAATACATGATCATGTCCTTGTAATACTAAATCTACATCTAAATCGTCAATTTCTTTCGTTAATTCTTTACGGACTTTCATAATATCTTCGTCAGTTAGGGCATGGTAAGATTTTGAGTACATCGGTTTATGCAAGTTCAAGATTACCCATTTAGAGCCATTTTTACGGGCTTGTTTGATGTCATTTTTAATCCATTCCATTTGTTCTTTACCGATTGCTTTTCCTTCTGGATTGTCTTTCACTTTTTTATTATCATTCGTATTCGCTACAACCATATGTGCATTATTGTAATCGAATGAATAATATGACCCGCCATTAACTGCATTATTCGCTTTAGGTACATTGACATGACGATTAAAACGATCTAATAACTTTTTATCGTCTTCTTTAAATGGATATTCGTCATGGTTACCTGCTGCTGCAGCAATTGGTAAGGACATGAATGATGGACGGGATTGATTGTAAATATCGTTCCACTCATCTTCAGTTTGTGAATTTTCTACAAAGTCACCTGTGTGCAAAGCAAAGTCAGGGTTACCCGCTGTTTTAATTGCTTCAGCAATCGTATTCGCACCAAATTGCGCTTCGTTTCTTACATGCTCATTCCAATAAGCATTTTGTGTATCTGTATATTGTACAAATTTGAATGGATCGTTTGCACTGCCACCTGTTTTGAATTGTCCAACTTGGCTTTGCTGACCATTCTTGCTTCCTACTTTGTAATAATAGTGTGTATTAGGTTTCAAATCTTTTGCTTGAGCTTTATACACATATTCTTTTTCATTTTTCAAAGAAGCTTTACCATGCTGGTCACCACTTGTCCATTCCGGACCACTTACATTGGCATCTGTATAGTACCCATTAATTTTTTCTTTGCCGTCTGCCCCTTTAACAGGTTCTCCGTCATCATTCTTCTCTACATCCGCAAAGATAAAGTGTCCCGATTTATCTCTTTCTATGTATTGAGAATCCACTTGTTTTGCTTCTGCTGCAAATGTCTTAGCATCTTTCATATCTTTGGAAGTTGAAACCCAAACTTGAGGCTGTTCAGCTTTATCAGTTGTGTACCAGTTGAAGCCCATTTCTTTTTGTGGATTTCCGTTGAAATTCGTAATAATTCTATTAGGTGAATTCTTTTTAGGAATCGGTGCCACTTCAGGTTTTTGTTTCATTAACTTGATGCCATCTTGATTCGTTGTTTGTTGTGCTTGTTGTGTTTGCTGTGGTGTCGCTTGAGCACCGCCGCTTGCTTCTGCATTATTAGCTGTCCCAGTTGCTAATAACAGCATTAAACTTGCCATACTTCCTGCTACAATTTTAGTCATCTTGATATTCTTCAATGCCCTACCTCCGAAATAGAATTTTTTAAAGGAAGTACTTTAACCTCTCTGAAAAAAGAACCCCTGGTAAAGGCTTCACAAGTGTGGTTGACTCCCTTTCACTTTGAATTGTAGCAACCAAGTTTTAAGAAATTATTAATTTAATGTTAGGACTGTGAGAATTATTAATACAAGCTATATAAATCCAAAGTAATTATATTCTCTGTTTTAAACAACCTAATTAAATATTATTGTATTATTTAGCATAGCAAAATAATACAAAGCGAGAGTAGGACAAAGTATGCTTTTCGTCCTACTCTCGCTTCGAATTTTCTTATTCAAATGTATGAATCATACCATTTTTAATAGTCGTAGCTACTTGAATATCATCATCCACGATTACTAAATCAGCATCCTTGCCCACTTTAATACTACCTTTTTTATTATCAATACCTAAAGCTATCGCCTGATTGAAACTAGTAGTACGCCATACCCCTTCTAAAGGTGCTCCTGTAAATTCCATTAAATTACGCACTCCGTCGTTCATTTTTAAAATACTGCCAGCAAGTGCACCAGATGCCAAACGTGCTTCTGAACCTTTTACGATGACATTTTGACCGCCTAAATCATAATTACCATCGGGCATTCCCTTGGCACGCATAGCATCAGTAATTAAGTAGAAATGTTGATTGCCTTTCATTTTAAATGCTGTTTTAACTGCAGCAGGATGAGAATGGACACCATCCACAATGGCTTCAGCATTAATATGATCATTAGTCCAAACTGCGCCAAATACACCTGGTGAGCGATGTTCGAAGGGTGTTCCTGCATTATATAAATGCGTCGCGTGTTTCGCACCATGCGCTACCGCTTCATTTACCTCATCGTAAGTGGCTACTGTATGACCAATCGAAAAGATAATATAATCGCTCAGCGCTTTTAGCGTATCCTCCGCACCTTCTACTTCCGGTGCAAATGTAATTATTTTAATATTTCCTTGAGCTGTGCCTTGAAAATGTTGAATAGCCTCTACAGAAGGGCGTTGTACATATTTAGGATTTTGAGCACCTACTTTATGTTCTGAAATAAAGGGCCCTTCTAAATGCACGCCTGCCACTTCAGCCGCATTCTCCGTATCTTGAAATTGAATATACTCCACAATATTTTCTAAAGCACGGTCAATATTCTCAACTGATTGTGTCATTGTAGTTGCTAAGTAAGATGTTGTTCCTTCAGATAACAAAGATTCTGAGAGATGCTTTAAACCCTCAAATGACGCGTCCATCGCATCCTCGCCATAACCACCATGAATATGAATATCAATAAAACCTGGTAAAATATTTTTTCCTTCAGCATCGATAACTTGCAAGTCACCTGTATATTCCCCTGCACCGACTTCCGCAATTTTTCCATCCGCAACTCTGATGTAACCTTGATCCATTACTTTATCTTCTGTATAGATTCGGCCGTTCGCCACTACATATTCTGTCATATTTTAACCTCTTTTGCGTAATGTGTATTCAATCGTATTTTAACATATATTTTAGCGAGACTATTTGAAAGCAAACTTGGTAATTTTAATAAAAAGTGGGGAGGATAGCAGAGGAGGACGCCTTGGCTCTGAACTGTATAAGCTGCAGGCGCGAGCCTACACAGTTACTGTAATTTATCCATCAAATTCCTATTACCCAATCGTAAAATATAAAATTTTATCTGACCACTTGCAAACAGGAGCTGAGACATTCCACAACGTCCCAACCCCTGCTTGTATTAATTACATTTTTTTATATTTAAATCGTTATTCCTTCAACTGCAATTGCCTATGTTTGCTTTTTACATTAAGAAATGTTGGCATACATTAATAATAGCTATTGTAGCAGTCACTATAGTAGCAAATATACCTAATTTCCATTTTAAGTCTTTCTTTAATTCATCAAATTTATTGTCTATTTTTGAATCCAATTTCTCTATTTTGGAATCCAATTTTTCTATTTTTCCGTCCATCTTTTTTTCTAATCTTTCTATTGTTTGCGCCATACTTTCAAACTGTAAGCGAGTTTCAAGTTTAAAATCATTAATTATCTCGTATAAACGTTGATGTTCTTTATCATTCACTTCTTTTAAATCATCAATTTTTTTATGGAGAATTTGGTGATCTTTTTCATTTTCCTTTTGAAAACTATCGATTCTTTCACTCAAAAGACGATAATTCGTATCCTTATTTTCTTCTAAATGTGTCATTCTCAATTCTAAATGGTCTAATCTGGTAATAATTGCTGAATTTTGCGTGCTGTTTTGATGATTATTTTGTTGTGCACTCATGTTGTTTCCTTCTTTCTTAAGATGTTGTGTGAAGTGCCTATGTTAATTCACTATGAAGGCATCACGCAATTGATATTCAATTTTAAAATAAAGTTACGCTCTAGCTTGTTCATAGGTTATTAACCACCTTTCATCATTCTTGAATTCTCACAATTATTTTATCTTTTACAATCAAGTTTAATTAATAATATTATACAGAATCAGTAGAGAAATTGCGAGTAAAATATCACTTTACTTGTAACTTAATTTGCCATTCTCAGCAGCAGCTAAAATACTGTAAACCGTTTCTAAATAAGGGGTATAGAGCCCTAATTCTTGACCTTTACGATATATGAAACCTTGAATGGCATCGACCTCTAAAGGCGCACCGCTGGTAATATCATAGTACATGCTTGTACCCATCTCATCTGGATAGCCGGCATAAATCTTCATGATATCTTCAACGATAGTTTCAGGTAGCGTGATGCCTGCTGCTTCTGCTATTCTTTGCCCTTCTTCTAACAAGTTGCGGCACAAATTACGAATTTCTGGCACTCTTAAAATCGCAGCGGTCTGTCTTCCTACAGCTGTGACCGAATTAATCCCCAGATTCACTAACAACTTGTACCAGATTTCAACCTCAATATCATTTTTCAATTGCAACTCTAGGCGCGTTTCAGCTAAGTGTTGCGCCAGTTCGCTGGTAAATTCGTCTTCTTGCACTTGCAAAATGCGGTCTCTGAAATGAATCACGCCATCTTCTGTCTTCTGCCCACTGATGTAAACCACAGCTTGATAGACATGCGGATGGTCAATTTTTTCAAGTTGCCCGTGCCCATTCTGAGCCAAAATGATAAGCGTATCGTCATCAATCACATGTGCCATTTGTTCTATCACATGATCCAATTGATGTGTTTTGACCGCAATAAACAAGACATCTAATGTATCGTCGAAATGCGCCAATGTTTGTGTTTGCAGCTCACTTTGTTCTCCTGTATCTCTTTGGCGGTAGGGTACTCTCCAGGCTTTCTTTCCAAAAAGATGAACTTGGTCTGTGTCTAGGCTGCGCAAGAGTTCGTAAGCAATGGTGGTGCCGACTGCTCCGGGGCCGATAATTCCGTATTGTAGTGTCACTTGAATCACCTCAAAATTTCCTTATTTGTGTTATTATATCTTTATATTAAATAAAGGATATGATGAAATGAAACAATTAAGCAATTTATTTGATATGAAGCTGAATAATGAAAAGATTTCAATGGTGACTGCATATGATTATCCGAGTGCGAAACAAGTTGAAGCTGCGGGAATTGACACTATTTTGGTGGGTGATTCTTTAGGGATGACGGTGCTGGGTTATGAGAGTACGGTTCAGGTCACTTTAGACGATATGATTCATCATGGCAAAGCGGTGCGCCGTGGTGCTCCGAATACGTTTGTAGTAGTGGATTTGCCGATTGGTACGGTAGGTGTTGATTTGGAGCATGCGCTGCGTTTATATCAAGAAACGGGTGCGAATGCGGTGAAAGCTGAAGGTGCCCATTTAATCAGTTTTATTACGAAAGCGGCTGCGATGGGTATCCCGGTAGTCTCTCATTTAGGTTTGACGCCTCAAAGTGTTGGTATTATGGGGTATAAAATGCAAGGTGCAACGAAAGCGGCGGCTGAGCAATTGATTGCGGATGCTAAAGCGGTGCAAGAAGCGGATGCAGTAATGCTAGTGTTAGAAGCGGTACCAAGTGATTTGGCCGCCTTGATTTCGAAGCGTTTAGCTATCCCTGTTATTGGTATCGGTGCAGGTAAAGATACAGACGGCCAGGTCTTGGTCTATCATGATATGTTGAATTACGGTCAGGAACATCGTGCTAAGTTTGTTAAGCAGTACGGCGACTTTTCAACGGGTGTGGAAGCTTTGCATCATTATCATGAAGAGGTTCGTGAAGGCAGCTTCCCTTCTGAAGCTTATACGTATAAGAAACAAGTCTTGGAGGAATTAGATTAATGACTGAAGTAATTACAAGTATTCAAGATATGCAGCGTTTGGCTCGTGATTTCAAACGAGATGGCAAATCGGTCGGTTTTGTGCCGACTATGGGTGCGTTGCATGATGGCCATTTGACGATGATGCGCCGTTCAGTTGCGGAGAATGATGTGACGGTAATCAGTGTATTTGTGAATCCGCTTCAATTCGCACCTGATGAAGATTATAATGCCTACCCGCGTGATATTGAAGCTGATACGCAAGCGGCGGCATCTGCTGAAGTAGATTATGTCTTTCATCCAAGCGTCGAAGCGATGTATCCAGGCGAAATCGGTGTGGCTTTGAAAGTCGGCAGATTAGCGGATGTTTTAGAGGGAGCGCAACGTCCGATTCATTTTAACGGGGTCGTGACGGTGGTCAATAAACTCTTCAATATTGTCCAGCCAGATCGTGCTTACTTTGGTAAAAAGGATGCTCAGCAACTTGCCATTGTCGAAAAAATGGTCGCTGATTTTAATCATCCTATTGAAATCGTAGGTCAAGCTATTGTACGTGAAGCGGATGGTTTGGCGAAGAGTTCACTTAATGTTTACTTGACTGAAAAAGAACGCCAAGAAGCACCTGAGCTGCAAAAAAGTTTAAAATTAGCTGAAAAACTCTACCGCGAAGGTGAAAGAGAGAGTAAAATAATTGTGGAAGCGGTCACTGCTTACTTAGAATCGCATACAAGCGGTCATGTAGATGAAGTAGCCGTTTACAGTTATCCTGAACTTGTAGAGCAGCAGCACATCAAAGGTCGTATTTTCATCTCGCTCGCAGTTAAATTTTCTAAAGCACGCTTGATAGATAATCTGATAATCGGAGATGAAGAAATTGATTAGAACAATGATGAATGCTAAGATTCACCGCGCACGTGTGACTGAATCGAATTTAAATTACGTGGGCAGTATTACAATAGCTGCTGATATTTTAGATGCGGTAGATATTTTACCGAATGAAAAAGTAGCGATTGTTAATAATAATAACGGTGCACGCTTTGAGACGTATGTGATTAAAGGAGAACGTGGAAGCGGTAAAATTTGCCTGAATGGCGCTGCTTCTCGTTTAGTAGAAGTTGATGACGTGGTTATCATTATGACTTATGCGCAATTAAATGAAACTGAAATTGCAGATCACGCACCAAAAGTGGCTGTTATGAATGAGAAGAATGAAATTGTCGAAATGATTCACGAAAAAGAAAATACAGTTGTGTTGTAAATGAGGAAACTTGTAATACGAAATATAGAAGTACAATACTCAAGCATTACAAAGTACAACTATATAACTCTTGTATATTAAAGGTAGATAATATATAGTATACACATAAACAACGTTATGGCACACCAAACCCCTTACTATTGCAGTAGTAAGGGGTTCTTTTCGGTATTATTGGTGGTTATCGTCGAGAGTGGAACAGAAATAATAAGCCACTCATAATATTATTATTTAATATGTGTACGAACGAAGTTACCTGTTGCACCATTCATCGCTTCGCCGCCAGCCATTTCAACTTTAGCATAATTAGTAGTTGAATTAGCCCATAAATTATAACCGTACGTTCTCAAACCGAATATTTGATAATTGCCGTTGACCATTGGCGAACCAGATGCGCCTGCACGGAACTTATCTTTTGTTTGTAATTCAGTACCATTGGAAGATCTTTGAATGAAGCGGAAACTGCTCCAATGTGTTTTCGTATTGTCACCATTCTGCCAAGGATAACCTACTGAATATAATTTCGTATTATATTTCAAACCATTAATTTGCGCATTCGAAGCTAATTTTAAAGGTGTCGCGTATTTCGACATCTTTTCTTTTGTATACACTAGCGCTACGTCTGTATTTGGTACTTTCACAACTTTCGTAGCATGGAACGTATACGGTTTTCTAGATCCGTCTCTCGCCATATCAAATGTGATGTATTTAGGGTTTGCGGCAGCCCCTTTCGCAGTATCAATGACATGTGCATTTGTCACCAATGTATAGTTGCCGATCACTGTCCCCGTTCCCATACTGTCTTTGCCGCGACCTTTCCAGCCGTCTTTATTGCTAACGCGTCCCACCGCTTTATACTTCGTCTTCATCGTATTCGAAATATGATGGATGTCTAAATTACTATTAGAAATTTTCTTTGCTTTCGGATAAGCAGTCGACTCATTATAGTTGCTCATACCATTATAGTAATAACTTCCTGCTGCATGCGCTTCCTCTCCGCCTGCTCCCGAAAAAGAAAGACCGACCACAGCACATACTGTGACGATACCTGCTTTCAAACCTTTAACTTTCATCTTAAAATTACCCCTTATTATTAATTTCGAAATGAGTTGTGCCGTATTTAAAGTTATCTTCAGTTTACTTTTAAAAAAAGAGAAAAGCAATAAGAGCTTTCTTAGAATTTGCAAAAAAGTATGCTCACAGTTGTATAAATAATAAGCAAAACGGGCTTCTCGTCCCCTCATGCTCGGGGTACTCATCGATTCACATTGATCCGAGTAAATAAGAACAACAAATCTACCGTTCTCGCCCCCTCTTACTCGGGGTGCTCGTCGATTTGAATTAGGTTATTTACTTGAAGATAACGAAAATCAGTTCCCGTCCCCCTCATGCTCGGGATACTCATCGATTGTCGTTGAGAAAGCGTGGGATAGATATATATTAACTGTTCTCGTCCCCTCATGCTCGGGGTTCTCATCGATTCACAATGTACTTTGATAAAAAAGGTCAATCCGTTTGGTTCTCGTCCCCTCATGCTCGGGGTACTCATCGATTGACTATCAATATAACACCGTTCGCATGTATCACGTTCTCGTCCCCTCATGCCCGGGGTACTCATCGATTGATAATGTTTGACCGATATATTAAAGTGGTATATCGTTCTCGTCCCCTCATGCCCGGGGTACTCATCGATTAGATACCTCAATAACCCCTTTGATATCAATAAAGAAGCCTTATTTTCTTTGCCTACAAATCAGGCAAACAGCTAATGAATTTGTATCGTGCTGCCCTAGTTAAAGGCAAAGTATTATTTATTATTTTAAGAAACATTAAATTTCCCCATACCCAAACTAGTTTTAATTCCCGCACCTGTATATTCTCCGAACTCTATTAAAAAGTGAACAAGTTGCAAGAAAGGTAACGGACCGTTTATTTTTATTATTAAATTACCTTTAAATGAAGGTATTCTTACGCCTTCTAAGTGAAATTTAGTACTCCATAACTGATAATCTATAATTTTTATATTATCAGTTAAAAACGATAATGTTTCACGATCATACATCTCGTAACTTTCGAAAAAAGCATCATATTGGAGCATAATACTACGGAACAATTTTCTCAAATCAGGAAATATATCGTATTGTCCGCTTGATTTAAATGACATAGGAGTAATGATTTTTAATTTAATAGTTCTACTCAATTTTTCTTTCGAAAAAGTTTTATCTAATAACTTTTTAACATCAACTCGCTCTACATTAAAATTGAGAAGATCTATTTTTAAATCATGATATTTCAAATAAACTGAAGTTTGCAATGATACAAACTTTAATACTTCTTCTGCGATCCCGTCCTCTAAACATACTATTTCCCAATAAGTTTCATCGTTTTCAAATATTAATCTTTGTTTCAACGGGCTATAAGAAAGATGATGTATAAATTCAGCACTTTCATCACTTAAATTTTCCATCAACAATCCATGTAATGTACTGCTGATATTTATACTTTTAAGTTTATCAGGCAAATCTAGTTAGATTTTTATATAAGTAATCATATAAACTCTTTTATCCTTTCATTAAATTGATCAAAGTAATTTAAAGTAGAGTCATTCACTTCAGGATAAACAATTAATAAAAGTTTTTCCACAGCTTTTACCGCTGTATCAATATTTTTTTCATTCTTATTTTGATATAAGTTAAGTGATTGCAAATTATGAGCAACTTGATTTCGTAAGCTATTTATATTATTAACAGCGTGCACATTTTTTAGAACCTCTCCTTTATTTTCTAACAAAGTCAATATGTCTCTATACATTGGGAAAGAAAGCAAATTTTCTTTTTCTTTTAAAAAGTGACCTGCGTGAGAAATATATTCTTTAATAAATACTGGATCATATTCTAAATTCAAGTATGGTTTCTCATTAAAATAATAAATTAGCCCTGGGTATTGTTTATCTATATATTTTTCTACAATAAATTCTGCAATCGCCTTAATTCTTATTAAAGTTTCAGCCACGTCTCCTCTTCGATGACGCATTCCTAATAACAAAGTATGGAAAACTGCTTTCTGTACATTCATATCTTTATACTCTTTTTTGATATCATCAAATGGCTCATGAAGTTTAATTTTATCTGTAAGATTCACTAATATTTTACGTAACTTCTTTTTATTTCTAAAGCCTTTTGGAATAATATCTAAAAGCTGCAAAGCAGCTTCATAATCATAATTGTAAATTATGCCTTTCAATTGGCTCCGCAACATCGCTTCTCTAAAACTTAAAATATTTATTTCTTTACATCTAGAAGTTTCTGAGCTTTCCTCTTGGTTTACGATTTCCAAATCTATTTCTTGATCTTCTGGTTTAGCATATTTCATACCTGCATTACTAGATGAATTAGGTGTGGCAACTTGAACGCATGTCTTATTTTTTGGATAAGTGATATATTCTAAACATAAAGTGGCTTCCATCTGAGGTGTACCACTAGTAACATTTAATAATAATTCAGCTTCAGGATATTCATTTTCTAATTCAACAAGATATGAATGAAATAGATCTTTATAAGCATCAAAATCATGCTCTTTTTCAATACTATCTACTTTAATCCTAACCTCAGCATCAGAAGAGATACTATTAATAATAAATTTCCAATCAAAATTTTTTTGACCAATAAATCGATTGTTGCCTTCCCAAATACTTTCTGTGAAAAATAACTCTACAATTTCTGGTTGATAGGTTCTTATAATATTAAGTAAAGCGCCATCCCTATCATTTCTCCACGGATCAGTATTTCCAATTGGGCTGAATACTATTTTCATTGTACAAACCTCTCCTAACACTTTTTATTTCTCAGATATTTGAATTTCGCATGCTCCAAATTGGTACCATTTGTTTTGTGAGGTATTTACAGTGCCTTTTAATACAATAGGCACATTACCAGGCTGTGTGCTCATCTTTCCGTAAACTCTTCTAAATCTATTCTTTAAGACTTTAAACGAGTTGTTTTTAGCGATGGTTTTATTATTAATCTGATAATATAAAGTCTTACTTACAAAACCTGAACCGCCGCCAACAAATAAAATTGCCTTTTGTTCTCTGACTTCTTTATCATTTGGTACTGCACCCATATCAAAAAATTCTTTACCAGCAACAGTGTTTTCAAATCCAGAAGCCCACTTTTCCCAATAATTCTTGTAGAACAATCGAATAATTTCTTCTAATTCATGCCCACTTAATACATCATCTTCTATCGTCATTGTAAAGGTCACTTCAGTACCTGCTTTTATACACTCACGATATAAAGGCATTGCTTTGGCTTTTTTATTTATATCTATTTTTTGATATATTTCTAAATCGCTTTCTGAAATCGGATTAGAATCACCTATTTTTATCTTATTAAAAATTTTGTTTATTTCCTCTTTAACGACGATTTGTTGTGTTTCTAAAGCGACATGATGAAATCTATTAGCTCTATTCGCAATATGATTTTCTACTATCTTCCGATTTCCCTGAATCGCTGTTCGAAGAGCACCTTTCAACGAACTACCGGGTATATAAACAGAACCTTGGCCGTCTCTTACCATTTTATGAATATCATTTAAAGGTTTAGTATTACTTTCAAATGACTTAATACTTTGACCTGTTGTATAGCGTTTACCTTGATTCACGTGTTCACTATAAGTAATAAATGCTTTCCATTCTTCTTTTTTTATCTTTTTATCTTTCAAAAAAGTAGCAAGATCAGCACGTTGCTTATAATCAGTAATATAATTTAAAAATGCTTTTAGAATACCTTTATCTTTGAAAAACTTAGTCATTTTTTTACCGTCAACAAAATGTACTTGAGAAGCGTTTTTTTCATAGATATATTCTTGTTTGCGGATTGTTTCACCCATCCCAATATGAACCGGTCCAATTGTCGTTAAATTAATAGTATATGTTTTTAAACTCATATGTTCACACCTCTATCCACATTGCTTTAGCATATCTATATACTGGATGTTTTCCATTTTCACCCACATCAAATATAGCTCCTGAAAATGGATGTTTAAATACTGAACCCGCAGAAAAACTATAAAAATCTTTCTTTTTCACTAAAGTATTTGTAAAATCAGCAGACTGAATAAAACCTGATTTTTTCTTTAACAAGTATCTAGCATTTTCTAAGATTGTTTTTAAGTTGTTTTCTTCCGCCATAGCTGTTGACAGTAATATATAATTTCACCTTTTTGCTGAGTCAACAAATCTATCACTTTCTCGTCAGAAGTTATTCTGCATTCGAACTGTCCATAACCAGCACTTCTCTTTCCACCGATTCCTGAATATTGTAAAGCATCAATAACTTCATTTAACGAATTCAAAGCGTTCTCAGAACCTTTTGCAATAAAATAAAGACCTGCATCTGGATGATATCTAAAGAGCCCCACAGAATATGGTTCTGCATCTCCGCCTTCTTTTTCATTATTCTGCAATGACACTTTTGTTAATAATTCTTTTTCTCCCAGTTGAAAATCACTAGTGATTCGTTCTGCTTCTGTACTATCAATTTCGCCAGCTATATACGAATTAAATTGGTTTACAGGTAAAAATTTAAGTTTTTTAAAAACCTTATAATTTGTTTCATCCTTATGTTGTGATTCAATCTTCATTAAAGGTTTGGGAAAATAATAATTATCTTTAAAAAATGGGAAAGTATCACTTATTTTTAAATCATTTAATAAAAAATCTGTATCTAATCCTAAATTTAATGTTTCAATAAAAAGCGCACTAAATAAAGTATCGGCGGCTATTACAGGCTGGCTATCACTTAAACGTTTTTCTCCAAAATGAACAGGTGTAGTAAAGTGTAATTTATAGATTTTTATACTCATATTCCTCACCTACTTTAATACTAAATTTGTGCTGTCATAATCACCAATAACTGTTTCAATTTCTTCGATATTAAATTTAACTCGGCCATTACCACGTGTCCCACCGCCGCCAAGATAATCATTTTCTAATAATTGAATTCCATTTTTAATGTTCTCAAAATCAGTTTCTACTTCATTTTCATCTTCAACATTATAAATAATTTGAAAATCAAATCGAGAGCCTCTCGTTACACGTTCAATTTGTCTCGGATTAGCTTCAGAAGTCAATCGATTAATCGTATTTTCATACTTTGTTTCCGTGTAAGGTACTTCATTTTCATCAAACTTCGCTTTTGTTTCTTGATTATAAAAAGCATCTGAAAATTGCAGACGAGAGCGTTTAATATTATCTTTGTTACTAGAGCCGAACAATCTTAAAACTATCGGATCATCTTCGTTATGCTCTTTTTGGTTAGGCTTAAGTCCGAAATCTCTTGCCAATAAACTTCTCATCTTCCCTTTGATAGTACTGCCTGGAATAACCGGAAGTTTCGTAAATAAATCTCTTACAACTGGAGAATCAATAGCACCTATCATACTGATTTCTCCGCCCCCTCCGATATGCAAGCCTGTCAACACTTCTATTTGTCCTGAAATTTTTATTTTAGAATACATATTAATTCTCCTTATTATAAAATTTAGCGTAAGCAACTAATGCTTCAAAGTATTTACAATAATCTAAAAAGAATTTTTTTGATTTATGTTTTATTACTCTATCAATAAGTACATTCATATGAGTTTTCTTCAAAAATAAATCAACTGATTTTTCTCTAGCAGATTCATACGCAAACTTAACCTTCAAATATTCTAACTCGTCACAAATTTCATCAGATAACTCTTTATTATTGGTATTATAAACTTTAGTATAAATATTATTTAAATATTGAAGTAAATTACGTAATTTACTCGTTGTTAATCCACCAAATAGTACTGTTTGTTCTTTTCCTTTAAACGTCTTTGTCTCACAATTCTTTTTTATAACATTTTCAGCATACTTTAAATCAATTGGTGTACCGGACTTTAGTTTTGCTAATTCCATATTAATTAACCCTCCCGTGTTTGATAGACATAATACTCAAATGCTGTAATTAACTGTTCTCGATCTTCTTCTGACCGCGACCATTTAAAAATAATATTTGAATAATGACTATTTATATTACTGCGTGCAAGCAAATAAGCTAAACGTGCTATATTTATTTGACTGTCTTCTCTTAATAACTCAATAATTTTATAAATGAATGCTTTTCCATGATCTGCTGTAGTTTCAAATGCTCCACTAATTATTTCTAATTTATCGTTTAGTATGTCTTTCTCTAAAGTATTCCATTTATAAACTTTATGTTTGTTCCATAAAGCAACTTGATTTTTTTCACCTTGCTTAGCTGCCTCTTCTAATTCTCCAGTTTCACTTGCCATTTTAGATACAGGATATTTAGATGGATATATTCCAATACCTGCTGAGAAAGTAAGCTTATTTAAAGTGAACTTTTCAAATGCATTTCGAACTTCAATAGTTTTAGAAATTACATCATCCCATGCACCGATTAAGAATATATCGTCCCCGCCTGAATATATAACTGTAATTTTAGAACCTTCCAATAAGTTGTTTAATTCATATTTGAAAAACATTGAAAGATTGCGAGAAAAAGTTGCTGTTCGTGATAAAGAATTATATTTTTCTGGTATACCGTTAATAAAGGCTGCACCTAAGTTGTCGATATCAGCTCGCACAACACCTAACCTACGAATACCGATTTCTCTCTCAACATAGCTGGAGATACCTTCTTTTTTTGTTTCTTCATTAGTACTCGCTAAATCATAATCACACATCCATAGATTAGTCGTAACTTCAGGTCCAATAAATGCTTTATTCTTACTATATATTTTTATATCAGTATGTGAATTTAATAATTTTTCCACTTCTTCTCTGTTAACTACTTTCAACTTCAAATCAAAAGGCAACGATAATTTTCCATTATCACCAACCACAAAGAAATCATTGTCTCTTAAGTTATTAGATATTTTAATAATTCCATCACATATAGGACAAATGCCTTCCTCATTTAGTTCTAAATCACTTCGTAAACATTCTTTACATTCTCTTTCACCATAAGATTTAGTTTGGTTCATTCTTAAAATATCTTCAGCCGAATATTTATGCGCTTTTTTATCTGATAATTTTTGACTCACCGACTGCCAGATCTGTCTATATTGGTTATTACTGTTCATTAAATCATTTCCTGTACATTCTTGGTAAGCAATAGCCACAGATAAATCAGTACTAAACATATTAATAAACCATTTTCGTAAACTCTCATCGAAATCTTGAATTATTTCTTTAGTTGAATTCGTATTCGGTAAAAGTAGGTAGGCATGTCCTCCACCAGTGTACAAAAGATTTGCTCTACTTAATTCTAATTTCCCTAATAACTGATCCACGATAACTTCAAGTATTATTTCTAAATAAAAACTTCTAGCTCTCAAGCTTTTAAGTGCTTTACTACCACTAATATTAAAAATAAAATCTTGAATACCGCTCATATCTAAACTTGCGAGTAGAAAGACAGGCTTATCATAAAAATCTTTTGTTTTTGAATATGGACTAAATAATTCTTCTTTATAATTATTAATATTGTAAGACTCTAAATAATCGTAGATACAACAAGCTACAGCACAAGTAACTTTACTATGATCATATAAAGAAACATCAACAAGTTGGTTTAAGTTAGTTGAACTAGGAATTGTAGACCATAAACTTTCAGTCCATTGTAATAAAGATGAAAAGTGCTTTGGCTCAAACTTTAATCTTTCGCGTAAATCTATATCCATATCATTTTTTAAAGTGGTATAATTCCCACTTGTATAGACTATTTCAGTCGTTTTAGGATACTTTACTTGTTCACTTACAGCGAATGGTAAACTCCCATTTGAAATACCTAATGACTGTGAATTCAGAATATTAAATATGCTGTTTAACGGAACGAATTTATCAAATTTAAAACTGTTACTATAATCTCCTTCATCACCCTCTTCAATAAAATCTCTACGATCAGCACCACTAGCAATATTATCCGCAATATAGGTGATATAAGCTAAACTATTATTATTTAATTTAACTTGTGAAAGTTCTTTATAATGATGATATCGTACACTCTCTTTAATACTCGTATGGTTAAATTCTTCAAACTTTTTTAAGTACTCCCATCCCATTTTCGAATGAGTGCCCTTTTCAAATTCATTTGAATTACTACGATATATTATCTTTCCTATATCGTGTAATAATGAACCATATTGCAAATCTAATTTACGACTCACGATAAACATCCTCCTCCCTAAAAAATAAATCATTTAAATTAATTTTATGCAATTTTATAGATAAAAATAATCACTAAAATGAAATTAACTTAGGTTTCTCCAGAATTTTGATAGCGTTTTCTCCCAAAATTGTAATTTGTTCATTATGAATCTTATTAGGCAAAGAATACATTGTGATGCTTCCTGAATCCGGCAACTCCTTACTAATAATTTTTACAATTTTTTCTTTAGTAGAACTATTACGGATAGAACGTTCATATAAACTAAATTGTTTCATTGAAAAACCTAATTCTATTAGTCTTTTTCTAAACTTAGCAGCTTGTTTCTTTTCTAATTTACTGTGTCTCGGCAAATCAAAACAAACAAGTAACATCATTAAGGGCCCTCCTCAATCATTTTAGGAAGTTTTAAATAGCTTGCACTATTGCTTTCGTAACATTTTATTAATGATTGAATTACAATATCAATAGCATCGAATAGTGAAGAAATTCGTTCATCAATCACACAATTTTCAAATAATAAACCGATTAACTGTTCTTTATGTTCACTGTTTATTTCAGCTATATTCTTTTGATAAATAAATTCATAAACGTAGCTATCTACAAACGGACGAAAAACTTCAATAATATCATCCGAAAGATTAAATGGATTTTCTGTTGAACGATGATGAATTCCAAAACTTTGTTCAAATCCATAAGCAGCCAAGCTCTTTCTGATTTTGGCCCGAATTAATGCATAACCATAGTTCAAACTTGCGTTCACTGCGTCATCATATCTACCCCGAATAAATTCTTTACCATACAAGTTGTTAAAGTATCTTTTAGCGGCAATTGCTTCTTTATTTGTTTTATCTCCTTCTTCAATTCTACTAGCTATTTTTTCAATAAAATCTGCCTCTTCATCTAACTTAGCAGTATAGCGCAAACAATCACTTTGGTTCTTAATTTTACTGATAATTATCTTTCGCCAAATACGATCTTTTGTTTTCTTCTGAACTTTCATTTGAAGTAAAAGCCTCTTAAGCCTTCTTTGATAACCAAAATTAGAAGTAACACTTGTAATAGGTCGATGCTTACGATTACAAAATAAAATCGTAATATCATTCTCAACACAAGTTTCTACTAGCTGATTGGAAAAATAACTTCTAGGATGATCAAAAATAAACATATCTACATCTTCAATAGGAACATAACTCTCTTCCTTATCCACTATATTTACAAATTTAAAGGTCTGCTTGGCGACAGTAACAAAGAAATACCGTTTAACATATATAATATCTTTCATCTCATTACCTCTCAATATATTTTGAAGATTCAGAAATCAACAAAAGATTATTACTTTTACAAGTGTAAAATCTCCCGCCTCAAAATTAGCAGGAGATTATCTTAGCATAGCTTTCAAGATAAAAGCAAGATAATTTTATTTGAAAATATTTAATGAGATTTATTGTTGAAACTATCATTCTCGTCCCCTAATACTCGGGGTACTCGTCTATTATTAAACAGAATTTCAGAAATCAAAGAGGAAATAAAAGTTCTCCTCCCCTAATACTCGGGGTACTCATCGATTGGAACAAATTAAGTACAATATCGACGATAGCAACAGTTCTCGTCCCCTAATGCTCGGGGTACTCGTCGATTAGGACATGCAGAAATTCATTTCTACCGCAAGCGGTTCTCGTCCCCTAATGCTCGGGGTACTCGTCGATTATATAGTCCCACAAAACCTATAATCATAGGATTTATCTATAGTTTTCTTTGCCTGCAATTTGGGCAAGCAACTTATTAACATTGTATCTTTTGCCGGATTTATAGGCAAGCTTTTATATTAATTGAGTTCATCAAATGAGATAAATCACACTTTTTTATTCTACTAATCTTTAGTAAGAATTAAATTAATTCAATGTTCATCTTCACCACTCCCCCTATTGCTTTTTCTGCCATCTTGCTTTATGATGATTTTGTAAAGTAATGGTGAGACGGAACGAATCCGTCACTCTCGTGCATTAACACCTCGCTACACGTTTTGTTAGTGCTGATAATATGTATTACTTATTGAAATGAATAATGACAATAAGTCCACTGGAAGTGCCTGTTCTTACAGGCTGAGATCCTCATGGCAATGAGGAAATTCTTGGAACCTGATCCAGTTTATACTGGCGTAGGAAAGTGGCGTATTGCACTTTTTGATGCGCTGTTTTTCTATGGAGAAACAGTGCTTTTTTATTTGGATAATTTTAAGAAGGTGTACGTTATGTATATTGCAATTACGCCCTATCGTACTTTGACCCAAGATGATTTAAGGCATTTCCTCGCAATTGCGCCGGCGATTGACCATTTGATCTTTCGGACGCCGATGCAGCAAGCGGATTTGAAAAGGTTTCTGGAGCGCTTGCTTCAAGCTGGTTTTCCTAAATCTAAAATCACGGTGCATTCTGATATGGAATTATTACAGAAACTTGATTTAAGGACGATTCATTTTCGCGAACATGATGAACGTGCGTTTCAGTTCAAAGCAGCACATCCTCAAATCATGGTCAGTATGTCGACACATAGTTCTGCAAGTGCACAAGCTGCCGAGGCACATCACTTGGACTATGTACTTTTCGGGCACCTCTTTTCCACCAAATCCAAACCTGGGAAAGCGCCTAGAACTCAAGCAGAAATCGCAGCTGTGTTGCGTGTCGGTATCCCGGTGGTAGCGTTGGGTGGTATTAATGCGGAAACGTTAGGCCAAGTCCCGTCTGGGTTCGCAGGTATCGCAGCGATTTCGTATTTTATGGAGAATGATTTGGTGACGTTGTGTTCAGCAAAGGAGGCTGAGTAAGGATGTTTGATTTAGCGATTGTTGGAGCGGGTGTGATCGGTATGTCGATTGCCCGTCATTTGAAGGATAGCGGTATGCGTATTGCGTTGATTGACCGCGATATTGAGGGTCAGCATGCGTCTTATAAGGCGGGCGGTATGCTGGGCGCTCAGAATGAGTTCAAGGAAGATAGTCCGTTGTTTCGCTTGGCTCTAAAGTCTCGTGCAAAGTTCGACGAGTTGAGTAAGACTTTGCAGAAGGAAACGGGTATCGATATTCAATATCAGCAGAATGGATTGATCAAGATTGCGACGGAGGAAGAGGATGTGGCTTCGTTGCAGCAACAGTATGAATTTCTGCATGCGCATGATAAGGATGTAGAGGATTTAAGTGAACACGATTTAGGTGAGTTGACGCATTATTTGGTGAAAGGCGCGCAGGCTATGATGTTTGTTCCGCATGATCATCAAATTAATGCGAATCATTATACGAAAGCCTTGCACGCGGCGTTGCAAGCCGAGGATGCAGTAGAACGTTTCGACCATACAAATGTGGAAGAGATTACGCGTCACGGCGACCATTATCATATCGCTGTAGAAGCTGAGGGCAAATCTTCTGAGCTTCAAGCTGAAAAAGTAGTAGTGGCAGCAGGTGCTTGGGCAGGTTTCTTAACGGACAAACCAGAAATCAAAGAGACCGTAAGCGGTGTGAAAGGCGAAGTCGTCTTGGTGGAAAATGAAGAATTGGATTTGAAACATACTTTATTTATGACCAACGGCTGTTATATTGTGCCGAAACCGCCCCATCGTTTCTTAATCGGTGCAACCAGCTATTTCGATGATTATTCGGTCGGTGTGAGTACTGAAGGCAAAGATTGGCTGCTACATGAAGCGATTGAGCGCGTGCCTGAGTTGGCTTCAAGCCGCGAGTTGAAACATTGGTCCGGCGTACGCCCTTGGACGCCTGGCGAACAGCCGATTATGGATGAGGCGGACCCCAATTTATGGGTAATTACCGGCCATTATCGTAATGGAATATTGCTGTCGCCGATTATCGGTGAGTTGATGGCAGAATGGTTGAAATCTGGCGAGCGTCCAGAAGAATTGGCGCCATTCGCAATGAGGAGGGAAAGTTATGAAGTGCATCATTAATGGTGATCCATTTACGTTCGATAGTGAACTCAGCATTCAAAATGTGCTGGAATCACTTGAGCTCGACCCGAAACGTGTGATTGCTGAACATAATGAAAATTTAATACAGCGCGATGATTTTGCCAAGCAAATCGTGCGCGAAGATGATCGTTTAGAATTATTAGAGTTTGTTGGAGGCGGATAAAATGTTGAAAATTGGACCATATGAAATGGAATCAAGATTGTTATTAGGAACTGGAAAATTTGATGATGAAGATATTCAAACACAAGCCATTGAAGCGTCAGGCACAAATGTCTTGACGTTTGCGGTACGTCGTATGAATTTGTATGACAAGAACTTGCCGAACCCATTAGCTAATGTGAATTTGAAAGACTTCGTAACTTTCCCGAACACAGCTGGAGCTAAGACGGTTGATGAAGCGGTACGTATCGCAGAAATCGCTAAACATGCGGGTGTCTGCGATATGATTAAAGTTGAAATTATCGGTGACGACGAAACATTGTTACCCGACCCGATTGCGACATACGAAGCTTGTAAAATCTTGTTAGACCGCGGCTATATAGTCTGCCCTTATATTGCGGAAGACGTCGTACTAGCGAAACGTTTAGAAGAACTAGGCGTGCATGCGGTCATGCCGTTAGCTTCCCCTATCGGCACTGGACGCGGTATCAATAACCCGTTGAATTTAAGTTATATTGTTAAAAATGCTAACGTGCCGATTATTGTAGATGCCGGCATTGGTTCAGCTAAAGATGCGGCCGAAGCGATGGAACTTGGCGCTGACGCTGTATTGTTGAACTCTGCAGTTTCTCGTGCAAAAGACCCAGTGAAAATGGCCGAAGCGATGAAATTAGGCATCGAAGCCGGACGTTTGAGCTACGAAGCCGGACGCATCCCAGTTAAATATACCGCACAAGCATCCAGCCCAACAGAAGGATTAGGTTTCCTATGATGTCGCACTCCGGTCATACTGAGGAATCACCGAGCATGAATTCCGCCTCAGCTGACCGCTTCAGTCGCCAAACACGTTATGCTCCTTTTGGTGTTAAGGGACAGAAAGCTTTGGAGAGTGCCCATCTGCTAGTAATGGGCGCCGGCGCTTTGGGCAGTCATTTAGCAGAACAATTGGTGCGCATGGGTGTCGGTAAGTTAACGATTGTAGATATGGATATTGTAGAAATATCTAACTTGCACCGACAAGCGTTGTATGATGAAGCGGATGCGTTAGAAATGCGTCCGAAAGTCTATGCCTTAGCTGATAAATTACGTCAAATCAACTCGGAAGTTGAAATCCAACCCCTTTATCAGGAAATCACTCCGACTAATATTGAACGTATGCTGACAGATGTTGCTCCCGACATGCTGTTAGACGGCATGGATCATTTCGCCATCCGCTTCTTATTCAATGAAGTGTGTCATAAACTTGGTTTGCCATGGGTTTATGGCGCAGCGGTCGGCGGCAAAGGTACGGTTTACGCTATTGATTATACAGGTCCTTGCTTACGCTGCTTAATGAGCGAAGCGCCTGAAACTGCTGAAAGTTGTGCAATTAATGGTGTTATTCCGCCAGTAATCTTGCAAGTGGTCAGTTATCAAATTGCTGAAGTAATGCGTTATATGGCAGGCACAGGCTTCTCTGGCAAATTGCTGACTGTTGAACCCTTTAATATGAAGCAACAAAGTATGGATGTCAGTCGTATGAAAAATCCTGATTGTCCAGTCTGCAGCGGACAGGCTGCTTATGAAATGCTCGGGGTAGCTGAGCCGAAAAGGGTAGAAGGCAGTTGCGGCGATACTTACGTCTTCCGCTTTAAGCCGCAGCATTTTGACAATGCTGACTTGTTTCCCGGCCATATCTTAAAAGCAAATCCTTATGTGAAATTGCTGGATATTGGTGGCCGGTCTGCTACTTTGTTTAAAGATGGTCGTATGAATGTACATGGAATAGAGGATGCTGAAACTGCAGAAGCGTTATATCAGCATTTATTGAAAGCGATGAAATAATAACTAACTGAACAGAGGCTGCTCGTGGTGGGGCAGTCTCTGTTTTTTTGTGTTTGAGGCTTAAATGTCGAGGCTCCGCTTCGCTGCTTATACAGTTTGGGTCACAAGTGTCGAGGCTCCAAACTCCAGCCTAGACACTTAGCGACAATTTCCTATTTATAATTAGAAAGAGGGTTAGGATCTTATTTTATCCTACCCTCAATTCCCCAATAACTTCACTATATTAAAATTCTAGATAACTTGTATAACCGTCTTTAAAACCTGCAATCACTACGTCGAGATTTTGGAAAAAGGATATGGCGATCGTGATGAGTACTACGGCAACCCCTATTTTCAGCATGCGAGTGAACCATTGTGACTTTGACATGTTGCCTCGCCTGGTCATGCGATGTTCCATAACGAGTGCGATGACTGTAAGCAACATGATTTCCATGAATATAATCATCTTGATGTCCCCCTTGATGTCGTTGATTTTAAATTATTATACCATCAACCACACTATGAATGAAAATATTTTTATAATGGCCTACTTCCTTTATTGGTCGTATGCTATTTACACATTTATGCACTATTAATCAGAGGCAGCAGTTATTGCCGTCCTGAGTCAGCTCTTCAACAAGCTGTACTTTCTAAAGTTTTCTTCCCCCAAAAAATTTTGTGAATATGAGTGGCTTGGGATTGAGTTCGTTTAATTTATAGAATACAATAATACTGTATATTTATAAATTTGAGGGATGAAGATATGGAGAAAGAAAAGCGTCTTGAATTGATTAAATTATTACTGAAGAATAATAAAATTTCGACGGTGCGTGAGTTGGCGGAAATTTTGGAGGAGCAATATAATTTGATTTTCAGTATGACGACGGTGGCGAAGGATTTGCAGGAGTTGAATGTCACTAAGGTCCCGAATGGTGCGAATCAATCGTATTATGTGCTGCCTGAGAAGAATTCTGCGAAGAGTTATCGTGAAGCGTTTAAGAAGTATCGGCAGAATAGTGTGAATTCGGTGATTGTGAAGGATAGTTATATCTTGATTAAGACGGAGCCTGGGTTTGCGCGTACGATTAATTATTGTATTGATCAGATGCAGTTGCCGCATGTGTTGGGTACGGTGAGCGGTAATGATGTGATTATGGTGTTGTTGAAGTCCGCAGAAGAAGCGGAGTATGTGAAGTATTTATTATTAGAGACTTAAAGTAAATGAGCAGTGGCCTGTAATTGATGGCGACTGCTCATTTTGTATATTAGATGGACTTGCTGATGGTCCAAGTTTGATAGTTTTTCAAGACTAAGTTATTGTTGCTGAGGCCGCGCACGACATGGCTGGCCTTTTCTCTGGAGACGCCTGCTAATGCGCTTAACAGAGTTACGGTCATCACTTTGTCGATTTCGTAATAGGCGCCTTGGTCGTTGCCGATGGTCTCACCTAGTATGCGCAAGGTGTTGATGACTTTCTGTTCGGCGTTGCGCCCCATCAAGGCCATGTTGCGATTAATGCTGATTTGCTGTTCTTGGCGCAACAAGGTAAAGATTTTAACGAAGGTGTCTTCATTATTCTTGCTCAAGTATTCAATCAAATTTTTAGGTACACGAACAATGAGTGCATCAGTCAACGCGGTACAAGATTCTTCATAATGTTCTTGTTCAAAAAGATGGCTGATTGGAAATAATGTGTGGCCGCGGTTCAGCATTAAATAGTCATCACCATTTTCGTTCAAACGTTCTCGCGATACATAACCTTCTATTAATAAATAGATGCTGTCCGCTTCTGATCCTTGATAGTAAATGACTTGTCCCTTTTCATAATTCCGAACGTAAATTTCAGAAAGGTGCGGAACAATCAATCCTGACGGCACTTCTAACATTTTGGATAATTCTTGAATTGAGGACTGAAAGGTCTCAGTTGTCCTGCTCATACACCATCACCTCATTTCTCTCGTCTTTTTTAAAAATGAATATGATTGCTCATCTGTTTTCACTAAATTTTATATAATTAAAGTAATTCGTTAAATTGATGATGTGTTCAATATATGATTATTATTACAACAAATTAATTGTATCATAATCAATTGCAATTCTCGGAATTAAAAGGTGCTCGCTGTTTCTGAATGCCATAATGAAACCCCCAAAGCGTATTTGTTAGGGCTTCGGGGGTTAAGCAACCACTGTGTTTACATATGAATTTGCTCAATTGATATAGATGTCTTCGCCCTGGTTAGTAAAAATTCTATTTATAACTTTATTGCTAGAAGACGTTGACTGCACCTGTAGCTAAGCGGATGATACCGATAATCGCGAAGAGGATAATGAATCCCATTAAGATGTAGTCGCGTTTAATGAATTTTCGTTGGTTGTTTTTTTGCACACGGTGATACACAAAGAGTCCCGGAATATAAAGCAGCATTGTCAACAACAAGTAGTCCACGCCTGCTGCGTAAATGAGCCATATTGCATAGATTGATGAAATAATACCGATGACTAATTGCACATGTGCTTTGCGATCTTCTTGAATCGTATATTTAAGTTGGTAGAAAGCACTGAATGCATATGGAATTAAGATGGCACTTGATGCGAGTGAGAATGCAAACTGATAAGCACTTTCTGTAAATAACATACTGATTAAGAATAATTGTACTAAGATGTTAGTAATTAATAATGAATTGACAGGTGCGCCGTTGACGTTTTGTTTAGCAAACCATTTAGGGAACATTTTGTCTTTAGCTACTACAAATGGTAATTCCCCTGCTAACAATGTCCAACCTAACCAAGCACCGAGTACTGAGATAATTAAACCGATATTAACTACTGTTGAGCCCCAAGGTCCTACAATATGTGCAAGTAAGCTGGCCATTGAAGGCTGATCTAATTGTGAAATATGACCTTGTGCAATGACACCTTGTGCGAGTACAGTTAATAAGAAGTAAATCACTAATACTAACAAGAGTCCGATGACTGTAGCTGTTCCGACGTCTTTTTTCGTTTTAGCACGGCCAGAGAAGACGACAGCACCTTCTATACCTGTAAAGACCCACACTGTAATTAACATGGTACTTTTTACTTGTTCCATAATATTTGAAAAGTTAAGCGGTAAAGCAATGTTGCCTTTCATTCCAGCAAATCCTGCCATAAAAGTGTCAAAATGGAATGCTACCAACATACAAACGATAGCCAAGAAAATCGGAATTAATTTAGCAACTGTTACAATACTATTGATTAAAGCAGCTGTTTCAACACCGCGTAAAATCAAGAAGTGCACACCCCATAGCAAGATGGAGGCTACGATAATACTAGGAAGTGTGTTACCACCTTTAAATATCGGGAAGAAGTTGCCGACTGCTGACATCAGTAAAGTCGCATAAGCTACGTTGCCTAAGAAGGCAGCAAACCAATATCCCCATGCACTGGAGAAACCGACGAAGTCACCGAAACCTGCACGGGCGTAACTATAAATCCCACCATCTAAATCAGGACGTTTATTTGTTAAGTTTTGGAATACAAAGGCTAAAGAAATCATACCGATAGCTGTAATAATCCAACCGATGATGATTGCTAATCCACCAGCATTGCCGCCCATGTCTGAAAGTATGTTGAAGGCACCGCCGCCGATCATGGAACCAATGACCAAACCGATTAAAGCTGTTTTACTGAGTTTATTTTGTTCTAATTGTTCGCTCATTTTCAAAACTCCTTTAATACTTAGAGTCTTACTGCTTTTTCGTCCCTAAGCATGTGTTGTCAATTTATTCAGTTTTTGACGCATACTGCTTTAATAGTTTTTTCGTGCGGTCTTCTTCAATACACGGGCTATTCTGCGACTGTTGTCGTAATAGATTTATTTTTTCAAAGCAGTATTGATAATAGATAACCAGACTTTAAGCAAAGACTTCGAACTACCTCTATTGCTGCAATCCATTTCACTTAAAGCCTCGTCATCACTTTGAAATTAGATATCTTCGCGGTATAAAGGTTGGCTCATGCAACGAGGGCCCCCTCTTCCGCGAACCAATTCACTACCTGTAATCTCAATAACTTTGATGCCGTTATCGCGTAATAATTGGTTAGATACATAGTTGCGGTCGTAAGTGACTACTACTCCTGGACGGATTGTTAAAGTATTTGAACCGTCATTCCATTGTTCACGTGGTCCTACAATACGGTCACCATCACCAGTCGGAATGAATGTAATGTCATCCAAACCTAAGGCATCTTTTAATGTTTCTTTTAAGTTAGAAGTTTTAGTAATTTTAATATCTTTGCCATCGTCACTTGGTTCGATAGTGAAGATATTCATATCGTCACCTTTTTTCTCGATTGCTGAGTGGATAGTAAATTTATCGTAATCAATCATTGTGAAGACTGTGTCTAAATGCATGAATGCACGTGTATTCGCAATTTCAATCGCTACGATTTTTTTAATTTTAGATTCTGGGTTCGCAAAGATTTGACGTGCTAATTTTTCAATGGCTTGTGCTGAAGTTCTTTCAGAAATACCTACCGCTACGACTTCTTCAGATAATACAAGTTCATCTCCGCCTTCAATATTGTATGGTGAGTTGCGGTCTAACCATACCGGCACATCTGCATCTTTGAAACGTGGATGATGTTTCAAGATGTATGTGAAGAAAATAGATTCTCTACGGCGTGCTGGCCAATACATACGATTGACTGTCATACCATTGCCGATAGATGCTTGCGGGTCACGTGTGAAATATAAGTTAGGCATTGGATTCATGTAGAATGGATAAGAATCATCTACATATTCAACCAAGTGTGTATGTCCTGTTTCGACTTCTTCTTTACGCACACCTGCCATTACTTTTTCAACTAATTCTTTATTATCTAAGTCTTCGAATAAGGCTTTCACTGCATCTTCATGACCTAATAATGTTTCTTCTGATTCTGCTAAGACATCATCAATAAATTGTTTGCGTACTTCAGGATCTTCAATCGCTTCAGCTGCCAAGTCTTCAAGATAAACAACTTCTATACCTTCATCGCGTAATGTTTGCGCGAATTTATCATGTTCTTCTTGTGCTACTTTCAAGTATGGGATATCATCAAATAACAATTCACCAAGATACTCAGGCACTAAATTTTCTAATTCTTTACCAGGGCGTTTAAGTAATACCGTTTTCAATTTTCCGATCTCACTGTTTACTTTAATTGGATGTTCATTCATTTGTGAAACCTCCTTGTTCTATTTGTCTACATTGTAAGCCTTGCATAAGCTACTTATGTGAATGTAATCACATGAGTATTGTTGCTATTTTCACACTGCTGCATTTATTCATTGCATTATTTTGTATAATTACTACAAATTTGGGCGGTTTTTATGCATATACCGCAGTTTTATACATTTTTGAATTGCCGAAATTTCTTGAAAAAGTATTTTATTCATTTTTTAGAAAATATATTCATTATGGCTATTGTAAACTAGCAAAGTGCCTGAATTGATAGGCTTTCTTCTAATATTCCAATGATTATTAATGCTTATTGCATTGAATATACGCGCTTGCAAAATAAAAAAGAGTAGTATGCACTGATGAATGTGCACTTCTACTCTTCTATAAATTATGCAAAAATGAGCGCTCGTCTGCTCACTACTTATCGACATTGGAAGACCATGCAAGGTGTGCCGAATTGATTGTAAACTGTCACTGTTAATTGACCCGCTTCAATTTCCGCTTCTCCTACCAACGTATCTCCTGCATACATCGGCTGTTTAAACTTCAAGTCTATCGCTGTATAACTTTCTGTAATGGCCTTAGCCTCTGTTGAAAATGAATCAGCTGGTGCCCCATCCCAATATTGCAGAATCAACATTGCAACATAGTCTCCTGGCACAATCTTGGTTTGCGGGTGGACGGGATTATCATCTTCCACATCTTCTAGATATTGCAGCACACGGGGCCACTCTATCTTTAAGTGGACTGCATGGGGATTGCTTATTGCTGGTTGTGGGCGTGACTCGCGCTGTGACGCGCCTGCACGCACCCCTGCTGTATCTCGCTTGTTCGCTACGTCCGGTATGACTACAAATTCAGTGACGATTTCTATAGCGATGCCTGCTGTATCGGCAACTGTCAATTGATAGCAGCAATGCGTCATGTGCTTCAATTCCCGCTTGCTCCGGCAGTCCAGCTCTGCATGATAGGATACCCCGGCAGACAGCGGACGACGTTTGCGGATTTTCTTTTTCCGCAGGAGCAGGTTTTGATGATGATAGGGTTGAAAGGTTGCAAAGCGATTCCAAATCTTGGTCAGATAAAAGGGATCTCGTTGCGCATCGCTTTGTGTCCAGTGAAATTCTAGTGTCTCCATTTATTCCACCCTTTCGAACAGGCTAGCGATTCCCATGCCACCGCCGATTCCGATTGCGGCCATCAATTTATTTCCCGGGTTATAAGTTTGGATGGTCACCAAGCGCGCAATCAGATTGGCGCCGCTCGCACCATAGGGATGACCTTCTGCCAAAGCACCGCCATAAGGATTGACTTTCTCTGCTGGCAGGCTCAAGAGATCCATTGAAGCTAAGACTTGCGAACTGAATGCCTCGTTAAAGGCTGTGAAATCGATATCGGAAACCGACCAACCTTGACGTTCTAATGCATGCTCAGCTGCTGGGACTGGGCCGACTCCGAGCACTTTAGGATTCACCCCTGACACCTCGCTGTCCACGAATCGCAATTTCGGCAACAATCCTAATGTCCAGGCTTTGTGCTTCGACATCACTAATACGAGGGCTGCCCCATCACTTTTCGGACAAGCATTGCCGACTGTTACGGTCCCTTCCGGAAAAATAGACCGTAATTTCCCTAAACGTTGTGCGGTCATGTTCTGTTTAGGTGACTCGTCCGCCTCAATCCATTGCCCATGTGCTTTCACAGGTACTATTTCTCGAGCGATTTCTGTTTGATGGGCATGATAGCGAGCGTGGCTGCGTGCTGCCCAGTCATCTTGGCGGGCGCGTGATATATGATACATCTGTGCCACATTCTCTGCCGCTTCAAGCATGCTCGGGTCACCATAGTTATCTGGTGTGAAAGGCGCGCGCTCGTAAATTTCTGGAGGTTTCTTTTCATATAAAGACTGCGGCTTTTGAATCTTCCAGGGAGCTCGGCTGACTGATTCTACACCGCCAGCCAGATAAATTTCTCCAGCACCGCTTTGGATTAGACGACAAGCTAAATTCACCGCTTCTAAGCCCGAGCCACATTGGCGATCGATAGTCATGCCCGGGATATGTTGGGGCAAATCAGCGTGGAGTAAGGCTTTGCGTGCGATATTCCCGCCGTTGCCGACCGTGTTGCCAATAATCACATCATCGATATGATTTTTAATATTGACGTGCAAGTTTGTCAGTTCTTGTATCAACGGCTTCAACAGGTCTTCGGGTTCAAGATGTTTAAACATCCCGCCATATCGGCCGATGGGGGTACGTTTCGCTTCGATAATCACTGCTTCTGTCATCATTTTCACGCTCCTTTTGAAATATTAGTGTCCATAGATTTCTGTCATAGCTTTGCGTGCAATTTTACCGCTGGATGTCCATTGCATTTGGGGTACCTTAATCCAGCGCATCGGTACTTTATAACGTTCCAGGTACTTTCTCAGTTCTTTTTTTACGTCAGTGATAGAAAGTGGTACATCACTTTCATAATAAGCAATCAGAACTTCCCCCAACTCGTAGTGCGGAGTGGCAGCGACCATGACGTGTTTGACTGGGAAGTACTGCATAATGACGCGCTCGACCTCTTCGGGATAGACGTTCATGCCGCCGACGATACATTTATTATTGACGCAACCTTCTAAAATCAAATCGCCTGTGTGGGTCAGCCGTGCATAGTCTCCTGTAGCAATCTCGTCTTTTTCAGAAATGCGAGGGCCATCGACATAGCCTGAAAATACCATGGGACTCTGAATATAGAGTTGTCCCACGTCAGTAAGATTCGTCATTCTGTTCCCTTCATCATCTCGCAATTTGATTTGGACTCCTTTAAATAATTGTCCGACATTATGCGGCTGATAGTCTTGTACTTGATGATAGGAAATGAAACTGGCTTCGCTCGTACCGAAAAATTCAATGACCTCCGATTTAGGCAGCTTCTCTTGAAAACGGGCGATAGTTCTAGGTTCCAGTTTAGCGCCTGAAGTTAAGAAAGTAACTTTAATCTCCGCAAGTGCATCTGCATCAAATTGCAGTATATGTTCAAGAATCGAGGGCACTAAGAAAACGGCTGCACCTGGATGAGATTGGAGCTGTGTTAACAACTGTTCTGGCCGATAATCTGTTTGCATATAGCATGGAATCTTATGATGATGTGCATACATCAGTGCATAAAGTGTTAAAGAATGCGCTAGCGGGCCGGGCGCAATAATGCTAGAAGGAGCGCCCTTTAAGATTGCATCATTTGCTTCGTAGCTGACTACCCAAGAAATCCGGTTGCGATAATATGCTTTCGGCATGCCCGTTGTTCCGGAAGTAAAACCGATATGTAACAAATCTTCAGGAGGTGTGTTGCATGCGCATGGCTCTGCAGTACTATATTGACTATTCAGTTCAGTTAGAGTTAATTGCGGTATGGGTACTGCTGGTTGCTTTGTATCTGTAATTAAATGAGAAATATCGTAGTGTCCTATGATGGCGTTAAATTGTGTGGTTGTCCATTTAGAATCTAAAACCACCGGCAATTTTCCAGCTATTTGAATCGCGCGATAAACAGTTAAAAAATCAGCAGGATCGGCCACGCTGATACCTATTCTTTCATTAGGATGTTCTGCAGCTTGTTCCCACCATTGCAGTATCGTGGCTGCATTTTTCTCTAAATTTTTGCTGAAATCATTATATGTGAGTTGAGATCTTTCTGTTTCAATCATTATTTTGTTTGTATCTGCCATACCCTCACCTTCCTGCTTGAAAAGTTTTATATGTATAAGTTCATTTTAGCATACTGCATCTTGCGTCCTAGTAATATAATTGTCAGTATTTTTAATGAATAAATTGTACCTTTTAACATAAATTTGTTATATAATAATGACTGTATTCTCTCTTTTATTTTTCCACCTGCAATAAACTTAATTACCTACTTAACAACCAGACCAAGCACCAGGAGGCAATGATATCTTCATGGAACAATCCCACCGTATACTTAGTATTTATACACGTTTAATCCAACAAAAAGTGGTCAATAAAGACCAACTTGTTCAAGAATGGAACGTCTCTCCGCGTACGATTCAACGCGATATCGATAATATCCGCAACTTTTTATATGATACAGATGAATGGCACGGTTATCGTAAAGAAATTACCTACAATCATCGTTCCGCTTCTTACACCATGAGCAGCAGCAATGAAGACCATACCGCTTCAATTTACTTCCTCATTGCCTTATTACAAACGATTACTCCCGTTATTGAACACCAACTCTCTGACTATTTAAAATTACTGATTAAGACCTTTCATAGTCATCATGAACCCGAATTACTTTATCATCTCAACAAATTGAAGGTCGGTAATCAAGTTCAACCTTGCCATAATTTGACTATCGCCAACCGAGCGATTAACCAACATCAGAAATTATATATGAGTGGAGGTAAAGAAATCACACCTTTGTATATTCGTTATCAAGGTTTTACTTTTCATTTAGTTTATCATTATCAACAGCAAACCATGATTACTGACCTCGGAACCACAGATTTGACCTTCAGCCCTGAATATTTCACCCCACGCCACTCTCAGAATTATTATCAAGAAATTACTTTTGAGATGCACACTTCATTATATAAATCCATGCAGTATTTTTACGAACATAAAATAATCAAACCGCAAATAAACGGTTACTGTATTGTTCGCTTCAAAATGTGCCCTGAAGATGCTGTCAATCTCTGCTTCTCATGTTGCAAACAAATTCGAATCATCGAACCCGCTGATGTGCGCCACAAAGTTTTTCACCAACTGCTGAAATTGCAAGAAACTTATATGCTCAACCATTTATTTGCCGATTACTAATAATATTTAAGACAACTTTTTTCATTAAAATAAGGGTTGTCTTTTTTATTAATCATTCCCGTGTGATACGATAAAGCCAATTAATGATATGAGGTGAGTACAATGTATAAAGTGATAGTCTTTGATGCATATGGAACATTATTCGATACTGCGTCTGTCAAAGATAAATTAGAAGAATTTGCAGGCGAAAAAAGTGAATCTGTCTCAACATTATGGCGTCATACACAACTCAAACATACTTTCTTGCGACAAGTTATGGAACGCTACATTACATTCGATGATATTACGAAACAAGCTTTAGAATACGCTCTTGAAGTACATAAAGTCCCTTTCACCCGTCAAGATACCAATCAGATTTTTGAAGAATACTTAAACCTCAAAGCCTATAAAGAAGTGCCGGATGCTCTGAAGGAATTACACAAGATGCAGAAAACTTTATCTGTCTTTTCAAATGGCAATATGGATATGTTAGACCCAGTTATCGAAAATGCAGGCATCTCTAATAAATTGGACTCGATTATCAGCGCAGACAGTATCAAACAATATAAGCCCAGCCCTGCAAGTTATGCACTCATCTTGAAATACTATCAAATCAAACGCGAAGAAATTCTCTTTGTGTCATCAAACACTTGGGACGTCACAGGCGCTGCCCATTTCGGTTTCGATACAGTATGGGTGAATCGCGACCAAAGCCTTTTTGATAAAAACGGAACACTGCCTAAGATTACAGTGCAAGATTTAGATGAATTAGTGCATTGGTTGAAACTTAATTAAGAATCCATGCTTGATTCTGGAAAAGAAGGCCTTGGAAAGCTGTGGCTAAGCAAAAATTCCTCTGAAAGAAAGAATTCAGGAATTGAATGACATATTATGACATTCCCTGTGGATAACCGCCGATTTTTTGAGCAATAAATCGATTAAAAAATTTTCTATGATGAAATCATACGTCTATACCCGCTGTGTAAAATAGAAGTATACCTTAAACATATACTTATAGTTAGTATATTTACCTCAACAGACACCTCAGGAGGATGACACATCATGAAGAATAAACAACGCTTTTCACTTAGAAAATTATCAGCAGGATTCGCTTCAGTTTCAATAGGAGCATTAGTATTCGTAAGCGATGCTCACGTAGCAAATGCAGAAGATACTCCTACCAAATCTCAATCAGAACAAACTCAAAAAGCTAATGATAAAGACGCCCAAGCAGTCAATGCGCAAGTTGAACTTGCTAAAAAAGTTGGCGCTGAACAAGAAGCAAAAGAAAATGCGCAAAACGTTCAAAAACAAGCTGAATTAGCTCAAAAGGTTGCGGTTGAGCAGGCAACTAATGCTCAAGTTGAAAATGCTAAGAACGTTGCAAAAGAACAAGTTAAAAATGCTCAAACTGAATTAGATCAATTAACTCATTTATCTAAAGCTAAAAAAAATGCTTACAAAGCACAAATCAACAAAGCTGACGTAGCTAATATTCCTGGCATTGTTCAAAATGCTAAAGCTGAAGACTATCAAGTCGGTGTTGCACAAAATGTTGCTAATGAACAAGCTCAAATAGAGAATGCTCAAAAAGTTGCAGCCGAACAAGTTCAAAAAGCACAAACAGAAGTAAATGCATTATCTAGTATTTCTAAAGAAACTAAAGCGGTTTACAATAATAAAATTGCAGCAGCTGCTATAGCTGACATTCCTGCAATTGTTAAAGATGCTAAAGCGGTTAACGCTCAAGTCGAATTAGCTCAAAAAGCGGGTGCTGAACAAGCACAAGTTGAAAACGCTAAGAAGGTTGCAGCTGAACAAGTTAAAAAAGGCCAAGCTGAAATTAAGCAATTAACTCACCTTTCTAAAAAGCAAAAAGACGCGTTTAATAATAAAATTGCAGCAGCTGCTGTAGCTGACATTCCAGCTATTGTTAAAGAAGCTAAAGATTTAGATGCTAAACAAGCAACTAAAAAAGAGAAAAAAGGTGCTAAAAAAATACCTGAAAATAAAGTTACAACAGGACAATTAAAGACTGGCAATCCTAAACAAAATAAAAAGGAACATGGAACTACTAGACACCACAAAAGCACTGAGCATGATCAAACTTCTGACACTCATACTTCAACACCGCATACTAAAGTAATAACTGGCCAAACTGAAGATCAAAATGCATCTAAAGTTACTAAAGACGAAATCAAAAATCAACTAAAAGTTAAACATAATAAAAAACAACTGCCAGAAACTGGTGAACAAGATCAAGTATTATTCGGAATGCTTGCTGGCTCATTATTTGCAAGTGCTGGTACCTTATTCCTTCTTCAAGCACGTCGTAAAGAAAACAAATAAGACACCACTCTATATATTAATAAAACCTCGGCAAGATAAAGGGACAATTCCTTTTCTTGCCGAGGTTATATTAATTGGAAACTTCTATTATAGTGCTGTATAACCGCCATCAATTGTGAATACACTGCCTTGTGCAAATGATGAAGCATCTGACGCTAAGTATACAACGATACCGCCCAACTCTTCAGGTAATCCTGGACGACCATTTTGTTATTCATCGTTAATTCAAATAGTCATTTGCACTGCGTTCTACTGGCAGTCCCGCTTCAAATTTCGTGATATACTCTCGGAAGCTTTCTACATCTTCTGGTTTAGGGGCGATTATTAAAGCAGCTCCCTCTCCAAAAGCTTTCTTTTGCAAGTAGTCTGCTAATGTCAAGTCGGGTTGGACATCTATCAAATAGCGCGCCAACACTGCAATACCCCAGGCACCGCCTTCGCTTGCTGTCTTCATGACACTGACGGGGCTCTCTAAAGCAGCAGCTAGGAAGCTTTGTGCCACGCGTTCTGTTTTAAAGATGCCACCATGACCAACCATGTTTTCAATTTCCATTCCTTCATTGCGTTTCAATAAATCGATTCCGATTTTCAATGTGCTGAAGGCGCTGAAAATGTGGGTCTTCATCACATTAGCTAAGTTGAATTTACTGTCTACGTCTCTAATCAGCATTGGAAATCCTTTGGGTACGTCGGTAATGAATTCTCCCGAGACGTAACCGTATGATAGTAAGCGTCCTAAATCAGGGTCACCGGTTAATGCTGTTTCAAACATGCGTGTGAATAATTCGTCTTTAGTGTAAGTAGCACCCATTGCATCTAATACTTCTGCGAATAAATCTATCCATGCATTAATATCTGACGTGCAATTATTGGCATGTATCATCGCCACTTCATGTCCTGCTGGCGTTGTAACTAAATCTACTTCTGGATAAACACGTTTCAATGGATGATCTAAGACGATCATTGAAAATATACTTGTTCCAGCTGAAACGTTGCCTGTACGCGGTGCTACACTATTTGTGGCAACCATACCTGTGGCTGCATCGCCTTCAGGTGCACATAAAGGGGCGCCTGCTTCTAATTCATTTGCTGAATCAATCAATCGCGCACCTTCTGCTGTTAAGTAACCTGCATTTTCGCCGGCGCTCAGGACACGAGGCAATAATTGGTGAACATCTTGGTTAAATCCTTTTTCTTTAAAAAGTGTATTAAATTGATCTAATAAATCTTCGCGAAAACTCCCAGTTTCTGGATCGATTGGAAACATTCCAGAGGCATCTCCAACTCCTAATACGCGTTCATCTGTTAAATACCAATGAACAAAACCTGATAATGTAGTCATGTAGCGTACTTGAGAGGTATGCGGAGCATCTTCTAAAGCTGATTGGAAAAGTTGTGCGATGCTCCAACGTTCTGGAATATTCACACCGAATGCTTGACTTAAGATACCAGCCGCTTCATTAGCATTATTATTGCGCCATGTTCGAAACGGCACTAATAAATCATCTTTTTCATCAAACGCTAAATAACCATGCATCATTCCACTGATTCCTAATGATTTCACGCGGCGAATTGTCGTATTGAAATCATTTTTTATTTTGTCTGCCATTTCGCGATAACTCTTTTGCAAACCGACCCAAACATCATTGATAGAATACGTCCAATAACCGTTTAAAAATTGGTTCTCCCACTCAAATGAACCAGTAGCAATCGTTTGGCAATCTTTATCTATCGCTACGGTCTTAATACGTGTTGAACCAAACTCGATACCGATAGATAAACCGCCATCTTTAATCATCTGTCTTGTTGTTTCAATATTATTCGACATAGTTTCCCCTTCTATTAAAATTATATTATTGTGCTTTCCTATTATTTGTATCTTTGTATACAACTATGCAATCGTTTACATAAACCTTAAAATATCATGTAAGCATTGTCAATGAATCAATTACAATTATATGAGTAAATTAACATTTCTAAATTCGATTACTTTTAAAAATTTTATAAGCAGAAATAAAATTAATATAAGTATGAGATATGTGGGTGGATTTTCATGGGGAATTATAGGAGTTTTCGGTGGGAAGAAGATATTGGACACGTTCACTCAATTCTTGGCCAATATATCCGTTTATTGGACAAGTTCACATCCATCTTGGCCAATATATCCATTTATTGGACATGTTCGTCGCCATCTTGGCCAATATCCCCAAATATTGCACTTCCTCTCCTCAACTATCCCCCGCTTCTAATCTCCGCCCTTGCCCCAAACCCAAAAAAGCGAGCTGCACTTAACGCAACTCGCTCCAACCCAACATCTATTAAACTTTTCGATATCGCTTCAATCCTACAATATTTAACACTGTAAATATAAGGATGAATAGTAATAAAATACATATATCCAACCAGAAATGACTGATACCTTCTGCTTTCACCATAATTTCAGTGAGCGCATTACCTGCATAACGCAATGGGAATAAGTAGCCGATACTTGCAATCCAACGATTGACATTATCTAACGGGATAATGCCGGAGAATAAGACTTGCGGGACTACTACAATCGGTATAAATTGCAGCATTTGGAATTCTGAATTCGCGAATGTAGAAACAAATAAACCCATCGCCAGTGCTGCAAAGGCGACCAAAATATTAATCAACAATACCCAGCCAAGATTACCGGCCATTTCCACTTTCAATAAATACACCGAGAACAACACGATGATCAATGTTTGGATAATCGCGAAAATACCATATCCCACTAAATAGCCGAATACAATCTTGCTCCGTTTTACAGACGTGGCCAATACACGCTCCAATGTACCCGTTGTCCGTTCTCTAAGCAGTGCAATACCAGAAATCAAGAACACAAACAAGAAGACAAAGAATCCCATCAAGATAGGGAACATTTTATCAAAGTATGTACTATCTGCGTCCCCATATAAATAATGTGCCTTCAACGATATACCTTTATCAGAGACCTGCATGCCATTTTTCCCTGCTGCACCCGGCATTTTCTCCATTTGCGATTTCATTTTATCTACTTGTGTCATGACACTTTGCATTTTAGTTTTCTGCAACGCACCATTTAACATCTGCTTTACCGCATTGGTTTTGCTCGGATCTTCATTCGTGTAAGTTACTTCCAGCTGGTTTCCTTTTTTCGCCACGAACGCATCCAAGTCTTTCTTTTCAATAAGGGATTGAATTGAGTCGACATCTTGGTACTTGGAAGTGTCTGCCTTATCATCCGGCAAGGCTTTGACGATACGATTCGGCACGTTGTCTGCAAAACCAACTTTCAGGTGTTCGTCGGTATCGCTGTTGAAGAGGAAGTACATGATGGTCAGAATCAGCAAAGGGACGATAAACATTAGGGCAAGTGTGCGTTTGTCGCGGAATAAATCGGTAATGACGCGCACTAATATCGCTTTAAATCTCATTATCCTTCGCCTCCTCTGCTTTCAGGAATACTGCTTCAATACTGTCCGCATTGAAACGTTGCTTCAACTCTGCCGGTGTGCCCAGTGCAAAGATGTGACCATCTACCAGCAATCCAACCTTGTCACAGCGTTCGGCCTCATCCATCACATGCGTAGTCATCAAAATGGTCTGGCCCGCTTCGGACAATTGTCGCAACTCTCGCCAAATCGATTGTCGCAAACTCGGATCAATCCCTACAGTCGGTTCATCCAATATCAGCAAATCGGGATGCGCCAACAATGTAATGGCCAGCGAAAGTCGTCGCTTCATACCGCCTGAAAAGGTATTGATAATATCCTTCAACTTTCCTTCCAAATCCACCAATTTCATATAGGCGTCAATTTCCGAATCCAACTTATCTCCAGCCAATCCTTTCAAATTACCGAAGAACTTCAAATTCTCTTTCGCACTCAAATTTTCATACAGCGCCAGTTCTTGCCCCATATAACCAATATGATTCAGCACCTTGCGATTCGGCATACGCTTGCCATAAACCAGCGCCTCACCAGCATCCAATTTCTCCATGCCCAGCAGACACTTAATCGCCGTCGTCTTTCCAGAACCGCTCGGACCAATCAGCCCCAGAATCTGCCCCTTCTCCAACTCCAGCGCAATATCCTCCAGCACCACCTGCTTGCCGAACACCTTACGCGCATGCTTCAACTCCGCCACTAACTCAGCCATCGAATCCCCCGTTTCATTCTATGTTTAATCCTATTATGCTTCTAAACCGATCACATTGCAATTTGGGAAAAGAAACCCTGGAGAACGAGGGGGATGGTGTGAGCTGACCTGAATCTTGAGAGGAGAAGTTGAGGGCGGTCGCTAATATGTGATGAGGGACGGGGCGGTTGTTAGCGAGGAATCTAGACACTTCTCTAAATCTTGTGTCCAGATTACGCTACTCCGCAACCAAAAATCTCATAACCGCATATAAAAAGTGCGAAGATAGCTCCTCTATCTCCGCACTTCAACATCACACCATATTTATTTTTCCAGTTTTTCAAGCGTCTCCAAATCTTCAAATCCGCTATCAAAGCCATGATTTTTATACCAGTGCACAATAGCTGGAAAGTCGATTGCTTTTTCACGATGTGCCTCTATTTCAAAGCGCAATTCTTCAATAGTTGTCTTTGACAATTCTTTTTTCAATGCATCAAAGGCTTCTTGCAAATGCAACGTCAATAATTCACGTATCGAACTCCCCACTGGGCAAATGCCGGAGAAAGTATCTGGAAATTTAAAGATTTCATCAATTTGTTCTGTTTCCACGGCTTTATAAACATCCCACAAGTTAATTTCATCTGCTGGACGCACCAGTTCTGTAGTGCCAACGCCACGCTGAACGGCTAATAAATCAGCATCTTTCAACTTCTTGTAAACATTTCTGATGATTACGGGATTTTTGCCGACACTTTCTGCTACCATTTCACTCGTTACACGTATATCTGAAAAGTATGCAATCATGATTAACGCATGAACAGCAATAGGAAATTGAGTACTCACACGCATACGGCCCACTCTCCTCTAGCTCTTAGTAACAACCGTCTAACCTAAGCTTTCCAAGCTTTTGTAATGCGATCTATCAATTGCTCGGCTACAACTTCTACGCTCACAGGAGGCATCTCATCATATTCTCCATTTTTAATACCTTTGCCGATTTCATCATGACGATATTTATTCCAAATGACTGTAGCATCATAGTTGGCCACGCGTACTGAGCCTTCTTGCAAGGTTTTCAATTCTCCTTTTTTCATAGTTACAAAGTCTGCCATCTCAGGAATACCGAAGTTAACGATACCGACATTACCGATTGCTTTTAACTGATGTTTTTCCGCAAAATCACGCACAGTAGTTACAGCGTCTTGACTGCCATAAGTGAGCGTAACAATATAGTCCGCTTCATCACCATGCAACGCATTCTCGAAACTTTGCGCATCATTAACATCGACTTGTACATGATGAACGTGAGCACCTTGAATTTCTTTTCTATCGCCGCGGCTCGTAATGTAAATTTCAGCTTCTGGGAATCTGTTAGCCCATTGCATCGTCAATTCTCGACCTACGAAACCATTTCCACCTACGATAATAACATTATTACTCATATCCAATTCCTCCAAACCATAATTTGTAATATTTAAAGTTATAAATTAAGCATACTCTGTCTTATTTGTAATAACAATTATTACAAACAACACGTAACCACCCCAGCACTCCATTTGTAACTTCATTTTTGACAATTCTATTAACACTGCCATTATTCCCAGCTAAACTGAATAAAACACTTCTTGAGTGGTAAATATATAGATGTGAAGAAAATATAAAGATAGATTAAATCGACTTTTATAATAGACAAAGAAGAGCGGAAATGCTCAACCAAAGGAGGACTTCACTATTATGAAATACGTAGTAGTCGGAACATCACATGCAGGTTATGCTGCAATCGAAACTTTATTAATATCAGACCCAGAGGCCGAAATTGAAGTATTTGAAAGTGCAGATGCACCTTCATTCTTATCTTGCGGTATCCAAAGTTATTTAGAAGATGTCGCACCATCATTACAATCCTTGCATTATGCAGATGCAGACTCATTAAAAGAACAAGGCGTGAACTTGCATCTGCAAACAACGGTAACGGATTTAGATACTCAAAATAAAACTGTGACAGTTAAAAAAGACGGCAACACTTCAGAAGTCTCTTATGATAAATTATTCTTAAGCCCAGGTGCTGTACCAAACGAACCACCAATCGACGGTATCAACGATTACAATAACGTTTTATTTATGCGCGGTGAAGAATGGGCAGGTAAAATCAAAGAACGCATGCAAAATGCGAAGAAAGCCATTGTAGTCGGCGGCGGTTATATCGGTATCGAAGCAGCCGAAGCTTTTACCAAAGCAGGCATCGATACAACAATTATGGATGACGGTGACCGTATCATCAAAACTTATTTAGATAAAGAATTCACAGATATTCTAGAGAAAAACGTTGCCGAACATGGCTTGAAATTCAAAGGCAATGCAAACGTCAAAGCCTTGAAAGCAGACGACAACAATAACGTTACAGCTGTAGTCACAGATGACGGCGAATACGAAGCAGACACAGTATTATTTGCTGTCGGCGTCAAACCTGCAACAAAATGGCTAGACGGCAAAGTCGAACTCGGCAAAAAAGGCATTATCAAAATCAACGATCGCTTAGAAACATCAGAAAAAGACGTCTATGCAAGTGGTGACGCTACACTTATTCCATTCGCACCTATCAACGAAGACCGCTATATCGCACTTGCAACTAACTCTCGTCGCCAAGGTTACGTAGCAGCACGCAACATGGCAGGCAAAGACATGAAGATGCCACGCGTTTCAGGCACATCTGGCCTTGCATTATTCGATTATAAATTCGGCCAAACAGGCGTGCACGAAACAGAAAAAGACAGCTACGACGGCAACCTAGCTGCAAAATATATCGAAGTGCCCGTACGTCCTAAATTCCGTCAAGACGATACAACAGTGCACCTTAAAATCATGTTCGACGAAGATTCACATCGCATCCTAGGCGGACAAATTATGAGTACAGAAGACTTAGTAGAATCCATCAACACGCTGTCAGTAGCAGTCAACGCAGGCTGGACACTCGAAGAACTTGCATTAGTCGACTTCTTCTTCCAACCAGACTTCGACCGACCATGGAACTACTTGAACGTCCTAGCACAACGCGCACTAGGCGATGACGTGTTCCCTAAAGACAAACAACTCTTCTAAGCCCTTACTTCCCTTACGGAATAATAAAGGTGCGTCTCTCATCGAGGCGCACCTTTTCTGCGAACTAAAAGTAGCTTAAAAGGGGGCCTAACCCTTTAAAAGCACATAAAAGAAGCGATAAGTCTGCATACGCACTTATCGCTTCTTCCTTTATTTAGAGATTCATTTCTTTAATACGACGCGCTTGGTTAACCTTCTCTTCTTTTTCCAATTCTTCGCGATCTTCACGATTAGCTTGGTATGGCACATGTTCTTCAGGTTTACGCATTGCGTGATGCAAAGGCTCAACCTTGCTATTATCGCGGTATTCACGATTCGATGATTGAATACTCGCAACCTTATCTCTGCTCGATGCCTTATCGTTCAAATTAGTGTCTTGTTGCAAATACTTAGGACGATTCTTCACTTCATAATAAATACGGCCGATATATTCACCGATGACACCAATGGAAATCAATTGGATACTGCCTAGGAACAGCACAGCAAATATCGTGGAGAAATAACCTGGTGAATCGACACCATTCATCAGTATCATCACAAAGTTTACCAATAGATAAATAATACTGATACCGAAAATGGCCATGCCGAAATACAAAATAGTACGTAGCGGTTTATTATTAAATGAAATCACGCCATCAACGCCATAATCTAATAGTTTAAAGAAAGACCACTTCGAATCTCCAGCCGCACGTTCTTGATTGTTATATTCAAGCGTTTCAGTCGGGTAACCAACCCATGAAAAAAGACCTTTAGAGAAACGTTGAACTTCATCTAATTCCACTAAAGAACGCACTGCACGTTGACTCAGTAATCTGAAGTCGCCTACACCGTCTTCAATAGGGACATCAACAAAGCGGTTGATCAATTTATAATAGCATTTCGTCATTAATTTACGTGAAGCTTTTTCCCCATCACGATTTCGTTTTGCAATGACTTGGTCTGTGTCATTTTCCATATATTTTTCAATCATTTGCGGAATTAGTTCAGGCGGATGTTGTAAATCACCGTCTAAAATTATCACAGCATCTACGTCTTGGCTATTTTCTAACCCTGCAAACATGGCCGCTTCTTTACCGAAGTTACGGCTGAATGAGATATATTTTACCTTTTCATCTTGCTGACTATATTCTTTTATCATATCGATTGTGCGATCCTTGCTTCCGTCATCTACGAAGAGCAAGTCATAATCGTAATGATGGAGTTCAGAATCTGCAGCTAAAACTTTTGTCAGCTCTTTATACGTGTAATTAATAACATCCTCTTCGTTGAAACATGGGATTAACATTCTAACTTTACTCATTCTATTACTCCATCCTTTTTAAAAGTTAAGAATTTTAATGAAATATACAAGTTCTTAATTCCTGTATACCCGATTTTACATTAGCAAATTATTTTCACTTAATTTAACTTCCACCGAAAGTATTTGGTCATCATTATAAAAGAAATATTTCTGTGTTTCTAATAATTACAGGTTGCTTTACAAAAACTAAACACTCATGAAATGTGGCAGTAAACGGGATAATTCATATATTGTTATTTTTTATTGCTATATTAAAATCGTTTATACTACTTTAACTAGATGATTATATGTAAAAAATCAGAAAAGGAATGTAGAAGTAAAAATTAAACCATAACAAAAAATCCCGCCCTGCTCAGACCACATCTGAGAGAGCGGGATTTCATTCATTTAGAAATTAGAATTTATGATCATCATGATCTAAGACATCACTTTGTCCTGATTCATATAATCCTTTTGGTTTATTGCTTGTATCAATAAAGATATTTTTAACTTGTTGATAATTTTTTAATGCGCCTTTATAAGTTTCTCTACCGATACCTGATTTTTTATAACCGCCGAATGGAGCACCTTCCGGTACTTGGTTATAAGTGTTGATCCACATACGGCCAGTGCGTACTGCACGTGCAATATTTAAAGCACGGTTGATATTTTGTGAGAACACACCGCCAGCTAAACCGTATTCAGAATCGTTAGCAATGCGGATAGCTTCATCGTCGTCTTTAACTTTGATTACAGTTAAGACAGGTCCGAAGATTTCTTCTTGTGCTAATTTGTTATCATTGTTATCCACTAAAATAATTGTCGGTTGGAAGAAATAACCTTTACTTAATTCGCCATCTGTAATTCTGTGGCCACCAGTTAAAATGTCAGCACCTGAATCTTTCGCAAAGTCTAAATAACTTTGGATTTTTTTCATTTGTGCTTCACCAGTTTGAGAACCCATTTGAATATTTTCGTCAGTTGGGTCGCCGACTTTAAGATGACTGAAGACATCTTTCAAGCGTTTGATGAGTTCATCATAGATATCTTCTTGGACTAATAATCTTGAACCGGCACTGCAGACTTCACCTTGGTTGAACAAGATACCTAATTGAATACCTTCTACAGCTACATCTAAATTCGCATCGTCTAAGATAATATTGGCTGATTTACCGCCAAGTTCTAAAGTAGCCGGTACAATACGTTTGGCTGCAGCTTCAGCAACTTGATAACCTACATCAGTAGAACCAGTGAATGATAATTTATCTACGCCTTCATGATTGAAGATGGCGTTACCTGATTCTGAACCTTTACCAGTTAAGACATTGACCACACCATCTGGTAATACTTCTTGGAAGATTTTCGCTAATTCAATCAAGCTTAGCGGTGTAGATGATGAGGGTTGGATTACCACTGTATTACCTGCAGCTAAAGCAGGTCCTAATTTCCATGCTGCTAATAGCATTGGGAAGTTCCAGGCAACCACAGCACCCACAACTCCGATAGGTTCATGACGGACGATACTCATCACATTTTCACTCATATCATTTACAGTACCTTCATCTGTATCAATCACACTTGCAAAGTATTCAAAGTGACGCGCAGCAAGCGGAATATCAATTGTAGATGTTTCACGAATTGGTTTACCATTATTTAAAGTTTCAATCATCGCAAGACGGTCTTTTTGTTCTAAAATTTTGTCACTGATTTTACGCAATAATTTAACACGTTCTTCTTTCGGTGTTTTACCCCAGCTGTCAAATGCAGTTTGTGCAGCTTTAACTGCTTTATCTACATCCTTCTCTCCTGCTTTCGCTACTTTCGTTAATACTTCACCAGTTGCAGGATTGGTTACTTCAAGTGTTTCACCAGAATCACTCGGTACAAATTCACCATTAATAAATAAATCATAACTATCTTGGGTATAATCTCTTACATTTACACTCATGCTTAAAGTTCCTCCTTTAAGTTCTTTGATTTATATTAGTGCGTTTCTAACCGTTGTGTAATGCCAACTGCCAGTCACGCAATAAAGCTGTTAAAAAGTAAAACGTTTACATCTCTGATTATTATTATCACACACACTTATAATTAGTTCATTTAATGTGCTTGTGAATCGTTTACCTAACAAAGCGAGACAGAAATAATATTGAGTAAATGATTATCTCTGCCCCGCTTCTACAATTTCTCTTTATTCTTTAACATATTTCATTTCTAATTGATGCACTAAATGTTTCAACATCGTATTATTCGGTGTCGGAATCTTTAATTCTTGGCCATATGCTTCAATTTGACCATTAAGGTAATCCACTTCAGTTAAACGACCAGAATATAAATCTTGATGCATTGAAGGATGATGCAATCCTTGTGCTTCTACTGGATAAGTTTTCTCGATTTTATTCACAATCGTATCAAAATTCAAGTCCACACCTCTTGCGGTACCGACATCCACAATTTCTTCAATAATCGGTACAATCATTTCATGCGCTTGATCATATTCCGCAAATTCAGCAATTGTTTTATCTAGAATCGTACATAAAGGATTCAACACACTATTTAATGCTGCTTTGTTCCAGACAGAAACCATCACATTATCACTAATCGTCGCATTCAATCCAGCCGCTTCAAAGACCTTTTGAATTTCATACGTGCGTTCTGTTACCTTTCCGTCTACACGTTGGAACTCGATGGCACCTGTGCCTTCTAATAACAATTGGCCCGGCCCTCTGAGTCCTGCAGTCCATACAGTTACCGCTAAATAAACCTGTTCTTCCGGTACGATTTTAGTAAAGCGTTCATCATGCCCTAAACCGTTCATTAGTGTTAATACAGAAGTATCCTCATTAATCGCGCCATACTGTTTTAAATCGCGCAACATTTCTTCTGAACGCATCGCCTTCGTTAAGATAATCACTAAATCATAAGCTTCTTTCACTTCATGCGGATAAATCATTGTCGCAGGAATATGATACGTTTCGGTTTCTGTTTGGATTTCGAACCCATTTTCATTCACCGCTTCTACATGCGGTTCCCAATAATCAATAAATGTCACATCGTATCCTGCTTGTTGAATTTGTGTACCGACACGGCCGCCCATCGCTCCGGCACCAGCTACTGCTACTTTCATATGTACCTTACTCCTTTATAATCGAATTTCGGCTTTCTATTTTACCGACACTATACTTATTATTGTACGGCAGAAAGTCAGTTTAGGTCTAGGCTATATTTAGAATTTTTAGATAACTTCTTTCACTTGAAAAAAAGAGCCGGCTGTCGCGCCGACTCAAGAAAGTCCTCTACTTGATGCCTTCTTTTTCCTCTTGTTTCTTTTTATAGAAATAGATTGGAATACCTAATAAGGTAATTACAATACCGATAACTGCCAAGAGTGTTTGTGTAAAGAGTGTGTTGATTAATACGAAGATTCCTGCCAGTAATGCAATGAGCGGAATAATCGGGTAAAGAGGCACTCTATAAGGCCGCTCCATCTCTGGTTCTCTCTTTCTTAAAATCATAACTGCCAAGAAGGACATGGAATAGAAGGTCCAGATGACGAAGACGAGCATATTTGTGATGGTATCGAATGCGCCGAGTGACATCATGACGAATGCAATGATTTGTTGAACGAGTCCTGCTGCCCATGGCGCTTGTCCTGGTGTTAATTTCAAGAAGAAGTTGCGGAATGGTAAGCGGTTACGTTCTGCCATAGCATAAGGTACGCGCATTCCGGTCATTAAGTAGCCGTTCAAGGCACCGTAAACGGAAACCATGATACCGATAGTGACGATTTTACCGCCGCCGTTACCAAAGATTTTAACTGATGCTTCGCTGGCTGCGTTTAAGTTGCCGCTGATTTCTGATATCGGCAAGGTCATTAAGAATGCTGCATTGATGAGTAAATAAACAATCATGACTGCACCTAAGCCGATAGTGATGGCACCTGGCAGATCGCGTTTAGGATTCTTCAATTCTCCTGCGATGGTACCGACGTGCATCCAACCGTCATAAGCAAACATTGTAGCAAGCAACCCTGCACCTAAGGCAGTGAAGAAGCCGTGATGTTCACCTGCTTGAAGCGGCAGTAATGAAAAGTCTACATTGCTGTCTTGGAATAAGCCCACTACTACAATTAAAATAATTGGTATCAGCTTAATGACCAATGTAATAGATTGCAGCATGCCGCCTGCTTTAGAACCTAAGCAGTTAATAAAGTAAATCGATAATGCTGTTAAAATTGCTAACGGGACAATCCAACCCGCTTGCATATGGAATAAATTAACTAATTGTGTTGCGAAGACAATTGCTAAGGCTGCGATATTAGCCGGGAAATATATAAATGCTTGAGCCCAGCCTGATAGATAGCCCCAGAAGCTGCCGTAAGTATATTCAATATATGTGATTAAACCGCCTGTTTCAGGAATTGCTGCTGCCAGTTCGGCTGCTGTTAATCCTGCACAGATGGTAACAAGTCCGCCTAATAACCAAACAAACATTGCCATACTCGTAGAACCGGTTACTTCCACAACGCTGGATACTTTGAAGAAGACACCTGCTCCGATGACCGTTCCCATGACAATGGAAATGGCTGAGAAGAATCCGAGATTACGTTTCAACTCATTTTGATTACTCATTTTACCTATCCTCCATTCACCGAATATATGATAAGTAACTTGAGAAAGAATGCTATTATGACATCAGTTTTCTGCAAAATAAAAAGACTGAGATTGCAACATATATAATAACGATATACGGTTGTATCGATTATATGAGTTGCGCTATCCCCAGTCGCTTTTCATTCAACTTGCCCCAATTGTTCACTGCCATACTGATAAAATAACATTTTATTTATCTCAGTTACTTTTACCCCTAAAATTCTCTGAATCTTAGCATTCTTATACAGTTTAACGCACAGCAGTGTAATGAGCAACAATGATTGTGTAAAGCTTCAAAAGAAAAGATTAAAAAATAGAGAAGCTGAGACAATATTTGCCTCAGCTCCTGCTTAATTTTCCTTTCCGTATAGTTCTTTTTTGATTTGAGTAGTCGAGATTCCTTCTGTACGTTTAAGATAAATCACTTCGCATTGATCCTTTAAGAAGTCGAATTCACCTTCCCAGTCATGTCCCATCACAAAAGTATCGACTTCGTATCTATCAACATCTTTCGTTTTTTGTCCCCAATCGTCTTCAGGGATTACTAAGTCTACATAACGAATAGATTCTAACATCATTTTGCGTTGGTCATAGCTGTAATAGGATTTTTTATTTTTTATTCTATTAAACTCGTCGCTAGATAGTGCCACGATTAAATAATCGCCCATTTCTCTTGCTCTACGTAATAGTTCAATATGTCCATAATGTAGTAAATCATAAGTTCCATAAGTAATTACACGTTTCATTCTTAAATTCTCGCTTTCCTTTAATTATTTATTTTCAATGTCTTTATGAATCATTTCTCCGATGTATTCAGAAGCTGTACCTTTCTCAAGAGAACAGAAGCGCTCATAAAATGCATTGATGTTGGTAGAATATGCTTGGGAAATTTGATCCATTTGCTTCAGTCCATCTGCTAATTTAAATGGATCTGTATAAATTGGCCCAGGCAAATCATTCATATAATCCATATAAAATCCGCGCAAACCTTTGTCATATTTATCAATGTCATAAGCAAAGAAGAATTGCGGACGTTTTAAGATACCATAATCAAACATTACAGATGAATAATCGGTGATTAATGCATCTGAAATTAAGTAAAGCTCTGAAATATCATTGTAGTTCGAAACATCTACAGCAAATTCTTCATATCCGCTGAGATCCAATGCATTGGCTATGAGATAATGCATACGTAAGAGAATCACATATTCATCGCCTAACTTTTTCTGTAAATTCTCTAAGTTAATACGCAAATCAAAGAGGTATTGGCCTTTTTTGATAAACTCATCGTCTCTCCAAGTCGGCGCATATAATATCACTTTTTTGTCTTCAGGAATATTGAGTCCTTCTCTGATTGTATTCTTAAATTCAGTATCATCGGCGCGATTTACTAACACATCATTTCTAGGATAACCTATTTCTAAAATACGTTCTCTATTCATCCAGAAGGCTGATTCAAAGATTTCTGTAGAATAACGGTTAGGAGAAATCAAATAATCCCATCTGGAAGTTTCTTCATGGAAGTTACGTTTATAATTAGGTGTCGTCGTACCAGGCATTCTCACAACTTTCATATCATTTGCCAGACGTTTTAATGGTGTACCATGCCAAGTCTGGATATAAGTTTGATTCTCTTTCTTATGCAAATATAGCGGCGTTCTAGCATTCGTCACCCAATAATGCGCATCTGAATAAGCTTTATAATATTCTGATGAACCTCTTTTAACTTTCACAGCATTTCCAGGAACACTATGTTTTTCAGGCTCGTTAAACACCCAGATATAATGGTATTCAGGGTACTGTTTCATCATATATTCATAAATATATTTAGGGCTGTCACTATAATTTTTGCCACCGAAAGTTTCAAATAGAATAGTTGTATCAGAAACATTTTCAGGTTTATCTTTTAACTCGTAAATTGAGCGATTTTTCCTTTTTGAATTAGTAGCGATGTTTTTGAGATGTCTCACGGCAGCCCGCCCTTTATTTAAGGAGAATGCCTTATCGGATTGGTTGAACATCAACAGAGCCATTTCTGTTTTGAACAAACCAGAACCTTCTTTTAACATTGCCCATTTCAAGTGTTTTGCTAATTTCTTAAGTGTTTGTTGATGTCTGTCATATCTTTGTTCAATATCTCGTCTTGTTGGATCAAAATCTCTTTTAATCTTCGCAATCATCTTATGATTTAAGAAATCTCGAATTCGCTTATTATCTGTCTGCTCTAGTTGTTTAAAATAGCTTTCCACATATTCTTCAAACAGATTATCGAAATCTTGTTCAGACAGAGTTTCTGATTCAAACGGATGATAAACTTCACCCCTATAATAAAATGGGAAGTTAAAAATTCTTACAAAACGATTAACATAACGCACATAATCAATTAAAAACGAACGGTCAATATAAGTATGTAATGACTCATCGAATTGAATATCATGTGCTTTAACGATACTGGTTTTAAAGATAATATTACAAGCTGTATTTTTTCTTAAAAAAGAATTGGGGTTCTTTTTCCCTGTGAGATATTCAACTTTCACTTTATTGCGATCGATAAATTGCGGTTGCTTCAGTGTAAATTTATAAATAGGTGCTACTAAGCCATCTAAACCATTTAATTTTTTCAAATAGAAATTGACGGCATAAGAAGCAAGCTGATCATCGGCATCTAAAAACATGAAGTAAGGTGTTTCCACTTGCTCTATCCCTACATTTCTTGCATAGGCATGACCGTGATTTTCTTTTAAATTAATAATTTTAATGTCGTTATTATAATCTTGCAAAGCTTGATCAAGTAAAGCTTCTGAATTATCTTCAGACCCATCATTTACGATAACGATATTAAAATTTTGATTTCTTTGCTTTTTAAGACTATTGATACATTCTGTGATATATTCTTCTGAGTTGTAATATGTAATAACAATAGTTAAGTCATTCATAATATTATCTCCTCTAGTATTATCTCTTTTATATCATTTGGGAAGAAACGGGAGTGAAATAATATTTTATTCCGGCTCCCTTAATTTGTGTATCAGTCTAAAATGATAATCTACTCTTTTGAATTGTCTATTTCTTTAAAGAGTTGTTTAAAGTTTTTTATAGCAGCTTTTTCTGTTAAAGTCTTTTTAGTTTTAACAGGTTGAAGTGGATGCTCAATTATCGAGGTCATCGCATCAGCAATACCTTGAATATTATCTGCTTCCACAATATAGCCATTTTTTCCATTTTCAATAATTTCTCTTGGCCCATATTTCACATCGTAAGCAATCACCGGACAGCCTTCATTTATACTTTCCATTACAGTAAGTCCGAAGCCTTCGCGTCGGCTTGTCAGCAAGGAAGCCTTTGATTCTCTGAACGCTTCTAAAGGATTCTCAGTGAAATCTTCGATAGTTACATCGTTCTCGAGATGATAGTCTTGAATCAATTTCTCGATAGTCTGGCGTTCCTCTCCGATGCCTGCTCCAAATAATACTAATTTGGTAGCGTAACCTTTATCTTTGAAAATTTTATAAGCCTCAATAATATGCGGAATTTGTTTTTCAGGTGCAAAGCGTCCCATATAAACAAAGCGATCTTTCTTCACACTTTTCGCTGCTTTAGATTTCTCTATAAAATGTGGAATAACAGCAAACTTATCATCAGGAATATCGAGTTCGCTTTGGATATCTTCTTTTTGATGATTTGTAAGAACAATATATTTAAATACTTTATCCGAATTAAGTAATGCTGTTCGATATGAACCTTTAATCTCATTGCCCTCCAAATGTGTATTATGTAAAACCATAATCGGCTTCACTTTTTTATTGCAATTCAATAATGATTTATCTAATAATCTTGCATCATCAAAGACAGTGTCACCGTCTTCAAAAATATGATTAAAGAAATAAGTAAACAAATCTTTTTCATTGCTGAAACCTTTTTCTACGCAACCATTTTTATAGACTAATATAGATTTAATACGATTATTTTCATCTTCATCAAAGAATCTCCGACAATAAAGATTGCCATTTAAATCATAAAATTGGTCTTCGATTTTCTTATTTAGCTTACGCGAAAAATTACTGATTCTATGCAAGTAACCATACATATTAAATTCATGACGTTCAATTTTATGTCTCACACCATCTACAAAATAATCTTCAAATTTAATGATGTCAGATTCCGGGAAGAATTGGCGGTACATTAAATATTTGCCAGTATCTTTATCATAATATCTTATGGCATTCCGTTTTTCGTCTTCTCTCGCTTCATAATTGGAAATTCTAATCGGCTGTGGTTTATAAATTTTTTGTTTCTTAAATTTAGTTTTACGAATGTTATAAACATTATAATCCGACAACCATTCATAAAGATTAATGATTGGAATATTACTTTTCAATAATCCTCTTTCTTCAAACGATTGATAAACATCTCGATAATTCGGGTCATAATTAGTCGTAAGAATTGTTTGCTTTCTTTTTAATTTATCTTGAATAAAATCTATCCGCTTCAAAAGTGCTTTAGTTCTCCCTGCATGGAACTTCGGCAAAGTAGAAGTGATTGTATATATCATATTGATTGTTCCCTTCAATTAATTACTTATTCCAGACTATTTATCTGTATATATGTAATTATTTTCACGCAAACATATCTCATAAAACAATAATAGTTTAATTTATGTCTATCGTATTTACAAAATTATAACATTTACTTAGTAAATTTCATATTTTGAGGTAAAAAAGGATTGAAGTGATTTCTACATCTCTTCAATCCTTGTGTTCAAAATATATTTTTTTATTTTCAGCTTAATTCATCTAACAATTCTAACCATAGTTTGTTTATCTTTCTCTCATGTTGACGTTTTGTAATTTCTAACGCATTTTTCTGCATTTTTTTGTATTCGTTTTCCGGCATCTGCAATATTTGAATTACTTTTTCTGCAGCTTGCTTAATTCTATCACTGCTTAATTTATCGATTACAAAACCATCCTTATTGTCTCTGATGATTTCGGCTGGACCGTATTTAGTATTATAAGTAACAGCTGGTACACCGCAAGCCAAAGATTCCATTAAAGACAACCCGAATCCTTCATAATTTGAAGTGGATAAATATACTTTGGATTTTTTTAATCTTTCGATAGTATCTGTAACATGTCCTTTTAAAAAGATATTTTTCTCTAAACCTAATTCTTTAATTTGTTTTTGCAGCTTTTCTTTATCTGGCCCGTAACCATAAATTTCATATTTTACATTAGGAATTTTTTTGACAACCTCTTTCACAATATCAATTGCTTCAGGTAAGTTTTTAGCATTATGATATCTAGCTAATGAAATAATTAATGGAGCTTTATTCTCAGGTAGTTTTTCCATGAACTTCGTTAATTTAGGTTGATGATGTGAAATCACCTTTATTTTGTCTTCAATGTGTTTGATTTTGTTAATATCTTCTTGTTGCTCTTTAGTTAATACTACTAATTTATCGATTTCATCATTATCTATACTTTCAAATAAATCATCTGCTGAAGGAGAAAATTTGTGAATATCAGTAAATGGTGCATCTAAATGATTATTATGCAGTATATAAATCTTTTTGATGTTTGGACCTTTTATTATATTAAACGGTTTTACGTGATCTCTTTTTTCAATAAATAATAATGGATGAGGTATATCTCTTATAAACTCTTTAAGTACAGCTACTCCCATAGTCGCCTCATCAAAATATTGTTGCTCATTTAAATGACAGAAATAATTTACTGGTCTGAAGTTATCTTTGTGCAAAGATGATGATACCACTGGTTTGCCTTCGTTTGAATATAAAACATTGAATGATGGTTTGTTTCTATCATCCATATAAATTGCTTTTCTTACTTTTCCATTTTGACCATAAATTTCTTTTAAATAACGCTTCCAAGGTGTGGTAAAAACATCTTTGAAATTAGCCGTACCATTCTCATGTAATCTTAAATAGTAATGATATCTTCCCTTTTCATCAAAAACTCTATAAGTATTTTTTTCTTTAGCATCAGCAAAATAAGTATAATTAGGATTTTTCTCATATTTTTGTGTAGAAGAATCTGCATTATTGTTCTCATATAAATTATATATTTCTACATTTTTGGCTATATTACCAACTTCTTTGTGATATTTACATAGTTCTTGAAATTCAGGATCAAACCCGTATGTGAAAATAATCGCTCTTTTATAAACTTTAGCTAACGTATTAATTCGGTGGTACGCTGCTTTATGAAGTCCCCCGTTGACTTTCTTGATGTTGTGTAAAAATACAATAGGCACTAATTTTTTCATAAAATGATTCCCCTAAGCTTTATTTTAATAATTAATCACTGATTTTGTTGTAAAACATTTGAATTGCAGCTTCATTATACTCATTGATATTAAATTCGTAATTATCCTGTACTTGATGATGAGCAAACTTCTCTAATCCTTCGACTAGCCCATCTATTGAATTTTCGACTAGCAAACCATGTGTACCTTCTAGTACACCTCTATTTCCTGTAATATCAGTTGCTATAATAGGTTTGCCGATAGAAAGCGCTTCTAATAACACCATTGGTTGCCCTTCGTGATTTGAAGAAAGAATGAAACAGTCGCAACGTTCTAAATATTGATAAGGGTTATTGACTTGTCCTAATAAATGAACGCTTTTTTGTAATCCTAATTCCAAAATGAGTGCTTGCAATTCAGAATATAATACTCCTGATCCTAAAACTTCCAATTGTATATTTATCTTTGGATTATTATCTTTAAATTTTTTAATAGCGTGAAATAACTTGCTATGGTCTTTTTCAGGCGACAAACGGCCAATCGTTACTAATTTAATTCCTTCGTCTTTTTTATCTTCAATTTCGACGATTGAAACGTCCTTCATTTCTTTTAACAGATAAATATCTTCAGTTTCATTTGATGTGATAAGTTCTCTGTTTTGGTTACTCAATTTTGCTAATATATCATCAAAATTAATAATATTATTTACAAAGTCGAACTGATGATAATGAGCATACTTCTTTAAATTTTTCGCATTAATTTCTTTAAGCGGTTCAGAAACTGAAAGGATTTTGTCGTAAAATTGATATAGCGAAAATACTCTTGGCAAGATGTATTTATGCTTATATTGTCCCTTTATCTTTTTCTTTGTTTCAGCTAGCAAATCATTGTGTTGATAAATTACTTTTTTATCTATATTTGCAAAAGCAAACATAGCTGTCCAAAATGGTACATAACCGCTAAAGTCTACTGCTATGTCTAGATGAATATCCCCTAACATTCTACTGAGTTCTCTATTATAGAAGTTTTTAAAATCTTCTGTTCCTAAAAATCCTCTATAACCTCTTCTTTGAGTAATAAATTGATTTTTACGATATTCATTAAAAGTAGTATTACTTTGACCAATTCTAAATACTAAATTTGCTCTAGGATTAATTCTCTCCATATTATATTCCATTACACTATTTACTTGGCCTTTATCTATAACTATCAAATTATACTTTTCATAATCAATAGAGTACGATAAATTGATTGCAGAAGAAGTAATACCGTTTGGCTGAAAACCTCCGCAGTACATAATGATATTTTGTTTACCATTATTTATTTTAAAATAATCTTTTTCTTTACCATCTATAATATTAAATATGATATTGAAATTTAATTGACACGGGCGCTGCTCTGTATGCGTAAAATAGAGCTCGTCCTCTTCGTCAATTTGATAGTAGATATTTTCTTTTCCAATAAGATCTGTTTCTTTATCAGACATAATATCTGCTTCATTGAAATTTAATGCTTCATTTTCAATACTTTGAGAGACCAATAGATAATTTAATTCATCAATTTCTGAATAATACTCATACACATCTGGATGAGCGACAATATAATAATCAGAAAGTACTTCGTCTGCTTTACTTAATATCTCGCTGAGTTGCGAAGTAGAGTAGATATTATTTAATAAGATAAAGCTTGGATATCTTTTATTGTTTTCTTGTTTAACATAAAAATTGGCATTGCTATATATATGACCTTCAAATATGCCATTGAGATTAAATAACGAAGTGTATTTTTCTACTTCGTTTTCTGTTTTGAATAATAAGTGTGAAGCTTGGAATAATGAATGTTGAATACGAATTTTTCTTTTATCAAATTGGTTATTCTCAACGATTTTTCCTGAGAAATCATCAGAAGTTTGAATTAAAATTTGTCTGTTATCTCTGATAAAGTAAGTGGGTAATATTGTATACGAAATAATATACTTACTTGTTACTAACAATTTTAGAAATGCTGCATCATCAAATTCTATAAAGTTGTACTCTTTATACTCATCAGGTATTTCGTCTATCTCATCTAAATTTTTGATAGCAATATAGACTTTTTTGTGTGGATACTTTTGCTTCAAACTCTTTATAAGGATTAATTCTTGTTGAGTCGGCAATGTCTCAATGGCTACCACTATTTGATTTTTCTTTAAAGGCTTATGGTTAAAAAAGTTGGTGAAATCAATAGCATTTTTAAAGTTTTTTTCTCTTTTGTATTTAATTACAGGCTTTTCTAATTCTTGTTTCTGTTTAAGCATAATCTTCTTTAATGAGCTTAACTTAGACATTTAATATCTCCACTCTTTCATCAGATCTTTTTTCTTTGTTGCTAGAAGATAATAAATCATATTTCTTAAAAAGCGGTAAAAAGGCTTCCCAATTATTAATGCATTCCATATCTAGCTTCAATGTTTTATTGATATAACTTTCGTCACAGACTTTTACATCGATATCATTTTGAAGCGCACTAGCTATTTTATAAAATGCATCTTTTAAATCCTCTAAAACAAAATAAAATTTTGATTTATGAGCAAGGTAATACAAGTCTCCTTCTTCTTTAAGTACGGGCATTACTAAGTCTCTTTCTTGTATCTCTTGATTAATATCATCAATCAAATCATGGCTTACATTTATTAGAATAAGTCTTGCTACTCTAGCAGATATATTTTTGTTGAATCTATAATAAAAAGCCATTATTTCTTTAAATGATTGATTTGCAGCATCTACTAAAACAAAATCTTCATTCAAGATATTCTGTTTAACCATAATATACTGAGTGTTAATAGAATTTGATACTGTTGGAATAAAGTAATTATTATCTCTCTCTATGATTGATGAATTAGTATTCTCATTTTCAGTTTCACTATAAATAAATTGAATATCTTTGTAGTTATTCTTAATAGCTAATGCTCCCGCTTCAAAAGAGATAAAGCGTTCGAATCTTCTATTTTCATTCTTATTAAAGAAAAATTCATCTTCTTCAATGATCTGCAAATCATGCTTTCCTAAGTATTGAAACTTGGATTTACTAGCAATCGGGAAATTACCTAAAATATTTTTCCAGAACTTATTACTACTTAAATTATATATCTTATTAATCTCAATATAACCAAGCAATCTATGGATTTCGTTTAGAGAAACTTGTTCTAATTTACTCTGATTCAAATGAACATTTTGCTGCTCCATTAAAAGCATATATTCAATCCACAATTCTTTACTCACATTTAATTTCCCAAATCTAAAGAATAACTTTATATCTGTAAGTTGTTTTAATTGATTCTCTTCTTCGTATTTCAATTTATCTTTTGTCAGGACAATAATATTATTCCCTTCTCTAGACATGTTGTTGATGAATGCAATTTTTTTCTCAAAGTCTTTTTCATTAAAATCGTCTATAAAGATCAGTACATTCTTTTTGTTATTGCTTATTTTTTTAGCATAATCAAGATCTTGTGTTCCATTAAACAAAGCTTTTATGACTTTATCAGTAGCAGTGCCATCTTGCCATTCAACAAATTCATTTACAGCGCAACCTTCTAGATATTAAGGGTTCTGCAGTAATTGATTTAATTCTTTTTGATTATTTGCAATATAGCAACCTAAATCCTCGAATTCTAAATATGTTCCACGTTCTTTTAAATATTCTTCTTTATCATAAGTATATAGAATGATAGGTTTATTTCTGACATAAAAATCAAAGAAGACACTTGAATAATCAGTTATCAGAACATCAATTACAGAGAGTATTTCACACATATCTATAAAATCCGGAATGAAAATTGCTCCTAATTCCTTATCGTTTTTAAAGAATTTAAATAACAGAGGATGAACTTTCAGAAGAAGTTGGTAGCTATCCCCTAAATTATTTTGCATATTTCTAATGATATCTTTGATTTCTTTTTTAATATCTTTTTCTTCCCCTACATTCCCTCTCCATGTAGGTGCATATAAAACCAATTTTTTCTTCGGATTTACTTTAATATACTTTTTCAATTTTTTAATGATATCTTTTTCTTTAGTCTCAGTAATTAAGTCTATTCTAGGATATCCTGTTTCTAAAAATTCTCCCTCATATATACCTATTAAATTATGAGAAGCTGCCAACTTTTCAGTTGTGAAGGCATTAGGAGATAAAATATAATCAGCTTGAATAAAGTTTCTCTGTAGATTTTTAAGCTGATTCAATGGTCCCTTCATATCTTTTCCTAGAGTTTTTAAAGGTGTACCATGCCAAGTGTTTAAATATATTTGTTCCTTTCTTTTTAAAAAGTAAGGCGGAAAAGAAGTATTATTGATTAAGTATTTTGCAGTAGCCAAGTAATATAAATACTCATCTGAATTTACACTTACAAATTTAACATTTTTAATTTTTTGATAGTCTTTGTATGGTTCTGAATTGTTAATAACCCATATATGTTGATAGTCTCTAAACTTTTCATCATGAATTATTTTTTTAAAAATAGCATAAGGATTATCTGTTAGACTTTTCCCATGAAATGTCTCATAAAGAATAGTTTTTGATTCTATTTCCTCATTTTTATAATTATTGTAATGTTCAATGATTCTTTGTCCTAAATTTTTTGATAAAATCTTTTCATATTTATTATCATATAATTGAGAAAGTTCGTATTGAGCTTCATTTAATATCTTTTCTGTCGGCAATTGTAACCCTTCTTTCCTAATTTGAAGAACTTCTTTTATTGATCTATGTTTTCTCTAATGTATGCTTTAATTTCATCCTTCATTTCAGGATTATTCAATGCAAAATCAATTGTCGTTTTTATAAAACCGATTTTTTCCCCTACATCATATCTTTGGCCATCAAAGTCGTACGCGTAGACAGATTCTTCATTATTCATACGTTCAATCGCATCGGTTAGTTGAATTTCTCCGCCGGCGCCACGTTCTTGGCTTTCCAAATATTCAAAAATAGATGGAGATAAAACATAACGTCCCATTATAGCTAAATTCGATGGTGCTTTACCTTGTTCAGGTTTTTCCACAAATTGCTTCACTTTATATAAATTGTTTTCTTGCGAATCAGGATTTACAATTCCATATCTATGCGTTTGACTTTCTGGAACTGTCTGTACGCCTACAATTGATTTTCCTGTTTTCTCATATTGCTCCATTAACTGTTTTATAGCAGGTTTATCTGCTTGAACAATATCGTCACCTAACAAGACAGCAAACGGTTCATTGCCGATAAATTGTTTAGCACATAATATTGCGTCTCCCAATCCTTTTTGTTCTTTTTGTCGAACATAAAATAAATTAACTAACTTTGTGGGATATTGCGTCTTGTTTAATTCCTCGATCTTCCCTTTGATTTCTAAATTTATTTCTAATTCTTTTTGGTTATCAAAATGATCTTCTATCGCTCTTTTATGTTTACCAGTAATAATAATTACATCTTCTATACCTGCTGCAGATGCCTCTTCCACAATGTATTGAATAGTCGGTTTATCTAATATCGGCAACATTTCTTTTGGCATTGCTTTTGTAGCGGGTAAAAAACGCGTACCTAAACCTGCTGCAGGAATAATTGCTTTTTTTATCATGTTGTTCCCTCCAAGTTATAGTAATTGTATCGTTGTGTTAAACGGTATTATTTGTAGTATTTCTAGTTGTTATGACTACCATCTAATTTGGCAGGGTAACAAGCTCTTTCTAGAACACTAAAACCTTATAATTAATATACTATATTAACTTTTTAAATAAAAGTTTAACTTTCTTACCATAAATAAATCGTTTTAATTTAATAAAGTATAAATTATTTTTATAAATAACTCTAAATCATTTATTTGAAAACGGCAAATAAACATCAAATTATCCAATAAAAAAACGCACTCGCTCCCGCAAGTACGTCTCCCCTATCTTCATCTTTTCTTTTTATCTGAATTCGCTTTCGACCGCTTCCACTACTTCTCCAAAATCTTTCCCAGTCGAAATATTGACGCTTGCCAAGAAACTGCCTTCCACTATCGGTGCTTCAACTTTTTCAACGCGATAGTCGCCCTCGTACATTTCAATTGCCATATCCAAGTTCATTTCTGCTGAGCCTAAATCATAGAAGCACAAGGCATCATCTTTCAATCCTTCGATAGCTTGTTGTATCGGTTCGAATGAAGTGCCGATTGTGCCGTCACTGCCGCCGACGGGTATCACTTCAACACCTTCTGTCATTTGTGCAATCAGCTTCTGTATACCTTCCGCAATTTCTTCACTATGACTTACGACAACAATTGAGGTCATGGCTATTCATCTCCAATCAGAGCATTTAAAATATAGACACTGCTTTGCGCACCTGGATCAGTATGTTCACGAGATGCTTCTTTATAATAAGCAGCACGGCCTTTCGTTGCCATCATATGATATGTTTCATCTGCTAATTGCTGCAGATATGAGATGTCTACCGTTTCCCCGGAAGCCACCGCTTCTCTTGCAGGTTCAATCACATCATACATTGTCTTTTCGTTCAGCTCCACTTTTCCACGCTGGGCTACAGCTTCTGAAAATGCTTGCAGCAGTTTAGGTAAGTTTTCTTCTGTAATTTCATCTTCAGCCACTTGAGCCATTTTGACAAATCCAAAGCCGTATAAAGGACCAGAAGCTCCTCCTACTTTAGACATCAATGTCATACCAGTTGTCTTCAATACATCTGGCACGCTCTCTACATCTTCAAGTGCATCGGCCAACGCATTGAATCCTCTTACCATATTGACACCATGGTCGCCGTCTCCTATTTCACGGTCTAACTCTGTTAATGTATCTTCTCTTTCCTCAAAAGTTTCTTGTAAATTTAATAATCGTTTTTTCAGTGTTAAGCCATCCATCACAATTTCCCCCTTGTGTCATTATCCAAAATACTTACTCGCTGTGGGTGCTTTAAGTGCCTCAAATATTTCTGCATCATTCGGCACGAGTGTTAATGAAAATCCTTGCATATCTAAGGAAGTCATATAATCTCCAACAAACCAATCTACCACTGCAATGTCATGATCGGCTAACGTTTTGTTGATGTATTTTGCCGCGATATTCAACTCAGAAAGTGGCGTGCCTCCCATGCCGTTGACCATTACAATCACTTCAGAAGCTGAAACTTCTTTTTGTAAAGTCCGTACTAATTCTTCTGCGATTTTAGCAACTGGTTTGATAATTTCGCGTTTTAATCCGCGTTCCCCATGGATACCGATGCCGACTTCAATTTCATCTCCTGCCAAATCAAAGCCTAATTGTCCTGTGGAAGGTACCAGTGGAGGTGTTAAAGCCATTCCGATAGTACGCATACCGCTGAGCAGATGTTCTACCTTTTCTACAATCGTTTCTAAATCCATCCCTTGTTCTGATAAATAACCAGCATATTTATGAACAAAGACGGTACCTGCTACACCACGACGCAATTCTTCGTCTTCTACCGCAATATCATCGCGTACAATAACTTTGCCGACTTTAATATCTTCCATTTCCGCCATCTCTTGTGCCATTTCAAAGTTCATGACATCTCCGGAATAATTTTTAATAATCAATAATACACCGTCACCTGTATCGACTGCTTTAATGGCTTCTAGAATCTTATCAGGTGTAGGCGAAGTGAAGATTTCACCGCAGACGGCCGCATCTAACATACCTTGCGCCACATATCCCGCATGTGCAGGTTCATGACCGCTTCCGCCTCCGGAAACTAGCGCTATCCCTTTCTCTTTCTTATCCTTTCTTACCACCACTGACTCCGCAATGATGTCAGTTTCTGGATTAGCTAATACAAAACCATCTAACATATCCGATAAAATTGTCGTCTTTTCTTGTATCAATTTCTTCATTGTACTCACCCTTTGTATGAAGTTATCTCGAATACTGCTAATCTATTACTTACTTATTCTTTACACTTCCATTATATCTTTTGTATTCGTTTAATTCATGTGATAGCTGAGATATCGAATCAATTTGGTGGTTCAACCCAAGTGGAACACTATTAATAATTTCATATTTTATATGATATAATGAGTGTAAGATATCAATTCATTCAATACGGAGGTGCACAATGATTAACACTCAATTGAAACATCCACGTATTAAGTTAGCTTGTGATTTAATTGCAATTGCTTGTATCATCGGCGTCCTTGCTATTTTAGCCTTTGGATTCTATGCAAATTTCCAAAGTACTGGCGAATTTAAACTAGGTATCACTATCGACAGCACACCTCAAATTTTGACCCTCTCTGCATTAATTATTATTTGTATTGCTTGCGATATTCTGAGTTACTTTTTGAAAAAGCAAAAGAAATCTATGGTATAAAAAATAGGAGCTTGGACATTATTGTCTCAGCTCCTATTTCTGTTCTGCTCACTTTATCTTCTTTACATACATAGACTTCAAGCCGATTTGGCCAAAGCCCGGAATCTTACAATCAATATCATGTCCATCTTCAGGATCTACTAAACGAATCCCTTTAACTTTCGTGCCTTGCTTAATCACAGATGAAGCACCTTTCACTTTCAAATCTTTAATCACCGTAACCGTGTCGCCATCAGCCAATTCCTGGCCGTTAGCATCGCGTACCTTTAATGCTTCTTCCGCTTCCTCAACTGAATCTTGTGTCCATTCATGCGCACACATCGGGCACACAAATAATGCGCCGTCCAAATACGTATACTCCGAACCGCAGCTCGGACAATTAGGTGAAGTTTTTTCCATTGTCTCCTCCTGATGCTTAATAACCTACTCAATTTACCATGCTTTGATGGAAAAAGAAAGCTTTGGAAAGCTTAAATACCTTATATGTCTCTGCGTCTGAAACCGATAAGTCCTGTCACTATAAAAATAAAAGCAAGCAGCAACATCCATAATAATGGAGACCATTCCATATCTGCTATCGGAAGTCTTGGAACATGACCGAATGGAGTGATAGATTTCAACCACTTTTTCACATCCAGCAATTGACCTAGATAGACGACCAAGAAACAATAAGCCAAATAGAGATAGACGAGTATACTCATTTTTTCAAACCATCCTGCTACTAGAACTGCAAGTCCTGCAAATACTAAGATAGCCGGGATATAGACTAAACTAGCGCTAATGATTTTTTCAAAGGCAATCGGATGGTTCATACTGCTAATCTCGCCACAATACATGCCTAGACCAGCCAATATAATCATCAATATGCTGTTCAACAAACCTATCCAAATAAAGCTCATGAGATAACGTGTACGACCAACAGGATGCGAGAGTATAAGTTCATCACGTTGTATTGCTATTTCCTTTCGTACTTTGAAAATTGCCATCAGTACTGGGATGGTGGACATCATTCCCATAATTGCCATCAGTATAGGCACAAATTGTTCGGCATAATTCGAACCATTGCCAGTCAGCATCCGTTGCAGTATGGGATTATCTTTGAAAAAGGTATCTAAATCACCAAATACTGAGCCGTATGCTAAACCAAGTACGAACATACCAATTCCCCACGCTATAATGCCTGTGCGCTGTAATCGCAGTTGCATACCTAAAAGTGATTTCAACAACCATCCTGCCTTGGCTTGTCCTGAAAATGACGGCAACATTCCTGCTTCGGCATCACGTCTGCCGCTTAGTACATATGCAATGACGAAGAGAATAAGCCCCGTTGCAATTAGGGCGGCAACTGGCCACCAATAGTTATTGGTATAAACTTCGGTATGCGCTATCCAGCCAAGCGGAACCCAATTGGATAGTCCTTGGACAGAAACATCTCCTATCGCTCTCATTAAGTACATTATGAGTAATAAGCTGATACTGATGCCTGTGGTTTGACTTCTTGTAACAGCTAACTGGGCGATTACCAATGTCAGCATTCCAAACATCCATCCTGAAGCTGCTAGAGTTGCCCCATGCAAGAAGCCGCCTTCAACAGTAAAATGCGAGATGTTCATCATAGTTAAACCGATTCCTATGATTATCCCCATTACTGTATTAAGGATAGCTTGTTGAATGACAGCACTTGCGAGTACAGCATTACGTCCAACCGGCAAAGCAAGCATCATTTCCAAGTGCCCATCTTCCTCTTCTCCTCGAGTATCTTTAGCTACCCATAAAATATTCATAATTGCTACAAGAATGACCGTAAACAGTTGCATTTCATAAGCAAACATTGAAGCAAGATTCACTTTAGATAAATGTGCTTTTCCTAGCATCGCTTCCATGGCTGGACTCTTGAACATTTCAAATACTGGTACTAATTCTTTATTATCTGGATAAATATTTTTAAAGGCTGGCGGTATGATTAGAGTAAGTAGAACAAGGCCAGCTAACCAAAAGAACATTTTCCACTTATTTAGTTTTAAGTAAAATAGCGTTATTTTAGAAGTGTGATATAAATTTTGTTTCATTTTAATCACCTTCTTTAATTTCTTCGC